>DDYW01000112.1:16230-20701 GCA_002348185.1 Candidatus Hydrogenedentes bacterium UBA2224 | reverse complement strand
ATGGGGTCTACCGGACGCTTACCATCGACAGACCGCCTTAACAGACCATGCCTGAGGGCAAGGATCACCCTCAGGCATGGGAACTCTTCCGGAGTATCCGGCGATTTCTATACCGTCATGTTGATGGAGTTGCCAACGTCCGGGCTCGCCATCGCAGATTGAACCAGTTTGATAGCCGCCTCGCTAATGCCTTCCGCGACCGCATCCTGCCTGGCCGCAACCGCGGCCTGCTCCTGTACACGTATCTGCGCCTGGCTGGGCCCGGCGCCGGCAATGGGTGTAATGGTGTCCATTGCGCTGACCTCCTGGCGCCCGGGTTGGAAGAGCCTCCTGCTCCTCCACTCGTATTATCGGCAGAGTACGCCTAAACCTTAATAAGGATTATCCGTATTTGTCCGGCCGGAGACACCACGGACACGATATGTATTAGAGACAATAAATAGCTAGTTTTCTTGCTGGGTTTGAGGGATTTCAGCGGGCCCCGATTACCGCATCTCCTGGCCGCCGGTGACGTTGATGGCCTGTCCGGTCATGTACGAGGCGTCATCCGAGGCCAGAAACACAACGACATTCGTGACGTCGCGGTACTGGCAGGCGCGTTTCATGGGAACCTGGTCGATGTACTTCTGGCGCACTTCGGCTTCGCTGATCCCCTGGTTGGCGGCGTACTGCTTGAACAGGCTGTCAACCCACAAGGGCGAGTCCAGCAGATTGCCCGGACAGACGCTGTTGATTCGGACGCCCTGTTCGGCGAACTCCAGAGCGAGGCTCTGGGTCACGCCGATGCCACCGAATTTGCTTGCCGCGTAGGCGCTATTGCGGAAACTGCCTTTCTTGCCGGATTTGGAGTTGATCTGGATGATCGAACCCCCGCCAGTCTGCAGCATGGCCCGGGCGGCCTCGCGCGCGCAAATAAAATATCCGACAAGGTTTACATCGATCACCCGCCGCCATTTTGCGGCGTCGAATTCGAGCGAGTCGCCCGAGATCAGGATGCCCGCGTTCGAGACGAACACATCCAGGCCGCCCAACTCCCGCACGTTCTGTTCGACGGCGCCGCGGACGGCTTCGGGGTCGGTCACATCAACGGCCGTTGCGGCGACCATGCGCCCCGTTCTGGCGCCAATCTCGCTGGCCGATTGCTGCACCTTGTCGAGCTGGACGTCCCACGCGATGACGTCGCAGCCCTCTTCGGCGAGGTGTTCGACGATGGCCGCGCCCAGTCCCTGGGCCGCGCCGGTGACGATCGCCTTCTTATCGTGAAGTCGTTTCATGACAGGTATTTCTCCAACAGCGCGGCCTCGGCTTCCTTGGTCCAGCAGCCTTGCGGGCCGAGTTTGTCCGTGAGCTCGGGGATTCGTTCGGGGATTTCATCGAGGCCCATCAGAGGCAGATCGATGATCTGCGTGTAGATGACCGTTTTCCCGGGGAAGCGCGCATCGCGCACCCCTTCGAGGCCTTCGCGGGCGCTGTTCAATCCGCCGATGGCGGCGACGCTCATGTCGGTGTTCAATTCGCCCTGTTCGACCATTTCGAGGATGCGGCGCAGGTCCCGGATCCGGGAGCCGCTGGAGCCGATGATCTTGATGCCCCGGCACAGATCGCCGAGCCGGATCTGGGCGGGGTTGCCGATGGGAATGCCCGCAAATACGTTCACGAGCGCGTTGTCGGCCGCGAAACCGCAGGCCTGCGTTACCAGCGGCGCCACGGGGGCCAGGACGCACACGTCGTTGTAGCCGTTGGGCGAAAGCTCCCGGATTTTCGCGTTCATCTCCTCCTGCGACCCGAACTCGGAGGGGGACAGCGTAAACAGTTCGACGCCTTTGGCTTTGGCCATGTCGCCGAATCGCATTTCGATGTGGTCGAGACGCTGGCGGTCCAGGTCGGTCACGACGACACGTTTGGAGCCGCAGGGAAGTTCGATGGCCCGCTGGACGTGCATCTGGCCCATGGGGCCGCCCGCGCCCATAAACAGCGAGCTGCCCTGGGGCAGGAGGTCCGCGCGCGCATTGGCCTTGCCCGCCGCGGTAACGTCGTCGCCGCCGCCGAAGAACCGCTTGTTTTCGTAGTGGATTCGGCCGATGTCCAGGGTGACCATGCCGTCCTCGGCAGGGTCTCCAATGAGAAACATCACGCCGCCCGGGGCGAGTCGGCCCGCCAGGGCGTCCACGACGGCCGGCGTGGGCTCCATGACGACGATGTCGTCAAACGGGCCGTCGGGCAGGTTTTTAGATTGGGGGAGGACGACCTTCGCGTCGGGGTACGCGCGTTTCGCGGCGTCGGTGTCGGTGGCGACGACGAGCATCGCCCCGCCGGATTTCGGCACGAGCCGGTCTTCCAGGTTGTAGGACATTTCGACGCAGGCCCAGGGTTCCGAGAGGGCCGACTGGCTGTAGCCGGTCTCGTCGCGGACGGGCAGCAGGTAGCAGCCTTCGTCGCCGGCGAGGGCGCGCTCATCGAGGTAGCAGTACTGGGCCAGGCCGCCGGGGATCATATAGCCGAAGGCGTAGTTCAGGCCTTTGTAGTAGATGTCGGCCTGCACGATGTACCGCTCGCCCTTCTTGAACATGTCCTGCCACTGCTTGCCCACGGCGACCACGGTTACGGAGCATTCGTGACCGAGTACCGTGGGGTCGGTGGCCAGGTCGCGGCCGCGCAGGCGGGGATGGGCGCTGCCCTGCCGGATGATCTTGATGTCGGAGAGGCACAGGCCCAGCGCGTCCACCCGCAGGAGGATCTCATTGTCCTTCGGCGGACGCAATTCGAGGGTGGTCGGCTTACCGTCCTTGCCGATGTTCTCAAATCCCGCGCCGAAAATCTGCCACGCTTTGTAGGTGTTCGGCAAGGGGGACGCGGCCTCGCGATAGTCATTCATAGTACCCACAACGACATCTCCTTCTCGGTGTTCGTGGTTATTGATTTCCGGTGATGGACTTCAGGCGGTAGGCCTCATCGGGCCGCGTGAAGATGCGCTCAACGTCTTTCGGCGCAAGGAAATGAGGGCCGCCCATGGCATAGGTGCCTACGACGACCTTGGAGGATTTCTCGGTCATGTCGGTCGCGCTGGCCACGGCGCGGGGCGTATTGCCCATGACGATGAGCCCGTGGTTCTGCATCAGAATCACGGAAGGCAGCACGCCTTCTTCGGCCACGAACGCCTCGAAACGCCGCTTGACCTCGCGGGCAAGCGGCAGGCCCGGGTCGGTATACGGCACATAGACCGACTTGTGTTTCATCGAAACGATCTGGTCCGGGAAGAGGCGGCCGCGCGCGGCTTCAGCGCAGTTCCGCGAACACAGGATCATGTTGGTGTAGGTCGGGTGGGTGTGGCCGACAAAGGCGAATTCCGGCACCTGAAGCAGGATGGCGTGGAGGATGGCCTCGACCGACGGCCGTTTCCCTTCCGGGGCGTCAATCATGGCGTTCTGGAAGGCCTCCTGCACGTCCGCATCGCCCGCGTCCGGCTCGTCCAGCAGCGGGATGACCTTGGAAATCGAGACCTTCACGAATCCATTGGCGTCGATATTGACCATCGAAGAGCCGGAGGCCTTCACATAAAAGGTGTCGTCATCGATGCGCGCGGACGTGTTGCCTTCTCCGAGGATGGCCAGACCTTTGGCAGGGTCGGCCAGATAACGCGTCATCTCGATCAACTGGGGCAGTACATCGCTCATAATCGGTTCCCTTTGTTGCCATTCAGGTGGCCGCACGGCGCGGAGTTTCGCGCGCGGCGCCGCATCCCTTCTCCAGAAACAGCAGCCTCACGCGCGGCATTCGCGGAATACGTCAGAGTATAGCAAGTCCGGGGAGGCGTTATGAAGTCCGCCCCCAACCCGGGATGCGCAAAGCACTTCCCCGGACCAAATCAGTTCCGGTGAGGGCCGGGTTTGGGATGCTGGGAGGCGTCTTCGCGGATACGCCGGAAGAACCCGCTGAGGAGCGCGCCGCACTCGTCGGCCAGGAGGCCGGGATAGAGTTTGGGGTTGTGGTTAAACCGGGAATCCTCGAGGAGGTTCATGAGACTGCCGCAGACGCCCGCCTTGGAGTCGTAGGCGCCAAAGTAGACCTCGGCGATTCGGGCGAGGATGATGGCGCCGGCGCACATCGCGCACGGTTCCAGCGTGACGTAGAGTCTGGCGCCTTCGAGCCGCCAGCTCTGGAAGTGCGCGGCCGCCTGGGTGATCGCGAGGATTTCGGCATGGGCGGTGGGGTCCTGCAACAGCTCGCGCTGGTTGTGGGCCTTTCCAACGACTTGCCCTTCGCTGACAATAACGCAGCCGATGGGCACCTCGCCGATGTCCATGGCGCGCTGGGCCTCACACAGGGCGTAGCCCATGTATCTCTCATTCTCATCCTGCATAACGCGGGGATTCTGTCGACTGTCCCGCCGAATGTCAAATTGTGGCGGCCCGTACCCGCCTTCGAACGAAGCGACGCGGTCGCGCCGCGGGGCTGCACAACGCCGCGCCTG
>DDYW01000112.1:0-16151 GCA_002348185.1 Candidatus Hydrogenedentes bacterium UBA2224 | reverse complement strand
GCTTGGAACATGTCCCCGTTCTCCGCTCTCTCCTACGGACCCCGCGAGCCGACAGGCTGATGGCCCCTGCCCCGAATATCGCGGTGTCGCCGGCTGTTAGTCTTATGCTCGGTTCGTCGCTTTCGAGTCGCTTCGTGCGAAAACGTTGAAAAGGCGCGAAAGGTACGGCCTGTATGTCGCGAAAAGCCGCGCGAAGCAGGCAAATCGTTTGACAAGTTGCGGTTAACCAGACTACCGTAAGTTGTTGCAGGTGGAGGTAGCCTTACACGGCCCGACAGGTTTGCGCGAGTCCGGGAGCGTTTCTGTACCGCGTCGGGCGCGGTGTACAACTGGGGCAACAGCATGCAGAAGGTGAAGGACGGCAGCTTAAGCACCTATCTGGGCGAGATCTCAAGGATTCCCTTGCTCTCGACGACGGAAGAGGTCCGCCTGGCCCGCCGGGCGCAGCAGGGAGACGGCGAGGCGCGCCGCAAGCTGATTGTTTCCAACCTTCGTCTTGTGGTCAGTATCGCGAAGAAGTACCTGTATTACGGATTGCCGCTGCAGGACCTGATCGAGGAAGGCAACGTCGGGTTGTTGAAGGCGGTGGAACGCTACGATCCGGAGCGCGGCTGCAAGTTCTCGACCTATGCCACCTGGTGGATCCGNNGATCCGCCAGGCGATCACGCGCGCGCTGTCGAATTACGGGCGCACGGTGCGCATCCCGGTCTATGTGACCGACAACATCGCGAAATACAAAAAGGCGGCCGAAGAACTCTACATCAAGACCGGCAAAAAACCCGAGCCGGAAGAAGTCGCGCGCGTGCTGGGCATCAAGGTCGCGGAAGCGAAGAAACTGCAATCGTTCGTGGAAGATGTCAGCCCGCTCGATAAGCTCGAGACCACCGACGATGACGCGGGCCGCGGCATTCCCGAGAGCCTCGAGCCGCGCCGCATCGACGAAGCCATTGCGCAGATCGAAGTGGATCAGCAACTCGAGCAACTCATGCAGCAGTTGACGGGACGCGAAGCGGAGATCATGCGTTTCCGTTACGGACTGATGGATGGCGAGGCGCATACCCTCGAGGAAACGGGCAAACAGTTCGGATTGACCCGGGAACGCATCCGGCAGATCGAGAAGGATGTGATGCGCCGACTGCGCGTGTTTGTTGCGGAACACGCGGACGATTTCCGGCCGTAACGAAGCCGGGATGGGCCGTCCGGCGCGCCCGGCGGTTGATTCGGCCCCCGTCCCGCCTGTATAACGCTGCGCGCCGCCTGGGCGCGGCAATCTGTTACCAGCAGAGGGAGGGACGTTACGGGATGGATTTGGCGCCGCTGATTCGCAATGTGCCGGGTTTTCCGAAGCCGGGCATTCAGTTCAAAGACATCACGACGCTGGTGAAGAACGGCCCGGCCTTCCGGAGCGTGATCGACGGCTGGCGGGAACGGTATGCGGAGCAGCGCGTGGATGCGATCGTCGGCGCCGAGGCTCGCGGGTTCATGTTCGGGGCGGCGCTCGCGTACGCGCTGGGGCTGCCGTTTGTGCCGGTGCGCAAGCCCGGCAAGCTTCCCGCCGAGACCCTCTCGGAGTCGTACCAGCTCGAATACGGGACGGATTCGCTTGAGGTGCACAAGGATGCCTTGAGCGCGGGCGACCGGGTCGTGCTGATTGACGATTTGCTGGCGACAGGCGGCACGATGCGCGCCGTGGCACGGCTGGTGGAGCGGCTCGGCGCGGAGATCGTCGAGATTGCGTTTGTGATCGAGCTGCCGTTGTTGAACGGCCGCGAACAGTTGCAGGGTTACCCGGTACATACACTGGTCAAATTCATGGTGGAATAACGAGGTAGTATGAAAGGCACAAAACTTCCCGGAACGGAAATCAACGTCATCAACGAAGTCGAGCGGGGCCGTTTCAAGCACGTCCTGTTCGACTTTGACGGAACGGTCAGCCTCTTGCGCGAAGGCTGGCAACTCGTCATGGGCCCGCTCATGGTCGAGATGATCAGCGGGGGCGGCTCTCCGTCGTGCCTGCCCGAGATCGAAAACGACGTGCGCGAGTACATCGAGGAGTCGACCGGCATCCAGACCATCCTGCAGATGGAACGGCTGGTCGAGATGGTGCAGGCCCGCGGTCTCGTGCCCGACGATCAGATCCTCGACGCGCAGGGATATAAGAAGATCTACAACGATCGCCTCATGGAATGCGTGAACGAGCGCATCAAGGACCTCGAGAACGGCACGCTCACGCCCAAAGACGTCACGCTGCGCGGCGCGCTGGATTTCCTGGAACGCCTTTCCCGGAAGAACGTCACGATGTACATCTTCAGCGGCACGGATCGCGACGACGTGCGCAACGAAGCGCGTCTGGTGGGTGTCGCACCGTATTTCCAGGAGATCTGGGGCGCGCTCCGCGAATACAAGGACTACAACAAGGAGATGGTCCTCAAGGAGATCATCGCCACGAACAATCTTCACGGTTCGGAAGTGCTGATTGTGGGCGATGGCCCCGTCGAAATCCGCAACGCCAGAGACAACGACTGCGTATCGATCGGCGTGGCGTCGGACGAAATCCGGGGCCATGGCTGGAACATGGACAAGTACCCGCGGCTGGTCAAGGCGGGGGCGGACATTATGGTGCCCGATTTCTCGGACGGCCCCGCGCTGATTGACTATCTGTTCCCGGAGTGAACCGGCGGGAGGCGCGCCGGCCCGGAATCGGGAAAGGGGAGCCTATGGATCAGCACGACCTGAGCTGCGACATCCTCGTCGCGGGCGGAGGGCCCGCGGGCGTCCCGTGCGCGCTGGCCGCGGCCCGGCTGGGGGCCAATGTGATCCTGTGCCAGGACCGCCCGGTCCTGGGCGGCAACGCCTCCAGCGAGGTCCGCATGCACATTGTCGGCGCGGACTGTTCGGGCGGGCGCGGCTCGGAACTCGAGACCGAGACCCGCGAAGGCGGCATCATCGAAGAAATCCGGCTCGACACGGCCGTGCACAACCCCCAGCGGTCGGCGTCGATGCTGGATCTGATTCTCTACGACAAGTGCCGCGCCGAACCCCGGCTCCAGCTCATGCTGAACACGGCCGTCGTCGGCGCGAAAACCCAGGGCACGCGCATCACGCACGCCATCGCGCACCGGGAATCCACCGAGGACCGCTTCACCATCGCGGCCAGGGTGTTCGTGGATTGCACCGGCGACGGCCGTCTCGGCGTGGAGGCGCAGGCGCCGTTCCGTATGGGACGCGAGGGACGCGACGCGTTTGGCGAGTCGTTCGCGCCCGAAACGGCGGACGACAAGACCCTGGGCTCGTCGCTCCTTTTCATGGGACGCGATCTGGGGCATCCCGTGCCGTTCACGGCGCCGCCGTGGGCGCGCAGGTTCACCGAAGACGACCTCAAACACCGCCCGCACGCACAAGTGGGCATCGATCGGGGTCTCGAATACGGCTACTGGTGGCTCGAGTGGGGCGGGCATCTCGATGTCATCAAGGACAACGAGGTCATTCGGGATGAACTGCTCGCGATCCTGCTCGGAGTCTGGGAGCACATCAAAAACGGCGGCGACCACGGCGCGGACACCTGGGTGCTGGACTGGTTTGGCTTTCTCCCCGGGAAACGGGAGAGCCGGCGCTTCATCGGTCAATACACACTGACCCAGCAGGACCTGCAGGAGTCGCGGCCGTTTGACGACGCGATCGCCTACGGCGGCTGGCCCATCGACACGCATCCCCCGGAAGGGGTGGACGCTCCGGGCGAACATCCGTGTATGCAGCGCCAGCTCGAGCACGTGTATGACATCCCCTTGCGGACCTGCGTTTCGGCCGGGCCGCGCAATCTGATGTTCGCGGGACGCAACATCTCGGCCACGCATATCGCGTTTGCCTCGACGCGCGTGATGGCCACCTGCGCCGCAATCGGGCAGGGCGTCGGCACCGCGGCAGCCTGTGCCGTAAAACACAATATCGAGCCCGCGGACCTGGCCGCGGACCCGCAGAGCATGACCACGATCCAGCAACGCCTGTTGCGCGACGACGCCTACCTGATCGGGGCGGTGAACCTGGACCCGAACGACCGCGCGCGCGATGCCCGGGTGTCCGCGTCGAGCGCCCAGTCCAACGGGGGGGCGGCCCAGGTGATCTCGGGACCGACACGTTCCACCCACGGGCCTCGGGGGGTAAAGCCCGAGCGCGCGGCGCCGGGCCTGCACCGCTGGATGAGCGAGCCGGGCGTGGGCCTGCCCGCGTGGCTCCAGTTGGAGTGGGACACGCCGGTGCCGGTTTCCGAAGTGCAGTTGATCTTCGACACGGGCATGCACCGCGTGCTGACGCTGACGCATTCCGACGCGTACGCCGCCCGGATGGACTGGGGCCGGCCCCAGCCCGAGACCGTTCGCGATTACACCATCGAGGCGAAATGCGCGGACGGTTGGCAACCCCTGGCCGACGTCAAAGGCAACTACCAGCGCCGCCGGGTGCACCAGGTGAAACCGTCGGGGGAGGTCTCCGCGCTCCGGGTGACGGTGACGGCAACGAACGGCCTCGAGCACGCCCGCATTTTCGAGATTCGCGCGTACTGAGTTCCCCAAACGGGTTTGAGGGGCGCAGGGTGTCTGAAAACGGTGCGGAGGGGCGGGTCATGAGAACGGGTGTTCTGGTTCGAATGGCGTTGGCGGGTCTTGGGCTCGTGGCGGTGGCGGGCATGGCCGCCGATGCGCAGGTGTTGGCGGAAGGACGCACGATTCACGAACTGCTCTGGGTCTGGGGCAACGCGGAGATGGCGGAACCCGGACCGCATAGTACGGCCACCTTCGCGCAGGCGTCGCCCGCCGAACGGGCGCAACTCCTCGGGGTCCCCAATGTCGCGATGGCGGGGAACGGTCTTCCGCGCGATGAGTCAGAGGCAATGGCCCAGACGGCAGCCGTGGCCCATGCGTCGCGCCTGGTATGGGAAATCGGGTGCGATGACCCCAACGGCGGCCCGCCATTTGACTACGCGCAGACGGCAGCGCGTCTCGCGACCGTTGCGCGCACCTGCCCACAGCTCGAGGGCGCCCTGCTTGATGATATGAGCAGCCAGATGATCGGGCGGGGTTTCCGGCCCGAACACCTCGCCGCACTCCGCATGCTGCTCCGGGCGCAATGCCCCCAGGTGAGACTCTGGGGGGTGGTGTACACCATGAACCTCGACCTGCCCCATCTCGACGATTACCTTCGCGAACTCGACGTGATTAATCTCTGGGTATGGCACGCCACGGATCTGGACAAGATCGAAGCATCGGTCGCCCGTCTCGAGGAACGGTTTCCGGAAACGCCGATCGTCCTGGGGCTGTACCTTTATGATTACGGCAACAATACGCCCATGACGGCGGAGCAGTTCGAGCAGCAGACCGCCACCGCGCTGCGACTCGCGCACGCGAAGCGGATCGAGGGCATGGTGTTTCTCACGATCACAAACGACGCCGCCACCGTGGGCCGCGCGGCCGAGTGGGTCCAGCAGGTTGGAGGACAACAGGTGGGCTTTCCGGAGGCGGCCCCTGACGCAGACGGCGCGCCTTCCGGCGAGGCACTGGCGCTGGACGCGGATTGGCGGTTCTCCGGTGACGCATGGACCCAGGATGCCGAGGGCGTCATCCGGCCGCCCGATGCGCGGAACCTCCACAGCCGCGCATTCCGGATCGCAAAGGGCTACGGCGATTTCGAACTCGAATTCGAATTCAACGGGGACTATCGCGAGACCGGCACGGGGAGCGCGGGGGTACTGCTGCGCGCGCAGGATCTTAACCACGGGTACCTGGTGTATTTCCCGTGGGGTGGGCAACAGCTCCGCGCAAAACACTTCTGGGCCGCCGTGGCCAGGATTGAGGGCGACGCGTATCTTCGCCATCTCGCCGCCGAATGGGTGCCCGGCGTCCCCAGCGAAACCGACCGCTGGTACCACGTCCGCGTGGTCGCGCGAGGGCCCGCGCTCGACGTGTGGGTGGACGGACGCCATGCCGTTCGCGTGGATGACGGGACGTATGCTTCCGGCTTTGTGGGGCTCGCGGGCTACGGCTGGTACCGCTTCCGCAACATCCGGGTCTCCGGACCATCCACAGAGGCTTTGCCATGGAACTCGGAAATGGTGATTCCCTCGCATGCTTTCACGGTCGGACTGTCCAGTGCGGAAATGCCCAGCGCCTGTATCGCCCCCAACGGGGACGTGTTGATTGCGGCGGGAAATCAGCTTGTGCGCTCAACGGACAAGGGCCGGACCTGGCAGGCTCCCGAGACCTTGCCCGAGTTCCTGGGGACGGTCACCGATTACGGAAACGGCCTGTTTTGCGCATCGTCCGGGCGCCTCATGGTCATGGTGTACAGGCCCCCGGCGGAGACCGGGAACCCTGTGCCGGAGATCTCGATGAGCGAATCAACGGACAACGGCGTCACGTGGTCTGAGCCGGTCGCTTCATCGGTCGCGCCCGAATGGCCGGTCACGCCCAGGAACCTCGTGCCGTACGGACCCGTGACGGAAAACAGTGACGGCGTACTGATGCGGTTCCTGCTGGGCAATGCGATGGACGAAGGGGCGACGTTCACCGATGTCCGTACTTGGGGCGCGACCCACTGCAAGGCCTACGTGATTCGCAGCGCGGATTCGGGCGCGACATGGTCGGCGCCCATCGAGCTGGATCGGCCGTCGTGGACCGGTACGGAGCGGGGGACCGTCCCGGGGTCGCTGGATTTCACCGAGCCGACGGCCGTGGTGACCGGGCAGACCGTGACCGCCCTGATCCGGCCGGTGTACAGCCCGTACATGTGGCAGTGCTGGTCCTACGACGGAGGAGCGACGTGGGATGCCGCCAGCCGCGCGACCTTCCCGGGATACGCGCAGTCCATGGCGAAGACGGCTTCCGGGGCGATGGTCTGCGCGCACCGGTATCCGCACTACGCCGTGAACGTCAGTCGCGACGGCGGTTTGCACTGGGACGCGGGCACCGTGATCGATTATCCCGTCTGGGCCATGGGGACGGTCACGGAGGTGGAGCCGGACGTGTTGCTGTGCACTTACATGAACGCCGAACGCGCCATGCCGCTGCTGGCGCAACGGGTACGCGTGCTCCCGGACCGGATTGCGCCGTGTGCGCAGGAGTAGCCGCCGGCGTCTCGACCGGATGGGTCAGGGGCATCCCGCGAGCCGGTCCACGACGCCGTATTTGCTGGCGGCGCGATGGACCCACTCGCGCAGGGCGTTGACGTAGGCGGTCCGCACCACGGGCGCGAAGAGCATCCGGCGATAGCGTTCTTCCAACTCGGGAAACTCACGGCGCACTATCGCGCGGACCGATTCCCAGACTTTCGGGCGGGGATTGAGGGTGTCCACCCAGATGACATCGACCTGATGGCGGGCGGCCAGCGCGAAAAGGGCGTCCAGCGAGGCCTCGCCGTCTGAAAGAAATGGCAGGAGCGGTCCGAACATGATGCTCGTCTCGATGCCTGCGTCGCGGGCCCGCGCCAGAACCTCGAAGCGTGCCGCGACCGTGTTGGCGCCGGGTTCCCAGAGCGCGGCGAGGCGTTCGTCCGGTGTCGTGACGGTCACGCCGATGCGGGCGTTGCCGTTGGCGAAGATGTCGAGGTCGCGCAGAATCAACGCGCTTTTGGTCAAGGCATGGACCCGGAATCCGTGTTCCAGGAGGATGCGGCAGCATTCACGGGTGAGTCCCCAGGTACGTTCGAGCGGTTGCCAGCCATCGCAGGCACTGCTCATGAAGACCGAACCGGGGGGCAGGCGGCGCACCTGCTTTTGCAGCACCTCGACCGCGTTGGTTTTCACGTCCACGAAGCAGCCCCAGGGTTCCTGATGGGGATGAAACCGCTGCATGTAGCGGGCATAGCAGTAGGCGCAGCTGTGCGCGCAGCCGACGTAGCAGTTCAACGAATAATCGCTGATGCTGCACTTGTTCAACACCGTTTTGCAGGTGATCTCGCGCACCACGGGCACCGCGTGGCGCGATGGCATTGACGCAACGGTATCCATGCCAACACTCTATCACCAGCGGGCTGGGCACGCCAGCCGATTTCACCCCAGGGCCGGGGGACACCCACAAGAACAACTCCTCCCATACTTCCTACACTTCCCATCACTCCGATCACTTGGATTTTCCCCGGTATTACCGCATACTGAAACCAATTCCACCGTACGCGAAGGAGAATCTCATGATTCGCACCACGTCCGCCCTCCTGGCCCTGGTCCTGGGGCTCGGTTTCACGGCAGCGTCCGCTCCGCCCGAGACCATCGGCATCCCGCTGAAACCCGATCCGCCCATCGCGGTGGACGGCAGCCTCGGCGACTGGGAGCGCGTTCCCAACGCCCGTCTCATCAGCGCGCCGGAACAGGCGGTCTGGGGCGAGAACAGTTGGGCCGGTCCCGCGGATCTGCACGGAACCGTGCGCCTGGCGTGGCGGCAGGAATACCTGTTCATCGCCGCCGAAGTGGTCGACGACACTATCCACCAGACCCAGCGCGGGGCGAACATCTGGAAAGGCGATCACGTCGAGCTCTATCTCGACGCCGCCCCGGACATCGACCCCGGCCGGGAGACCTTCGGTTCCGGTCAGTACCAGTTGGCGCTCAGCCCGGGCAATTTTCAGAGTAGCGGCGACTCGTTCACGGATTGCCCCCCCGAAGCGTATTGCTACCGTCCGGAAGCCCAGCCGGTCGAGGGGGCGCGGATTGCGTCGGCCCGCACGGCCGAGGGATACGTTCTCGAAGCGGCTATTCCCTGGACGTTCTTCGGCGTCACCCCCGAGACGGGCGCCTTCCTTCGCATCGAAGTAACCTTGTCGGACACGGACGGTCCCGAAGCGCGCCAGGAAGCCATGCTGGCGCTCTCGAGCGCCGCGTGGGGCCACAGCCGTTCACGTCTGATTCCGGCGCTGCTCTCCGGGACGGATGGCGTCCCCCCCGAGCGCGCCGGCCGCGTGCCCCTGTTCGACGAGTTGCGCCTGCAACGGGACGAAACGAAGGCCATGACCATCACTGCGCCGCCCACGCCCGAGGGCAAACTGGCCGTCCTCTTCCTGAAAGCCCGCCTCGATACGGAGCGCGTCGCGGGACATACCCCCGCGCTGCGGCTGCTCCTGAACGGCCAGCCGCTGACCGGCGACCGCCTGGTGGACAAACCGGCGCGCGTCCTCTCGCGCAATGGCGCCATGTACTCGATGCATTCAGGCGAACGGCTCACCACCTATTACGCGCCCGACTTCGAGAAGGCCGACCAGGACACGCATTACGGGCTCCTGGAGGGCGTCAAAGCGTGCGAGTTCCAGCTCGACGTGACGGGCGTGCTGCATGAAGGCGAGAACACGCTGACCATCGAAAACGCGGCCGCCGAAACCGTCGACCGGGTCCTGGTGGCCGGGGATGGCGCGCTCGTGTTCCGTACTCCGCCGCCGCCTCCCAAACCCAAGGCCGGACCGCCCACGGGACCGCTCGAGGTCTATGCCCCCCTCCAGACGCGCGACACGGCCTTCGACTTCCGCGAACTGGAGAACGCACGCATCGAAGTCACGGTCGCGGGCGAGACGTTCGTCGTGGAGAGCCGCTTCTCGTGCCCCGAACCGGCGTGGAAGACCGGGTCCTGTGATTATTTCCGCCACAGCCGGAACGTGACGCGCCTTCCCGAAGGACTGGAGGTCACCGATACCTTCACCAACCTTACCGAGGGTAACCTTGCCCTCATGCACCGGCACGAGATCCAGGTCGAGGGCCTCCAGGGCCTCTGGCTGGCGGGGCTGCCTCAGCCGGGGCTCGCCGGGAAGAGCGCGTCGTCTCACAATCCCACCACGTTTGGAACCACCTCGCGGGCCGGCGTCGGCCTGTTGCCGCGGGAAGACGTGTTTCGCATTCACGTGGCCAACTACGCCATGAATAACAGCCTCGGGCTGGCCGACAACAACCTGGTGCTTCCTCCGGGCGGCGAATACAGCACTCGCTGGCTCATTGTCCCCACGGAAACTCCGGATTACTGGCGGTTCATTAATGCCGCGCGCCGTTTGATGAACGCCAATTTCCTCATTGACGGCGGGTTCGCGTTCCTGCGCGCGGACAGTATCACCGACCAGTGGTCGGATGAACTGCTCTCGAGCTTCCTTAATTTCAAAAACCCGCTGTATGTGTGCGCCAGTATCGGCCATCTGATCGTCAACGGGGAACCGTGCCACGGCACCGGGTTCCAGCAGGTGCCGCACGATTCGTTCACGACCTCCTTCGCGCGGTTTCGCCGGCTCTATCCGGAGGCCAGATACCTCGTGTATTTCCACTGTTTTCTGGACGTTTCCGAGGACGGGCCCGAGCGCTTCGCGGATGCCCGCACCCTGGGCGCCGACGGCAGCCAGGCCGACTACGGCAGCCCCAAACTGCGCCTGTTCATTCCCACCGAGACCAACAGTTACGGCCCAGCCATCGCGAAAAACGTCGACATCATTCTTGACGAGATCGGCGCCGACGGCGTGTATTGGGACGAACACGGGTACAGCCGCGTCATGTACCATTTCGGCGGGCCATGGGACGGCGTCTCGGGCGACATCGATCCGAAAACGATGGACGTCGTGCGGCTGAAATCGTCGGTGACGCTGCTGAGCGAGTCATGGCGCGTGGCGCTGGCCAAACGGATCCTGGCGCGCGGCCCCCTGATCGGCAACGGCGCCCCGTTTACGCAGGCCATGGTGGATCTGCATTTTCCGTGCTTCGTGGAAACCGGGAGCATCACCAACTGCACCCACAACCACCTGTATTCGCCCATCGCGCTGGGCGATCACCTGACCGAGCGCAGTGAGCTGGACGCGTACCGCGTCATGCTTGCCGCGCTCGATTACGGGTGCCTCTATCACTGGTACAACGACGTGCTGGTCATCCCCACGCACCACCACCTCACCCGTTACATGTACCCCATCACGCCGCTGGAGCTGCACGAAGGGTATGTTATCGGCGAGGAACGCATCATCACGAACCGGAGCGGCCTCTTCGGATGGGGCGACGCCTCCCGCCACGAGGTCCACGTCTTTAACGACGAGGGCCGCGAAGTCGAGGGTTTCGAAGCCCCCTGGGTCAACCAGGATGGAAAAACCTATACAGAACTCCGTATTGCCGAGGACTGGTCCGCCGCGATCATCCGGAAATGACCGGGCAGCCGGAGCCGCGTTAGATAGTGTCTGCAAATTCTGGGCAGACAATTTGTCGCCGCAAGCGGCCAGGGAGGGGTTTAACATGCGCGTGTCCGTTGCTGTTTTGAGCGTTGCAGCCGCATTGGCCTTGTCTGCCGCCGCACCTGCCCAGGAAGCCCCGGGCCCCGAGGTGCTGCGCGAGCAGATCCAGTACCGTCCGTATACCATCCGCATTTTCGGGCCGAGCGACCTGTATTGGCAGAGCCGTATCGAGTTCAGCAAAGGCGACGCAGTGGTCTTTGAGCACTCCGTGAACGAATTCGTGGAGGTGCTTAAGCGGTGTGCGACGGTTTGCGATATTGACGGCGATCGCCAGGAGGAACTGGTCCTGCAGACCTACAGCGGGGGGGCGCACTGCTGCTTTTCCTATCTGGTGTTTTCGCTCGGGGAGGTTCCGGCGCTGATGGCCCGTTTCGAGGGCCAGGATTCGGGCGCCATGCTCAAGGATGCCGACGGGGACGGCGTCACGGAGTTCTATTCCGAAGACATGGCCTTCGCGTATTTCGGGGCGCCCTTCGCGGCCTCTGCGCGTACGCCTATCGTCGTGCTGTACGACAATGGCGCATTCCATCTTGCCGAACAATTCATGCGCAAACCCGCACCGTCCGAAGACGAATGGAAGGAGCGCGCGGACGCGGTACGTGCCGATTGGGAGAATAAGGAGGTCATGGACATGACCTTTGACGACGAAGAGTGGGGGAGCGTGCCTCCTGCGCTATGGGGCAACATGCTGGACTTCATAAACTCCGGCAACGGCGAACTGGCGTGGAAATTTCTCGATGAGCTGTGGCCAGGCGACAAACCGGGCAAAGGCGCCTTCCGGAAAGATTTTGAGGCGAAGCTCGCCAAGAGCGCCTACTACGACGACGTGTTGAGGCTGAACGCCTGGACTCACGCCGGGGAAGAACAGCCCGGCGCGATGCGGACGATGCGATACACTCCCCGTTCGGCGGACGAAGCGGCGGCGTGGCAAGGGGAACTTCGCGCGCGTCTGTTTGATCTCATGCACATGCGCGACCTGGCGGAGACGGGCGGCTCGCTCGCGCTGGATGCGCGCGTGCTGGCCACCGAAGAGCGCGAAGGGTTCCGGCTGGACACCCTCGAACTGCGGGCCACGCCGGGACGCGTGTTTCAGGCGATGCTGGCGGTTCCGGCGAAAGCCGGTGGGCCGATGCCCGCGGTCGTTTGCATCCACGGGCACGGCGGCAACCGCATGACGCCGTTTGATCCGCAAGAAGCCATCTACAAATCGTTTGGCAGCGAACTGGCCCGGCGCGGCTTCGTGGTCATCAGCACGGACGTCGGCCAGCATGAGGTTTATGAGGCGGGCCGGACCCTGATGGGCGAACGGATCTGGGACCTCATGCGCTGCGTGGACTACCTCCGCAGCCGCGAAGACGTTGACCCTGCCCGGCTCGGGTGCGCGGGCTTGTCGCTGGGCGGTGAGATGGCCATGTGGCTCGGCGCGATGGACCCGCGCGTGGCCGCGACTGTCAGCGCGGGTTTTCTGACGTTCATGGACCAGATGGAACAGAACCATTGCATGTGCTGGAAGTTCGAGGGCCTGCGCGAACTGGTGGATTTCCCCGACATCTACGCCTTGATGGCCCCGAGACCGCTGCAGTGCCAGAACGGTCTCCAGGAGCCCCCAACCCAATTCACCCCCGAACTGGCGCGAAGGGCCCTCCTCGAAATCGTGCCCGCCTACCGCGACACCGGCGCGCCCGGGAACGTCGAACTCATCGTGCACCACGGCGGCCACGAAATCGCGCTCGAACCGATCATGACGTTTCTGGAAACGCATCTGGGTCAAAACCACTGACACCGCCGGGTACCGGATACGCGTGGACGGGGCAGTTGTGATGGCCTCGCGTGGGCAGAGCCGAGGCGTTCGCCCCAAACTTAAAAAAAGTCATAAGAAGCGTTATGGCTATGACTTGTGATGCCGGTAGCCTCTTGGCATGCCCTTCATCCGCCTTTCTCGCGCGCCGTGGGCGGGCTCCTGCGCGGTCAGGGGTGGTACGCGCTCAGGCTGCATTCCGGGGACGGAGTTTACCACAGTCGCGCCCGGATTCGGGCAGAAGCATGCGCCGGATTCGAGGAAAGGGCTCTTCAGCCGGGCCGGGCGGCGCCGGGAGATTCCAGGAATTCGCCATTTTCACTTGACAGATACCGTATTCTGTGTTCGAATGGATAAACATGAAGGGGCCTTTGGTTTGCATACGGAGTTACGACTATGCCTACCGGTACCGTGAAGTGGTTCAATGAGCAGAAGGGGTATGGGTTCATCATTCCGGATGAAGGCGGGAAAGACATCTTCGTTCATCGCTCCAACGTCGCGACCGTCAATCGCACGTTGAAAGAGAACGAGAAGGTCCTCTACGAGGTGGGCGACGGGCGCAAGGGGCCTGAAGCCAAAGACGTCCGCACTGCCTGAACCCAGACAACGGGGGTCTCGGGCCGCTTGGCGGCGGCTGTCAATCACCTGACCGGGGTGCGGGCGCTGTGCCTGCACGCGGAAGGAGCAGCCGCTTCGCGCCAGTTCAAGACCTGACGTCTGCGCCGAACATCTTGCTGGAGCCGCACGCGGGGGAATCAGGAGCGTTGCGAGGGGCGGCCGTGTGTCTTGAGGTAGCGTGCCCTGTGCCTTTCGGTTCACCCGCAGCCGCCGAACACCCCGCAGGACGCGCGCTACGCTGCGTGACGCGGTACCGGAGTATTCCCCCGGGGTGGGAGCGGTGCCCTCGCCGGGCGATACCACATGCCAGGGCGAACGCCGTCCGCGTGTAAGAAGTTGCCGGCAAACGATTTGCAGTGAGCCGCGCAAAAAACTCTTCTCTTCTGAAAGCATTTCAGGTATCGTAGTGTTCAGGCTGTGGAAGGGCGTATGCGGTGCGCCTTCTCAACGTGCAACATTTTTGACCCGACCATTCCATCTACAGGAATCGCGACAATGGGCGAACGCATAGCTGCATTGGCGGCGTTGAGCCGTATCCGGGCACTGGTGGAACAAATCCCGACGCAGGCGGCTTCTCCGGTGCAAGCGCCGGTTGAGGCGCCGGAAGCGCTCGGCCAGCAAGGCGTACAGGCCATCACGGCATCACGCCCCCTTCAGGAATTGGCCGGGCTCCGGCAGATGGCCGAGACCACGTCGCAGAGCACATCGCAGAACACCAACGCGCAGCGGGTGGACAGCCTCAGCGCCGCGCTGAGGCGTCTCGCGGAGTCGACGGTGGATCCGCCGAACGCGCTCGAGCCCCGGCAACCGGCGGCAGACGCCCTCGAAGTGGGCGCAGGCAACCGTTTGTCTTACAACCGGGCGATTCTGGAGATGCTCCGAGGCGGTTTTGAAACGGCCCGCCGCGCTGTGCCGGCGGTCGAGGAGCAACGCGCGGCGTTCCGCGAGGCCGTGCTGGCCCGCCGCGCGGAGGCTCTGCGGCGGGAGGCTGCCGCTTCCGCGGCGCGTTCAGAAGCGCAAACCTCCGCGGCGGCCGTCACCCGGGCGGAAGCCGATGCGCTGGGGCTCTTTGCCGGGGCTTTGGGCGCGCCCTTGACGCGGCCGCCCCAGGCGCCGTATCGGGCAGTGAGGGAGGCGCCCGAGGGCGCTGGCAACCGGCTCAATTTCCTGGTCTGACGCGGGTGCGCCAATCTCCGGCCGCGGCGGGCGCCGCGGCAACGTTTCCACGACGGCAGCGACGCAGGAAGATCCCGGCTCTCTTTTTGTGTTCCTTCCTCGGATACAGGGCTTGTGATCCGGGTTTTCCCGCCGGGATTCCGGCCCTGTTCCGGCGCGTGTCTGGTAAAATGAGAGTGCGGGGTTAGGGGTTAGGGTCTGCGGGCACTCATGCATGGATAGCCCCTCGCGGAGGCGCAGGTGCGATTGTTCGGAGCGGAAACGGGCATCTGGCAGGATTTCCTCTCGGGCGAAGACGCGTGGGTGGACGCGTTGTTGCTGCTCACCGCGGTCGTCCTGCTCATCGGTCTGCTCTATCATGTCCACGTTCGCCGGACGGATATGCGCCGTGCGCTGGCGCATGACCTCGAGCGGCGGCGCTTTCTGAAAAACGTCCTCGAGTCGCTGGCGCATCCGTTCTACGTCATCGATGCCGGGACCTGCGAGGTACTCATGGCGAACGCCGCTGCGCGGTCCCATGCCGCCGATGGGCTGTCGACGTGCTACCAGCTCATCCATGGGCTCGATGCCCCCTGCGATGGCGATGAGCATGCATGTCCCCTGCGCATCGTGAAAGAAACGCGTGCGCCAGCCATTACGGAACACCGCCACCCGATGGGTGAGGGCGAAACGCGGGTTTTGAAGTGCACGGGTACCCGGTCTTTGATGAGACGGGCGAACTGGCACAAATGATCGAGTATTCGCTGGACATCACCGAGCGCAAGAACGCCGAGGCCGAGCGCGAGAACCTGATTCATGAACTCGAGACCGCGCTACGGGAAGTCACGACGTTGAGCGGAATGCTCCCGATCTGCAGTTCGTGCAAGAAGGTGCGCGACGACCAGGGCTACTGGAAACAGATCGAGGAATACATCAGCCAGCGCTCCGGCGCCCAGTTCAGCCACGGTCTGTGTCCGGACTGCATGGAACAGCTCTATCCCGAATGGGCCGGTAAGACCAAACGGCGCGAGTGAGCGCGGCAGCGGATACGCGGGCGCACGGTCTGCGTCGTCCCGCGGCCCGGAGCACGGGGCTGCCGCTTCTCCAATCCCGGGTGACGCGAAGGCAGATGGCTCAGACGTTTGCGCCGTCGGGCGCTGGAGCTCTTGTCGACTCATCCACGTGGTGAAACAAGAGACCATCCTGCCTTTTGGAGCGCCGAAAGTGCGACGACATACCAGCCCAGCCCGGAGGGCTCCGAGTCCCGCAGGGACGGCAGATAATAGCCCATCACTTCAGTGGGAGCCTCCGCATCCCTCAAGTCATAAGTCCCGTAGGGACGGCAGACCATAG
>DDYW01000153.1 GCA_002348185.1 Candidatus Hydrogenedentes bacterium UBA2224 | reverse complement strand
TGGCCATCCGGTGGTCGTCGTAGGTGTCGATCTCGGCCGCGCGAAGTTCTTGGGGGATGATCCGCAGTCCGTCGTCGAATTCCGTCACGGCCGCGCCCAGCTTGCACAATTCGCGGGCCAGCGCGTCGAGCCGGTCGCATTCTTTGATCCGGAGGTTGGCCACGTCCCTGATCGTGGTGGGGCCTTCCGCGAACAGGGCCGTCACCGCCAGGGTCTGGGCCATGTCGGGCATGGCGTTCAGGTCGACATCCAGACCCTGCAGCCGGTCCGCGCCCTCGACTTCGATCCAGTCCGGTCCCGCCAGTACCCGGCACCCCATGCGTTCGAGGAGCCACGGAAACCGGGCGTCGCCTTGAAGGGATGAGGCGGCCAGGTTGCGCACCCGCACGCGACCGCCCGCGACCGCGGCCGCCGCGAAAAAATACGACGCGCCTGAGGCGTCTGCTTCGATTACATAGTCCCCCGGGGTATAGCGTTGCCCGGACGCCACGCGGAAAGCCCGGTAGTCCCGATTCTCGGCCGTGACACCGCGTTCGGCCATCATGGCGACGGTGAGGTCGACGTAAGGTTTGGAGACGAGTTCGCCCTCGACCAGAATGATGGCCTCGCGCTCGGCCAGGGGGGCGGCCATCAGCAAGCCGCTCAAATACTGGCTGCTCGCCCCGCCTTGGATATGCGTGGTTCCCCCGAAGGGTCCCCGGGAGGTGATGCTCACGGGCGGGTAACCGTCCGCCGTCGCAACAGACACGCCCCACTCTTCCAATGCCGCGGCCAGGTCGCCGATAGGTCGTTGCCGCATGCGGGGCGTGCCGTCCAGAACGGTCGTCCCGGGAATGCCCGCGCACATGGCCGCGAGAAACCGCATGGCCGTGCCCGAATTGCCCAGGTACAGCGGCGTCCGAGGAGAGACGAGGCGGCGCACGCTGACGGTGACCGTATCGTCTTCGCGGGTCACATCCGCGCCAAGGGCGCGAAGCCCCTCCATCATGTACCCGGCATCATCGCCCTGGGCCGCGCCGGTCAGCGTCGAGATTCCCGGCGTAAGCGCGGCCATCGCCAGGGCGCGCGCCGTGCAGCTCTTCGAGCCCGGAACGGTCACCACGGCGTTCAGGTTCCTGCGCGGGATGATTTCGATTCTGCTCGCGGTCATGCTTCCACCTCGACGACGGTTCCTCGTGCCATTCCGTATTCCTGTGCGGCATTTCCGCAGTTCACAGCGAGTTCCAGGCGTCCACTGCTGCCAAAATACGCGACGGGATGCCCCTCAGGGACATCGCGGAAAACGGTCGCAACAGGGTCTAGGACCAATGACCCGGCCCGAACCCTGCGGATCGCGAGACCGCCAAGCGATTCGCGGCGGAAATTGGTGATGAGGGTTCCAAACGCATCGACATGAATGACCTGGCCGCGGAACAGGGTTTGGGCAACCCGTTCGGGTTCGGGCAAATCAAGCCCGCAGAGCGCGTCCAGGAGCGGACCGATCTCGTCAAACGGTTCGCCGTTCGCGAGATACCCCGCGGCCGGCGCAAAAATGTCCCGCCCATGGAACGTCGGACAGATCTCCTCCGCCATGCATGCGGGGTTGGCGATGACGCGCGCCGCACGCAGCGGAAGACGCTTCAATACCAGGGTCAGAAGTCCGTTATCGGGACAGACAAAGTACTGTTCCCCGGCGTGGACCGCGAGGGGCCGCCGCGACGTGCCGACGCCGGGATCGATCACCGCGACGTGGATGGCGCCCGCGGGAAAACACGGCGCCGCCCCTTCCAGAAACAGCGCGCCCGCGACAACGTCCTGCGCGGGCACCTCATGGCCCAGATCGAAGATAGCGGCCTGGGGACAGCGCGACGCGAGCACGCCCTTCATGGCGGCCACATAGTAATCCTGTCCGCCGAAGTCCGTCGTTAACGTGATCAAGGGTGTCATGGTCGGATGCGCGGGTTCCGTGGGGTCTCCCGTGTTGTATTTTCGCCCTGTTCGCCGTATTGTCGTGGGCAAATCATAGCAGGACATTCATTCGCGATGAAAGGGGCAGACGGCAGCCCGCCGGGACATGAAATACGTCAAGATTGCCAAGGTCAGCGATTTTGAAACAAACCGTTTCCGGGTATTCAGCATTCTCGCGAAAAAGGTGGGGATTTTCCGGGGAGAGGATGGGGAGTTGTTTGCGACCGAACTCGTCTGCAAACATCAGAACTGGGATCTGTCCACCGGCAGGATCGACGACAACCTCTGCACTTGCCCCCGCCACGGCTGGCAATACGATCTGCGCACCGGCGAGTGTCTCAACCACGATTCCGCGCCGCTCCGGCGCTACGGACTCAAGTGCGAAGGCGACGACCTCTACATCACCCTTCGCCCTCTCGGCAGCGGGCAATAGCGGGGCGGCATCCACCACGATGGCGGCGTTTCCTGGACCCCGGGATTAAGCTCCGGGCGCTGTGCGCAAGAGAAAGACCAGCAGTTCGAGCTCGATCGCGAGGTGCACCAGAAACGGGAGCATGACATTCTGCCGTTTGCGCGCCCAGAGTGTCAGCACGACCGACAGGGCCACCATGCCCGCGGCCTCCAAGGGGGGCTTCTGGAGGTGATACACGCCCTCCGACAATGGCACCACGAGCCATCCCGCGCGGGGAAGCCAGCGGTTCCAGGGGCGCAGCAGTACGTAACGGTGCAGAAGTTCCCATCCCGGCAGCCAGGCAAACGTCCAGCTCAGGTACCAGAGTCCGGCGTCCCACTGGCGTCGGGCAAAGAACGACCCGGCCCCCTGATACGTTTCACGGACTCCTGGCAGCAGGGGAATGATGACCACGGCTACCGCGCCCGCCGCGGCCAGTCCGGCAAAAAGATAGCCGTCCATTCGGCGCCACCGTTTGAAGGTGAAGGCATGCACGTCGAGGCGGGGGAGGGCGCACAGAAACGGAATCAGAAACCACGCCACAAACTTGAAGACGTCAAACCCGCCGGGGTGATACCTGAGAAGAACACGCCATGCCACGGGGAATTGCACGTCCTGCGTGGCGAGGGTATCCAGCCCGAGGACCAGAAGCACGTAAACCGCGGCAAGCAGCGCCGTGCGCCGCGAACCCGCCGTTTCCTGCTCCGGAACTTGCGCGTCGCACATCGCTTATCTGGCGACCTTCTTGCCCTCCCGGGAATCCGGGAACGGGCAGAGGTCCCGGACGCAACACCGGGAGCACTGGGGCGCGCGCGCTTGGCATGTTGCGCGACCGTGAAATACCAGGCAATGCGAGAACTCGGTCCAACGCTCTTCAGGCAGGAGGCGCATGAGATCCTGCTCAATCTTTCCCGGCTCGGCGCTTTTCGTGAAGCCAAGACGGGCGCTCACCCGTTTACAGTGGGTGTCCACGATGATGCCGGGCGTACCAAAACACTCCCCCAGCAGGACATTGGCCGTTTTCCGGCCCACCCCTTCAAGCTGCAGCAGGTCCTCCATCGTCCCGGGCACGACGCCATCGAACCGCTCAACGATCGTCTGACAGGCGCGCTGGATAGCCTTGGCCTTCTGGCGGTAGAAGCCGCAGCTTCGGACGGCTTCCTGCAACTCCTCATCCGGCGCGGCGACATAGTCCTTCGGGGTCTTGTATCGTTTGAAGAGGCTGGGCGTCGTCAGATTGACCCGTTCATCCGTGCACTGCGCGGCGAGAATTGTCGCAACGAGCAACTGGAGTGGGTCCTTGAAATCAAGCGAACACCGCGCGTCGGGGTAGGTCTCCATCAGCCGTTCCAGCACCTCGCCCGCGCGCTTCCGATTGGCCTCCTGGGTCACTTTGTTCGCCGCCATGCCAGCAGTTCCTCCGCATCCATACAATTAAGTAGATCGTCCTTCTTCAGCCACCCTTTCCGGGCGATCCCCAGACCATAGTCGACGTCGTCGAGGCCCTCCACGCTGTGGGCGTCGGGCCCGATGCACAGCTTGATGCCGCGCTCGCTGGCCGTGCGCAGGTGGCGCCAGTCCAGATCCAGCCGGTGAGGGTTGGCATTGATTTCAATAGCGACCCGGTGTTCCGCGCACGCATCAAAGATTGCGTCCAGGTCAAGCGGATACCCTTCGCGCGACAGGAGCAGCCGCCCCGTGGGGTGGCCCAGGATGCTCGTATATGGATTCCGGATGGCGGCCAGGAGCCGCTGCGTTGCCTCCTTCTCCGTCATGGTGAGCTTGCTGTGCACCGATGCAATGACGAAATCGAACTGTTTCAGGATCTTCTCGTCGTAATCTAGCGAGCCGTCTCCCAGGATGTCGGATTCAATGCCCTTGAGGAGCCGAATTCCGCCAGCCTTCTCCATGACCTTGTCGATCTCATCGTGTTGCCGTTCGACATCGGCGGGCCTCAAGCCTCCGGCGTACGCCGCGGACTGGCTGTGGTCCGCGAAACCAATATAACGATAGCCGCGGGCTTTTGCTCCCGCGGTCATCTCCTCGAGGCTGCTGCGGCCGTCGCTGTAGGTCGAATGACAATGCATCACGCCGAGAAGGTCCTCGCGCTGCACCAGCTCCGGCACGGATTCCGCGTCAAACTCCCCCCGGTCCTCGCGGAGCTCAGGCGGGATGTACGGAAGGTCCAGCGCCGCGAATATCGCTTCCTCATCCTCGCAGCGCAGCAGGCGATCGTCGCCCTGGAACAGCCCGTATTCGTTCAGTTTCATCTTGCGGTCTTTCGCGCGCTGCCGCATCACGACGTTGTGGTCTTTGCTGCCGGTGAAATGCGCCAGGGCGTATGGGAACTGCGTGCCGGAAACGACCCGCAGATCCACCGCGAGCCCCGAGGCCAGAACCACGCTGGACTTCGTATCGCCGCGGCTGGTCACGGTCTCGACGCCGGGCGCTTCCACAAAGCGCGCCATGATGCGGTCCGGGTCGCTTCCCGCGGCGAGCAGATCCACGTCCTTGACGGTTTCCTTACGCCGCCGCAGACTCCCCGCGATTTCGATCTGCGACACGGATTTCTCGTCGCACAGCCAGTCGCGGAGGGCGTTCGCAGCCTCCAGGCCGGCGCTCACAAGGTACTGGCCCTGGTGCCGTTTCGCGAATGCGAGCCCGTCCAGCACCTTCTGCTGCATCTTCGGCCCGAACCCCTTGAGCGTGATCAGGCGGTTTTCGTTGCAGGCATATTCCAATTCGCCCAGGGTGGCAATCCCCAGGTCTTCGTACAGCGTCTTGATCCGCTTGGCCCCAAGGCCCGGGATGTCAAACAGCGCGAACAGGGTCTCGGGGAATCGGGCGCGAAGTTCCTCGTGGTACGGTAGCTTGCCGGTGCTTACCAGCTCCGTGATTTTCTGTTCGAGCGCTTCTCCGACGCCTTTCAACTCCCGGAGCCGTTTCTCTCGCACCAGCGCCGCAATGTCCTCGCTCGACTGCAGGATCTGGCGCGCGACGTTGGTGTAGGAACGCGACTTAAACGGGTTCTCGCCGGACAATTCCAGCAGGAGGGCGATCTCCTCGAGAACGGCCGCGATCTCTTTGCGGGTCATCACCATGCTCCTGCGGGCGGAGGCCGTCCGCAATTTACAATTTCAGACCAAGCGCCAGGTTCAACACATCCCGCATTTCCGTAACGAAGTGGAACGTGACCTTTTTGCGCGCCTTTTCGGGCACCTCATCGAGATCGTTCGCGCACCGCTCAGGCAGGATGATGTGTTTCACGCCCGCCCGTATCGCCGCGAGCACCTTCTCCTTGATCCCCCCCACCGGCAACACCAGGCCACGCAGGGTGATCTCGCCGGTCATCGCCAGATTCGGTTTCACCGTCTTCCCGGTGAGCAGCGAGGCAAGCGCGGTCAGCATCGTCACGCCCGCGCTGGGCCCGTCTTTCGGAACGGCCCCCGCCGGTACATGAATGTGGATGTCGAAGTTCTTCAAATCGTCCGGGGAGATGCCGAGCGATTCCGCGTTGGCCCGCACATAGCTCAGAACGGCCTGAGCCGACTCTTTCATGACGTCGCCCATCTGCCCGGTGAGCGTCAACCCGCCTTTTCCGGGCATACGCGTGGCTTCAACGAATAGAATGTCGCCGCCGGTGGGGGTCCACGCGAGGCCCGTCGCTACGCCGGGGCGCCGGGTCCGGTCGAGCACTTCGTGGTAGAACCGCTCCGGGCCAAGGTACTGGCCGAGATCGTTCGTGTCCACCCGGATGGGTTTGCGGCGGCCTTTGGCGATCGCGGTGGCACATCCCCGAAAGACCGTGCCGATCTCCCGTTCGAGGTTGCGCACGCCGGCCTCGCGTGTATAGAACTCGACGATGCGCCGAATGGCAGGCACCGTGAGGGTCACCCGTTTCGGCGGAATGCCGTTGGCGGCCATCTGTCGCGGCACCAGGTACTTCCGGGCAATGTGGACCTTCTCTTCCAGAACGTACCCGGGAATCCCGATGACCTCCATCCGGTCCCGCAGCGCCCAGGGAATCGTGTCCAGCACATTCGCCGTGCCAATGAACATCACCCGTGACAGGTCAAAGGGCACGTTGAGATAGTTGTCATTGAAGGTGTTGTTCTGCGCCGGATCCAGCACTTCCAGCAGGGCGGAGGAGGGATCGCCGCGGAAATCGGCCCCGACCTTGTCCATTTCGTCCAGCATGAATACCGGATTTCTGGAGCCGGCTTTCCGGATGCCTTGAAGAATGCGGCCGGGCATGGCCCCGACGTACGTGCGCCGATGCCCTCGGATTTCCGCCTCATCATGCAGGCCGCCAAGCGACATGCGGACAAAGTTGCGCCCCAGCGCCCGCGCGATGGACTGGCCAAGCGAGGTCTTCCCGACGCCGGGCGGGCCCGCGAAACAGAGGATGGGGCCCGGAGCGTTTGGCTGAAGCTTCCGCACGGCGAGATATTCGAGGATGCGTTTCTTCACCTTGGCGAGGCCGTAGTGGTCCTCGTCCAGGATCTTCTCCGCCCGGTCAATGTCGAGCTGGTCTTTGGTCTCGACGTTCCAGGGCAGCTCGACGAACCAGTCGAGGTAGGTAAGGATGACATGGTATTCCGCGCTGGCCTCGTTCATCTGGCTCAACCGGTCCAACTCCCGCAAGGCTTCTTTGCGGATTTCGTCGTCAAGCTGAAGGGCCTCGATTTTTTCGCGGTACTCGTTGATTTCCGGGCGGTCCTTTTCGCCCATTCCCAATTCGTCCTGGATGGCCTTGAGCTGTTGGCGGAGGTAAAACTCCCGTTGACTGGCGTCGATCGAGCTCTTGACCTCCGCCTGGATCTTGTGCGAGGTCTCCATGACCTGCAGCTCGTTGCCGATCACGTACACCAGACGCTCGAGGCGTTTTCGCGGGTCGGTCAGTGAAAGCAGTTTTTGTTTCTCGTCGATCGAAATGTTGAGATTGGCCGCCACGATGTCCGCAAGGCGGCCGGGATCGTCGATGTTGTCCAGCACATGCGTCGCCTCGTCCGGCATGGTGGGCGAGAGCTGCGCATAGCGCGTCATCTGCTGGCGAATGGCCGTCGCCAGCGCGGGGACCTTCTCGGGCAGGGTCACTTTGTCCTCAAGAACCTGCACGCGAACGAACGGATACGGTTCCCGCCGCGACAGGCCTCGCGGACGAAACCGCTGCAGCGCCTGCAGGAGCACGACCAGGCTGTCGTCAGGGAGGCGTTGAAGCTGCAGTATCCGGGCGGTTGTACCCACGTCAAAGGCGGCATCCAGCGCGTGAGATGCGCCGCCGCTTTCCCGCAGGGTCAGGACGGCAACCAACTTGGGGCCCAGTACGGCCTCATCAATCAACCGTTTCTCGTTGGGGTCGGTCAGGCGAATCGGCATGGCGGCCATCGGAAACAGGATCAGCTTATCAAGCATCAGTAAGGGCAGAATCTCAGGGGTCGACGATGCGCCGCCCGTGAGAATGTCACTGGGGGCGCCGTTTTCATCGGTCATCGCGTAACACTCCTTGGCACTTCAATACGCAGATATCCTTCCCGGAACTTGGCTTCGATGCGTTCGAGATCCGTCTCCGCGGGAAGTTGGATGCGACGGGAAAACCGGCCGTAGGGGATCTCCATTTGATAAACGTGCACGGTACGCGAGGGCACGCGCTTCGGCCGTTCTCCCTCGATGGTAAGAATATGCTGCTCGACACTCACGTGGACCTGATCCTTCTTCACCCCGGGAAGCTCGGCAATGATCACGAACTTCGCGTCGGTCTCATAGATGTCCAGGGGCGGTTCCCACTCGATGGGGGAGAAGGACTCCAACTGTCTTCTTGGGGTCATCGCATACATCTGAAAGTAGATGTTGGGATACCGTGGCATTGCACGCTCCTTCAGGATTTCTGCGCCGCGATCCGTGCCGGAAATCCGGCACGGGTGAGTATATCGGCCGCGTTTTCATTGAAGCAAGAACACAGCCCGCCTATAATCGGGCCCGCGCGCCTGGCCCGTTCGAGGCGTGTGTATGGGAAAGGTGGGTTGAGCATGCCTGGCGATTCGGTGGTTATCATTCCCACATATAACGAAGCACAGAACATTCAGCGGCTGATCTCCGCCATCCACGAAGTGTGGAACGCCCTCGATATCGTGGTCGTTGATGACGGTTCCCCTGACGGCACCGCCGATCTGGCCGCCGCCATGGATGGCGTTCACGTGATCCGGCGTGCGGGAAAGCTGGGACTCGGCACGGCGTACGTTGCCGGGTTTCGCTACGCCCTCGAACAAGGCTACCCGCGCATTGGCGGGATGGACGCCGATTTCAGTCACGATCCGTTCGTTCTCCCGGCGCTTTTCGCTCTCCTCGACCACCATGATGTCGGGATCGGCTCGCGCTACATTCCCGGCGGGGGAACGCGGAACTGGGGCATTCACCGCCGGCTCCTCAGCCGTTCCGCAAATGCGTTCGCCCGGTTTATGCTGGGCTTCTCCGCGCATGACGTAACTTCCGGATACCGCTGCTACCGCAGCGAGGTCCTGGAACACCTCGACCTTGACGCCCTGGCCTCGCACGGCTACTCTTTTCTGGTGGAACTTCTGTACCGCTGCGTTCAGGCCGGCTGCTCCGTCGCAGAGACTCCCATCGTCTTCGAAGACCGAGCCCGGGGAACATCAAAGATGAGTTCCGGCGAGATCCTCGGCGGCGTCAAGAACCTGTTTCGCCTCCGCTTCGGCAAATCTCACTGACCGGCGCACGGCGCTCTCCCTAAGCAACAAACCGCCCACAGAGGCCACAGCGTCTAGGAACGAACGGGGACATGTTCCAAGCGCCGTCCCCGGCGCGACAACGTGTCCCCGTTCGAACCGGATGGGCAGCCACGGGGGGCTGCCCCTACAAGAGGCATCGGGTGCGCAATCCCACAGGCGATGAGAATGGGGTTCCCGGGACCCCGGAACGGGGTCCAATTTGAGTAGCCATGGGCGCAGCCCATGGATCACCCCACCATATAACCCCCAACCCCGATAGGGGTTGAACAACTTCGCCAGGTCTGTTCAACCCCCATTCGGGGGTTGGGACTGGTGGGGATTCCCCCGATCCACGGGCTTCGCCCGCGGCTACGCAAATTCGACACCTTCGGTGTCGTTCGGAGAACGCGGACGATGCGGGTTCGACGGCTGCGCCCGCGGTCTCGAGTCTTGCGGAATCGTTACGGGCCAGGTCATCCACCCCGTCCCCTGTGTCCACCACGTCCACCAGAAGACAAGAATGCAGGCGAGACGCCTGCGCTACAAGAGAAATGCGTGCCGCCGAGGGCATGGCCACCCGGGCTGAACCGGATATTGACAATAGGCAAAATTGAGGTAGAATTGGGATATACGGTCCTCATACTCGCATTGAAGATACGCCTATGGCACTCATCGGAAGAAAGAGCGGCGAGATTCTCCGCAGAGCTGTAGCTGTCCTGCTGGTGGCGTTGTATGCCGCCGCATTCATGCACTTTTTCGTCCCGGCGTTTCACGGCAGCCACGAAAATGAACCCTTCTGTGCGTTCTGCACGCTCATTCTGACCCCGGTACTCGCCTGTGCGGCTCGAACCGCTTTCCTTTCATTCAGGAGCGTGGTTCAGACCATGGCCTTGTTCCGGGCAGTCTTCGGCTTTCGGCCCACCATTTTCTTCTTCCGGCGTGGTCCCCCGCTGACGGCATAGCCTCGCGTCGCGTCCTTTCAGCTTTCCCGCACGAGATTTGTGGGAGATGGACGCGAGTATTTCCAGCAGAACCGGAAATCTCTAAAAACACGTAAGAGTAAGAGGTGTGCAATTATGCGAAACAGGGGATTTACACTGATCGAGCTTCTCGTGGTTATCGCCATCATTGGCATTCTTGCGGCCATCCTGTTGCCGGCCCTGGCCCGGGCCCGCGAATCGGCCCGCCGTGCCAGTTGTGCCAACAACCTTAAGCAGATGGGGCTGGTTTTCAAGATGTATGCCAACGAATCGAAAGGGGAGAGGTTCCCCCATATGATGATCTTCGATTGTGACGGCGCGCAACTGCATTTTGAGCAGGCCGTCGCCATGGAGACCGTCTACCCGGAGTACCTGACCGATCTGAACGTCCTGATCTGCCCCAGCGCGGCCAATGGCGGCACCCCGCTGGAATTGTGGGATGAGGGACGCACCGTTGGACACTACGCCCCCTACGGCGGCGCGCCGGATGGCGTGGTGCAGCCCTGTGAGGTCACGGGCCACCCCTATTCATACAATGGCTGGGCGCTTACCCACAGCCTGGTCAGCGCCGATTACACGGTGTTTCAAGACAACTTCACGGACTTCGTCGAGAACGTTCTGGAGCCGGACCCGGCCTATGTCGACCAGGATTGGGAATTGCTCACGCCGATGAACGGTCAGGACACGATCTACCGCCTTCGCGAAGGCATTGAGCGGTTCATGGTCACCGATATTAACAATCCCTCCGGCGGCGCGCAGGCGCAATCGGTCATCGCCGTAATGTGGGACCAGGTGGCCGAGGATGCCAGCCACTTCAATCACGTCCCCGGCGGAAGCAATGTGCTGTACATGGACGGACACGTCGAATTTGTGCGCTATCCCGGCGAATTTCCCTGTGACCAGGGCGGGCTAATTCTTCATGAATGCAGCCACCATGCACACACGCCCTGAGCCCGGGGCATTAGACCAGGCAAAGAGCATTCGGGCGGCGTCGCGGCGCCGCCCGAATGCCGTTTCGTCCGCACTCTGACCTCTTTAGCCCCGCATTCCCGTGACGTCCTGCCTTTACAAGGCATTCAGGCCCGCCACTTTGCCAAGGTGCGGCCCGCGCCGGTACAAACCGGTCAGCAGGGCTCACCGGTTCGCAATAACGGCGGGCGTCTGGTATCATGTTTCTTGCAGGCATCGGGGCAGAATCCCGACGCCGGGCATTTTTCACCTGTGTGTAGTGTGGATGCTTGCCGACTGGAGACACTCAATGCGCAACACGAGGACGCAATTCCTGGGCCTGCTCTGTTTCCTGCTCTTTCTCGGATTATTGTTGACCAACGGCTTCGTGAACCGCATCTTCGCACAGCAGACCGACGTCGACGTGTTTACCCAGATCGAACCCATTGGAAACGTCCTCGACGAAATCCTGAAAAGCTATGTCTACGAACCCGACCTGAACGAGGTGGTCGAGGGCGGCCTCAAAGGCATGATGAATGCCCTGGATGAGCACAGCTCCTATATTCCTCCCGACATTTACAAGGAGCTCACAGACGAGACCCAGGGAGAGTTTGACGGCATCGGCGTCACCATTCAGCTCGACGAAAACGGCAACATCATGGTGTTTCAGCCGCTGGAGGGCTCGCCGGCGGCCGAGGCCGGCGTGTACGCCAACGACCGGATCATCCGCATCGACGGTGTCGCCACGAAGGGGATGAGTCTCGCCGAGGCCGCGCAACTCATCAAGGGCCCCCGGGGCACGGTCGTCAAGCTCACCCTGCTTCGACCCGCAACCGAAGAAAACACCGACAATGAAATCCTCGAAGTGGATATCAAACGCGGCACGATTCCGCTGGAAAGCGTGGTCGAAGCGCGGGTCCTCGAGGGCGGAATCGGCTATGTGCGGCTGAGCGATTTCAAACGCACCTCGGAAGAGGAATTGCGCAAGGTCCTGAAAGAGCTCGATGACCAGGGGATGAAATCGCTCGTCCTCGATCTGCGGTGGAATCCCGGCGGACTTCTGGATTCGTCGGTGGACGTCTGCAGTCTGTTCCTCGAAGCAAACACCCTGGTGACCTACACCAAAGAACGCGACCTCGATACGGGCGAGCTGAAGGAAGACATGCTGCTGTACACCAAGGGCGGGCCCGCGGAACCCATGTCGTTCCCGCTGGCGATCCTGGTGAACCAGTTCACGGCCAGCTCGTCGGAGATCGTCACGGGGGCGCTCCAGTTTCACAAGCGGGCCCTCATCGTGGGGCAGCAGACGTTTGGAAAGGGAAGCGTCCAGACCATCATCCCGCTGCGCCGGCCGGTCGGCAGCGCCCTGCGCCTCACGACCGCCCTGTACTACACCCCGGCCGAAGTTACCATCCATAAGCAAGGCATCCTTCCGGACGTTGAACTCGAGATGCCGGAAGGCCATCAGCGCCAACTCCTCGATCAGATGCGCCAATCGTTTATCGACGACCCGGCCAAGCGGCGCGGCGCCCAGAACCACGGCGCCGTCACCGGCGACGCCGCCACGGAAGGCAGCGTTGAAGACACGCAACTTCAGCGCGCGGTCGAAATCCTGCGCGAAGACCCGGTTTTCGAAAACCTGATGATCAAGTACCACCGCGACACCAAAGAGACCCAGGTCGCGGCGGCGGAAGAGAAGAAGCAGGCGGCGTCCCCGGAGGCCCCGGCCGAGGCCCCCGCCTCCGGGACTTCCGAAACCGGGACCCCGCCGGTGCAGGAATAGCCAACCATGCGGCCCGACGACCGTCCCAACGACGCGCTGCGGCCCGTGTCATTTCAGCGGCAGTTCACGCGGTACGCCGAAGGCGCCGTGCTGGTGTCGTTTGGGGAAACGAAAGTCCTCTGTACCGCCAGTGTGGAGGACCGCGTGCCCGCGTTTCTGCGCGATTCCGGCAGCGGCTGGATTACGGCCGAATACGCCATGCTGCCCCGTTCAACCCATACCCGAACTTCCCGGGACTCCCTCAGCGCCGGACGCGCCAAGGAGATCAGCCGTCTGATCGGCAGATCGTTGCGCAACGTGGTCGATCTGAGTTTTCTCGGCGAACGGCAGATCACGCTCGACTGTGATGTGATTCAGGCGGATGGCGGAACCCGCACTGCGGCGATTACCGGCGCGTATGTCGCGGTGCACGATGCGATCCGCCATCTGCTCGACACCGGCGGAATTGCCAAATCCCCTCTCCTGGGCCAGTGTGCCGCCGTGAGCGTGGGCATGGTCGACGGAGAGACCCGCCTGGACCTCTGCTACGAGGAAGACGTCGCGGCCGACGTGGACATGAATCTTGTGTGCCGAAGCGATGGCAATCTCATTGAGGTGCAGGCAACGGCGGAGGGGGAGGCCTTTCCCAGGGAGCGGTTTCAAGGGCTGCTCGACCTGGCCTGCGCCGGTTGTGAACGCCTGTTCGCCCTCCAGCGGGAGGCCCTGCAACTTGGCTGAAATCCTCCTGCTCGGCACGAAAAACACGCACAAGACCGCCGAACTGGCGGAGATCCTCGCCGGACTTCCCTGGGAAGTGCGGAGCCTGGCCGCGGCGCCCGCCCTGCCTGAGCCGGAAGAGTCGGGGGCCACCTTCGAGGAAAACTCCCTGATCAAGGCTTCGTACTACTGCCACGCCACGGGATGGACCTGCGTTGCGGATGATTCCGGGATCGTGGTGGACGCTCTGGACGGCGCTCCGGGCGTCTATTCCGCCCGCTATGCCGGCGCCAGCTCCACTGACGCCGACAACAACCGAAAGCTCCTGAAGGAATTACTGAGGGTCCCCGAGACCCGCCGCACGGCCCGGTTTGTCTGCTGCGCGGCGATCGTGCACCCGGATGGCCGGACCCAGGTGGAAACCGGCGCGGTCGAAGGGCGTATCGCCCTGGAACCGCGGGGACAGGCGGGATTCGGATACGACCCCCTGTTTATCCCCGAGGGATACACTCAGACCTTCGCCGAACTCGGCGCGCCCGTGAAACAGCGCATCAGCCACCGGGCGCGCGCCTTTCGCAAACTGCGGCTCTACCTGGAAGGCCTCGATGAGAGTAGTCCCTCCAACGCCCGCCGGGATTGAGGCTGCGGTCGATGCCCTGCGCCGGGGCGGCCTCATCGCCTACCCGACGGAGACCGTCTACGGCCTGGGGGCCGACCCCTTGAATCCGCGCGCCCTGGAGCGCCTGTTCTGTGCAAAGGGCAGGGATGCGGGCAAGGCCGTTCTCCTGATCATCGGCGATATCGCCCAACTTGACCTGTTCACGGGCCCCCTGTCCGCGAGGGCGTGCTCGTTTGTCGAGCGGTTCTGGCCGGGGCCGTTAAGCCTGCTTCTCCCGGCCGCAGGCGATGTTCCACGGAGCCTCGTGGGGCCCGAAGCAAAACTGTGCGTACGGTGTCCGTCCTGCGAGACCGCCCGGGCGCTCTGCCGTGCCTTTGGCGGCCCGCTCACATCGACCTCCGCCAATCCGGCCGGGGGGCAGCCCGCCCGGTCGGTCGCTGACCTTACCCTTCCGGACCTTGCCGTGGCCGTCGACGGCGGGACGCTGCCCGCCAGCCCGCCTTCCACGATCTTCGATCCGGAAACGGGACGGGTGCTCCGTGAAGGCGTCATCCCCGAAAGCGCGCTGCGGGCTCTCCTGTGAGGCCGCTCGCCGGATGATGGCAACCGGTCCAGCACAACTGCTGCGACGCTCGTGCGCTGTACCCGATGCCCGGAGCACCTCACCGGTGGCGTCGTGGAGCAAATGGACGTTATGGACCCCATGGACATGCCTGCCTGAACGATGGTGAAGGGGTCGAATCTCCGAGCATACATTGCTGTGTCACGCGGTCCCGCGTGGGCATCTCCCTGTCGGCAGCCTCGGGATCGCATAGTGTCCGGGGACCCCGGAATGGGGTCCAATTTGAGTAGCCATGGGCGCAGCCCATGGATCAGACGCACCATAACGGTCCAACCCCCGAATGGGGGTTGAACAAAAGCGCCAAGTCTGTTCAACCCCTATTCAGGGGTTGGGAAAGAGGACACTCCCGATCCACGGGTTTCACCCGCGGCTAATCAAATTCGACACCTTCGGTGTCGTTCGGAAAAGGGACGATCTCGGCCTTATGGGCTTCGCCCGCGGCCCTGCCTCTGCGAGGCCGTTAAGGGCCGGGGCGGCCAACATGTCCACCGCGTCCATCCCGTCCATACCATCCACAGCTCCGCGCTCGACCCCTGGCACATAACTCCCTCCTCTGACTCCCCGTCGGCGACAGCCGCACTTGCGTTGTGCTTACCCGGCGATTTGGACTTTGAGGCCGCTCTGGAACCGTCGCGTCGCGCACGGCTATACTCGGTCTTTTCCGGACATGCACCGTGGTGCGGGAGTGCTCTCGCGATGAAACGAACTTCGTGGGTCCTGATGGTTCTGGTGGCCGGGTTGGGTCATTCGCTGGCGGGCTCGTCCGCGGGAGCGGGGGAGACGGTCTTCGAAGATGTGCACGCCGTTCCGTTGCCCGTGCAAAACTACGGGTATCGCGGCATGCCGGGCACCATTGTTGCACTCAACGACGGGCGGCTACTTCTCGCGTATACCCGGTATACGCCCGACGGCAACAGCGACGGCGCCATAGGCGCCCGATATTCGACCGACGCCGGCAGAACCTGGGGCGAGGAGTTCGCGCTGGTGAACGCCCCCCAGCCCCCGCTGCCGGATAAGTCGATTCACATCTACTGCCATCCCAGTTTTCTGCGCCTGGCCTCCGGCGATATCCTTCTGTCGTACATCTACCGGGGCAGCATGAAGCCCCTGTTCGGCCAGAATTATTACCGCCGCTCGGTCGATGACGGCCAGTCCTGGGGCGACCAGCTTATCGTCACGCCGTTTCCGGGCTACCACATCATGCACAACGACAAACTGCTGCAGGTGTCCACCGGACGGATTATCGCCCCCGTGGAATACGAATTTTCCAAACCGGAGAATGATCACGCCGGGTATGTGAGCACGGTGGCCTGGTCCGACGATAACGGCTACAGCTGGCACCGCAGCGTCAACGAAGTGAACCTGCAGAACGAAGGCGTCGAGGCGCAGGAACCGCACGTCGTCGAGCTCAAGGATGGCCGCCTTCTCATGCTCATGCGGACGTACAGCGGCTATGTCCTGAAGGCGTATTCCAGCGACTGCGGCGCCACCTGGGGCCCGGGCATCCCGGTTCCCGAGCTGCGTCTGCCCCGACACACGAGTTCGGCGCTGTGTGCAAAGCGTATTCCGGCCACGGGCGACCTCCTGTTGCTCCGGTGCAGTGACGGCCCCGCGGAACCTTTCCGTTGGCGCACGCCGTTTGTTTCCATTCTCTCCCGTGATGAGGGAGAGACCTGGGCCAATGAGCGCGTCCTCATGGGCGCACCCGATAACGATTACGGATACCCCAGTCTGACCTTCGTGGAGGATTTGGCCCTGATCAGTTACCATCAGCGGGATGGTCTGCATGTGTTGAGAATCAGTACCGATTGGTTCTATGGGCAGGACGCCTCCGGGGAGACAAAGACAACGCCATGAGAATTGCTGTTGGCAACGACCACGCTGCTATGGAGGGGCCGCCCCCTCTCTTCAAACCGGAAATCGTGCGGTACCTGCGAGAGCAGGGCCATACCGTGGTCGACTGCGGCACCAATAGCGCCGAGTCTGTGGATTACCCGGACCAGGCTCAGGCCGTATGCGACACGCTTCTGGCCGGGGAGGCCGACGCGGGCCTCCTCATGTGCGGCACCGGCATCGGCATGTCCATCGCGGCAAACCGCAACCCCGGCATCCGCGCGGCCGTCTGCGTGACGCCCGACATGGCGCGTCTATCGCGAGAGCACAACAACGCCAACGTCCTGTGTTTTGGCAAACGCATCCTCTCGCTGCAAGAGAGCCTGCGAATCATTGACGTCTGGCTGGCGACCCCCTTTTCGGAAGGGGAGCGCCACGTCCGGCGCGTCTGCAAGATGGGTTGAACCCGGCTGGAGCTGGTGATGAAGTCGCTTACGCCAAAAGAAATCGTCGCGGAACTGGACAAGTACATCATCGGTCAGGATGCCGCCAAGCGAAAAGTCGCCATCGCGTTGCGGAACCGCTGGCGCCGGCAGCAGCTCGACGAATCCCTGCGCGAAGAAGTCGCCCCGAAGAACATCATCATGATCGGCCCCACNNACCTTCGCGACGAGGTGCTGCCGAAAAACATCCTGATGATCGGACCGACCGGCGTCGGCAAAACCGAGATCGCACGCCGTCTCGCCAAACTCGCCGACGCACCGTTCATCAAGGTCGAGGCGTCGAAGTTCACCGAAGTCGGCTATGTCGGCCGGGACTGCGAATCCATGATCCGCGAACTTACCGAGGTCGCGGTGCACATGGTCCGGGAGGAAATGCTCGAAGCGATCCGGCCCAAATCCGCCGCCGCGGCCGAGCGGCGCCTGCTGGACATCCTCTTGCCGCCCCGTCCCAGTGCGACACGCACGATCTACCGTCCCGGCGACCCCGGGGCGGGCGATGAAGCGCCGGCCGCACTCCCCCCCGAACCGGATGCCGAGGCGCGCACCCGCGAGATTCTGCTCGCCAAACTCCGCTCGGGAGACCTCGACGCGCGCGAGGTGGACGTCGAGGTCCGGGAAACAGGCAGCCCCCAGACGATGCAGGTGTTCTCGAATGCCGGCCTCGAGGAAATGGGCTTCAATATTCAGGAGATGTTTGAACGATTCATGCCTCAGCGGACCAAACGCCGCCGGGTAACCGTGGCCGAAGCGCGCAGCATCCTCGAACAGGAGGAGGCCCAGAACCTGCTCGACATGGATGCGATAGTGCGCGAGGCGGTCTACCGCACCGAAAACGCGGGCATTGTGTTTCTGGACGAGATCGACAAGATTGCCGGGCACGGCGCGCCGAGAAGCGGTCCCGACGTCTCTCGGGAGGGGGTGCAGCGCGATATCCTGCCCATTGTCGAGGGCAGCACCGTCACGACGAAATACGGGCCCGTCAAGACCGACCACATTCTCTTCATTGCCGCCGGCGCGTTTCACATGAGCAAGGTATCGGACCTGATTCCCGAACTGCAGGGGCGCTTTCCAATACGCGTCGAACTGAACAGTCTGAAACTGGACGATTTCAAGCGAATTCTCCGGGAACCCGAGAATTCGCTGATTAAGCAGTATCAGGCGTTGCTGGCCACCGAAGGCGTGACGGTCGAATTCGACGACGAGTGCGTCGATCTCCTGGCCTCGGTATGCGAAAAGGTAAACGCATCTTCTGAAAATATTGGCGCCCGACGGCTTCACACCATTCTCGAGTATCTCCTGGAAGACCTGCTCTTCGAGGCCACCGAGAAGAAGGGCATGCACGTTCGGCTGAACGCCGGCGATGTCCAGAACCGCCTGGCCGGTATCGCCGAAGACCGCGACTTGACGAAGTACATCCTGTGATCCGCTTTCCCGAACTGGAATCCCTCGGACTTCGCGTCGCCGCAATGACGGAACGCGGCGACGGCGATTGCCGGACCGCCGGGCCCGGCTCTCCCCGCGAAGCCTGCTGCGCTGCTCTGGGTGTTCCTCCGGAATCGCTTGTCTGCGGCCAGCAGGTTCATGGCATTACCCTTGCCGTGGCGGGAGAGGACGAGCGGGGGCGAGGCGCCCTCGGACACGACACCGCCTTGCCCGCCACGGACGGACTGCTGACCGCCCTCGCCGGGCTGCCACTGGCCGTGTTTATTGCGGATTGTGTGCCCGTGTTTCTATTCGCTCCGGACGCCGGCGCCGCGGGACTGGTGCACGCCGGGCGCCAGGGAACGCGGGAGAATATCGTGGGCCGGGCCGTGCGCCTGCTCTGCGAGCGCCTGGGGGCCGCGCCCGGCGGCGTTCATGCGCTCATCGGCCCGTCGGCGGGTCCCACGCGCTACGAAGTCTCCGAGACCCTCGCGGGGGACTGGGCGGAGGCCGCATTGCCCTGCCGCGACCGGCTCCTGAACCTCTGGGAGACCAACCGGCGGCAATTGCACGCCGCGGGAGTGCCGGACCACCAGGTTCATCTGGCCGGAATATGCACGATCGAGGATGGCCGGTTCTTCTCGTACCGGCGTGGAGATCTGACCTCGCGAAATATGGCCTTGCTGATGATCTAACCGGGATTCTTCCCCCAACCTGCGCATTTCTCCGCTGTCAGCGTAACTCATGGATTTTTCATGGCTTGGGAAATCCGTGCCCTCCCGAATGCGGTTGCATCGAGACGGGATCCTGTGATACACTTTCCTGGTTTGTGCGCGGGTGACCAAAGAGTGGGTTTGCGCCCACTCTTTTTGGTTGTACCCGGCTTTGGGACCGAGGAATCCCGGCAGCGGGGATCGCGCCTGGTGAACTAACTGCTTGTTGCAGAAGGACTTGGTTGTGATTCGCGAAGACGTGATCAAGCGCGCCTGGGAGACGCTGGAAGGCCCGATACAGCAGCACGGGTATGCATTGATTGAGGTGGAGTTTGGCGGCGCGGGCAGCCGGCAGATCCTGCGGCTGTTCATCGATAGCGAGAATGGGATCGGACTGGATGACTGCCAAACGGTGAGCCGGCTGGTCGACCCCATCCTGGATGCGGAGGATTTTATCGACTGCAATTATGTTCTTGAGGTCTCCTCGCCGGGGTTCGACAGGCCAGTACGCAGGCCGCAGGACTTCGAGCGGTTTATCGGAGAGCCGGTCATCGTGAAGACGCACATGCCGGTGAACGGGCGTAAGCGAATCAAGGGACTCTTGACGGCGTTCGACAGTGGGATGCTGGCCATCTCGTGCGAGGATGCGGTGTACAACGTCCATCTGGAAAACGTGCGAAAAGCGAATCTTGACCGCTGAACACGCTGGGAAGTGAGGCGATTGTGGCTGACGCGAATCTGCAGGTGATCTTACAGCAGCTCGAAGCGGAGAAGAGCATCGACCGCGACAAGCTGTTGGAAGCCATTCGCACGGCGCTCGAAAGCGCCGCGCGAAAGAGTTTCCATCCCAAGGCGGAAATCGTCGTGGAGGTGGATCCTGCCTCGCTCGCCTTCAAAGTTTACGAGATCCGGGAAGTCGTGGAAAGTGCGGCCGACGACACCCGGGAAATGGCCCTCGACGAAGCCCAGAGCATGAACGCCGAGGCGTGTATCGGCGACCGCCTCAAGGTCCCCGCCGAACCCAAGGATTTTGGACGCATCGCAGCCCAGACCGCCAAACAGGTCATCATCCAGAAACTCAAAGACGCGGAGCGGGAAAACGTATACGACGAGTTCAAACAGCGGGAAGGCGAGATGGTCACGGGCGTGGTGAAACGCATCAGCCACGGCAACATTATCGTCTCCATCGGCCGAGCCGACGCCGTCTTGCCCGTTCGCGAACAGTCGCCGCGGGAAAACTTCAAACCGGGCGACCGCATCCGCGCCTATCTTGTAGAGGTCGAGAAGTCGCCCCGGGGCCCGCAAGTGGTTGTGTCGCGCGCCTGCCCCGAACTGGTGCGCGCCCTCTTCGAACTGGAGGTCCCTGAGATTTATGACGGGACCGTCGAGATCAAGGGGATTGCCCGCGAAGCCGGGAACCGCACCAAGATCGCCGTCCACTCCAACGACTCCAACGTGGATCCGGTCGGCGCGTGTGTGGGCATGAAAGGGTCGCGCGTTCGCGCCGTCGTCGAGGAGTTGTGCGGCGAGAAAATCGACATCGTCCGGTGGAGCGAAGACCCGGTTGAAATGAGCACGAACGCGCTGAATCCCGCGGACATCCTCGATATTTCCGTTGACGAAGCCAATCGCGTTATTCTGGTGGTTGTGCCTCATGACCAGTTGTCGCTGGCCATTGGGAAGCGCGGGCAGAATGCGCGCCTGGCTTCCAAACTCATGGGCTGGAACATCGATATCAAAAGCGATGTTGAACTGACGGGCGGCGCCCCCGATTCGGGCGGCGCGCCCTCCCCGGCGGAGGCAGACGCATCGCCGGATGGCGCCAGCCACGCGGGCGCTGGCGACAACGTGGAAGTGGCCGCAGATGAACCGTTGAAGGACGAGGCGGATGCCGGCGGCGCCGCCCTGAACGAACCGACACCGGGAGATCTCTGATGGAATAGACGTTTCGGGTTGAATGCGTAGAGCAACGTTCTTCAGGAGTTAGACTTAATGCAGACAGTAGCGAGCTTGGCGAAACGGCTGGACATGACAGCGGAGGAAGCCCTTGAAAAACTCCGTTACATGAGGATGGAGGTCGAGAGCGTCGACAGCGAGTTGACCGACGATCAGTGCGACTTGCTTATCGACGTCGACGACGACCCCGCCGTCGCCGAACGGGTGCTCCAGAAGAAGCTCGAAGAAGAAGAGAAAGCCCGGAAGCGCAACGAGCGTCTGAAGGCCGCCGCCCAGAAAGCCGCGGCCAAGCGCAAACAGGACGCGAAGAAAAAGCCCGCGGCCAAGAAGCCCAAGGCCAAAGCCAAGGCTGGCGCAAAGAAGAAGCAGGACGAAGAACCCGAAGAGCCGCCCAAGGCGGAAATCCTCCATGCCGAAACCGCCGAGGAGGCCGCGGCCGCGGAGGCCGTTGCGACTGAGGACAAGGCGGAAAAGAAAAGAAAGAAGCCCACCGCGAAGAAGGGCGAGCCGAAGAAGGCGCCGCGCCCCACTGAGCCCGACATCCTGATCGGGCGGGCCGTGGACCATGAAGACGTTGTCCAGATCATCCGCGCCGATGGAACGCGGGTGAAAGAACTGGATGTGGTCCTGGACGAAACTCCCCAGGTCGAGGAAGACGAGGCCGAACTCGAAAGTGCGATCCTCGCCGAGGCGGAGCGGCATCAGGAAGAGGAAGAGGCGCGCAAAGCCCGTGAGGCGGCCCGGGCGCTAGTCAAACCGGATCCCGCTGTGGTGGCCGAAGTCAAGCGCCGCGCCGAAGAACGCATGGCGCGCAAACGCCAGCAGCGTTCCGAACAGCCGGCCACGGCGGCCCCAGCCGCCCCGACCGCCAAGCGCAGCGCAACCGGCAAGACCGCCCGAAAACGTCAAAAGAAGATCGAACGCCTGCGCGCGGAAGAAACCATGCGCCGGGACGCCGCCGCCAAGGTGCGGGAATTCCAGGCGGCCGGACCCACCGGGCAAATCAAAAAACGGCGCAGAAAGCGCGATAGAGACGACGAAGTGGGCAATGCCGTTGACGAGATCTTTGAAAAGCACATCATCGAAGTCGACGAAAGCATGACCGTCGAACGGTTGGCCGATCTGCTCGATGTGGCCACAAGCGACATCATCCTCGAGCTCATGGAGCACAATGTCCTGGCCAACAAGAACCAGACCATATCGTTCGACCTCATCCGCCAGCTCGCCGAGATCCACGGGTACGAGGTCCGTAGCGCCATTCCGGGCGAAGAAGAGATCATGGCCGAAGACCCCGACGCCCCGGAAGACCTCGTGCTCAGATCGCCTGTCGTTACGGTCATGGGACACGTGGACCACGGGAAAACGACCCTGCTCGACTACCTGCGGCGCGCCCATGTCGCGGAAGGCGAGGTCGGCGGCATCACCCAGCACATCGCGGCGTATGACGTGGAAATCCGCGGCGGCCGCGTCGTGTTTCTTGACACGCCCGGACACGCCGCGTTTACGCAGATGCGCGCCCGCGGCGCCCAGGCCACCGACGTCGTCGTTCTGGTCGTCGCCGCGGACGACGGCATCANNCGCCATGGTCACCGACATCGCCATTCTGGTGGTGGCCGCGGAGGACGGCATCATGCCCCAGACCATCGAAGCCATTGACCATGCCCGGGCCGCGGAGGTCCCCATTGTGGTCGCTATCAACAAATGCGACAAGCCGGAGGCCCAGCCCGATCGCATCCGCCAGGAACTGGTCAAGTACGACCTCGTGGACGAACAATGGGGCGGCAAGACGATCGTTCGCAACATCTCCGCAAAAACAGGCGAGGGCGTGGACACCCTGATGGAAATGCTCGTCCTGGAAGCGGAGATGCTTGAGCTCAGAGCCAACCCCAAAAAGAAGGCCCGGGGCGCGGTCGTCGAGAGCGAGCTTTCAAAGGGGCAGGGACCTGTCGCCTGGGTGTTGGTTCAGACCGGCACGCTTCGCGTGGGCGACGTGTTCCTCGCGGGCGAGACCTACGGCCGCGTGCGCGCCATGATCAATTCGCGCGGGGACCATATTGAGGAGGTCCCTCCGGCGACCCCCGTGCTTGTGCTCGGGTTTAACGATGTGGCCACGGCGGGCGACCAGTTTGTCGTCGTCGATGACGAGCGCGTCGCCCGGGCGATTGCGGAAAAGCGGACCGATCGCGCCAGGTTAAAACAGGGCGCAACCGCGCGCCGCATCACCCTGGAAGACTTCCACGAACGCCTCAAAGAAGGCGAACGCCATACCCTGAACGTCGTGGTCAAAGCCGACGTGCAGGGCTCGGTCGACGTGCTGGAGAGCAGTCTGCTGAAACTGGGCAACGAAGACGTCAAGGTGGAACTGGTCCACAGTGGCGTGGGCGGCATCAATGAGTCCGATGTCATTCTGGCCAGCGCGAGCGACGCCGTTATTATCGGCTTCCACGTTACCGCCAACCCGCGGGTGCGGAAACTCGCGGAGCAGGAAGGTGTCGATATCCGCACCTACCGCATCATCTATGAGGTGACGGACGAGGTCAAGAAGGCCCTGGAAGGCCTCTTGACCCCCGAAACGAAGGAAGTCGTCACCGGCCACGTCGAAGTGCGCGAGGTCTTTCGCTCGTCCGCCATCGGCAACATTGCCGGGTGCTACGTCCAGGACGGCGAGATCAGCCGCGGCTCGCTCATCCGCATCGTCCGCAACGATGTCGTCCTGTACGAAGGCAAGATTGCCTCGCTGCGCCGGGAAAAGGACGATGTGCGCAGCGTTTCTTCGGGGTTCGAATGCGGCATCGTGCTGGAGAACTTTCAGGACGTCAAGGTCGGCGATGCCATCGAAGCGTACCGCCTCGATCAGGTAGCCCAGAAACTGGAGTAGCCTGGCTGCGTACGCCTCACAGGACAAGGGCGTTCCATTGACCATCGGCTTGCTGACATTGGATGTGCTCATTCCCGGCGCGCGTTCCCTCAAAGACAAACGCCGTGTCGTGAAGAGCCTCAAGGACCGTCTGCGCAACCGCTACAATGCGTCGGTTGCGGAAGTAGACTTCCTGGATGAGTGGCGGAGGGCACGGGTTGCCATTTGTGTGGTAGCGCGCGAGAGCCGCTTCGCCAACACCCAGCTCAACGAAATCGCGCGCTACGCGGCCTCCAGCAGCGAGGCCGAAATCGTGAACATCGATATCGAGATGCTTTAAGAAATGAGTCAAGGCAGAGAAAAACGCGTCGGGGAACTGGTTCGGCAGGAAATCGCCCACCTGCTCATGCACGGGCTGAAAGACCCCCGCATCGGTTTCGTTTCGGTGATGCATGTCCGCATGTCGCCCGATCTGCGCTATGCCAATGCGTACGTGAGCCTCATGGGCGACCAGAAACAGCGCAAGGCCTCCCTGATCGCCTTGCAGCGCTCCGTTACCTGGTTGCGCGGCGAGATTGGACGCCGCCTACGCATGCGTCATGCGCCTGAAATCCGCTTCTTTGAAGACACTTCCGTGGACGACGCGTTCCGGCTCGAGGAGATTTTCAAGGAGATTCACGCGGAAGAAGAGGACGACAGGGATGCCGCAGATTAAGCTGGGCGAGATGGTCCAGAGACTGCGCCAGGCGAAACGCATTCTCGTGACCAGCCACGTCTCGCCGGACGGGGACGCCGTGGGGGCGGTGCTGGCGGTCTATCACATCATTCGCGCCCTGCATGATCGCGACGTCGTGTGTTCTCTGGCCCACCCCGTGCCGAAACGTTACGCGTGGCTTCCGGGGGCGGACCGCATCTGCCCGCCCGAGGTCTGCGCCCCTCCGTTTGACGTCGCCGTGATCGTCGATGTGGCCCAACTGGACCGTATCGGCGCTGTAAGCGCCCTGCTCGGCGACGATACCCAGATCATCGTGCTTGACCATCACCTGGAAACCGCGCCCGCCGGCGATCTGGCCGTGGTGGATCCCCGCTACGCCGCTACCGGTGAATTGATCATCGAACTCATGGATTGTGCGGGGGTGGCCTTGACGCGCGAAATTGCCGAGTGCGCCTACGTCGCGCTCGCAACCGATACGGGGAGTTTCAAGTACTCCAATACCACCGAACGCAGCCATCGCATCGCCGCCCGCCTCGTGGCCACCGGCTTGCCGGTCGCGGAAATCGGACGGCGCGTCTTCGACGAGATGTCCGCGGCACGGTTCCGTCTGCTGATTCGCTTCGTCAACAGCGTTACCCTGCTCGACGGCGGACGCATCGCCCTCGGCACGGTGACGGCGAACGACATGGCGGAGTCCGAAGCCCTGGAAGAGGATACCGAAGGGCTGATCAATTTCGCGCGGAACATCGAGGGCGTCGATGTCGCCATGTTGTTCCGCGAAGTCGACAATCACACCGTCAAGCTCAGTCTGCGCAGCCGGGAAGGAGTGAACTCGGCGGAGATACTCCGGTCGCTCGGTGGCGGAGGCCATGCCGCGGCGGCCGGGACTACCCTGGAAATGCCCCTGCGGCAGGCGACCGCCCTCGCGTTGCGCCACGTTCGGGAAGCGCTGCAGGGAACGCTATGAACGGTGTGCTGCTCGTAGACAAGCCCGCGGGGCCCACCTCACACGACGTGGTGCGTCACGTCCGGCGTGTGGCCGCCCTGCGTAAAGTGGGCCACACCGGCACCCTCGATCCCGCCGCCACCGGACTCCTGGTCCTGTGTCTGGGCCGTGCCACCCGAATCGCGGATTTTCTGTCGGGCATGGACAAGCTCTACGAAGGGGTGCTCCGGCTCGGACTCACGACGTCGTCGCACGACCTGGACGGGGAGGTCCTCGAAGAACGCCCGATTCCCGCCCTGACGGAGGACGACCTCGAGAACGCCTTCGCGGCCTTTACGGGGGAGATTCTCCAAACCCCGCCCATGGTGAGCGCCGTGAAAATTGGGGGAGAGCGGCTCTATAAGCGCGCCCGGCGCGGCGAGGACGTCGAACGGCCTGCCCGGCGCGTTACCGTGCACGAATTCTCCCTGCTGTCGTTCGACGGGCGGGATGCGGCATTTCGTCTGCGCTGCTCGACCGGAACCTATGCCCGGGTCCTCTGCTTTGATGTCGGCACGCGCCTCGGCTGCGGCGGCGTTCTGGCTGCGCTCCGGCGCCTTTCGGTGGGCGACTACTCGGTAGCCCATGCGGCTGCCCTGGACGTCCTCGACTCTCCCGATGCGGTAGGGAAGAGGTTGCTGCCCATCGAGGATGTCCTGTCGCTGCCCCGGGTAAAGGTGGGGGAACAGGGGTTGACCCTCGTCATGCACGGCCATCCCCTGGGAGGCGAGGCCCTTGCCGGCGAGTGCCCCGTGCGTGAAGGCTGGATTCAGATCAACGCGGCTTCGGGCGAGCTGCTGGCGCTGGGGGAAGTGTCCTCCGATGCGCTCGGTGTCCGCATACTGCCGCGCAGGGTGCTGTGCCATGGATAACCCGGAGCCGATGAAGATCATCGAAGATGTCCGAAGCGCTGACGAAAACTATCCCGGCGTCGTCCTGACCATTGGCAGTTTTGACGGCGTACACCTGGGCCACCGGGCAATCGTGCGCGAGGTCGTTGAAAGGGCCCGGCAGCGAAACGGGACCCCCTGCGTGCTGACCATGCGCCCCCATCCCCGGGAGGTTTTCTCTCCGGAGCGTCCCCCAAACCTCCTCACCGACGAGCGAAAAAAAGCGCGGCTCCTGGCGGAGATCGGGGTCCAGGTCCTGTTCGTGCTTCCCTTCAACCGGGACGTGGCCGGAATGTCCAAAGAACGGTTTCTTGAAGAAATCCTCGTGGGCCGTTGCCGGGTGCGGGAAGTGGTCGTGGGACATGATTTTCGGTTCGGGAAAGGTGCGGAAGGGGATTATGAATTCCTCCAGGCCTTCTGTCGCGGGCGCGGCATCGGAGTTGCCCAGGTCGCACCGGTTCAGGTGGATGGCGAACGGGTGAGCAGCACCCTCGTCAGGGAATGCCTGCTCCAGGGCGATATCGACCGTGCCGCCCAGTTGCTGGGCCGGCGGTATTCAATCGCCGGCCAGGTCATCCGCGGGCGGGCAATCGGAGTCCGTCTGGGATTTCCAACGGCCAACATCAAGCCGAATCACACCGCGGTTCCGGCCCAGGGCGTCTATGCAGCGAAAGCGCGGATACACGAAGTGGACTATCCCGCCGCGGTCAATATCGGCATTGCGCCGACGATCTCCCACACGGACCTGACGATCGAGGCGCATCTCCTGGACTTCTCGCGGGCTATTACCGGAGTAGACATCGAACTCGAGTTTTTCCAGCGTTTGCGGCCGGAACGCAAATTCCCGTCGCGCGATGCGCTGGTGGAACAGATTGCGCGCGATGTCGAGACGGTGCGCGCTTTCTTCGCGGCTGGCGGCTCCTGCACTGATCAAATGGGGCCCCAGATGCCATAACCTCCGCAGTTATCTGGACTTCGGCCCGGAAGCGGAGGTCTGAATAGCCGAAGTGCATGAAACTTCTGGGAGCGTTGCATCGTCCAAGATAACAGGGTGATTGTCTAATGAAGAGCCGGAAACAGTTTGTCATTCTTCCCGTCGCGGCGTCCCTTCTGCTTCTTGTAATGGCTTGTTCTACAACCCATTACAAAGAGAAGGCCGACGCGGAGGTCTACCCGATCATCGCGGAGAAATCGCTGGAAGTCCCCGGCAGCCCCCAGGATTTCACCATCGACCAGGAGCAGACCCTGTCCCTCGAGGGTTTACCCACGATGGAGCAGGAAGACGAAACCCTGGGCGACACGTCTCCCAAAGAAGACGGGGCCTACATCCTGTCTCTCGAAAAAGCCCTGAGTGTCGCGGTAAAACGGAGCCGGGAATACCAGAGCCAGAAAGAAAACCTCTACGAAAGCGCACTGGCGTTGACTCTGCAGCGGCACCGCTTCGACCCCATCTTCGCGGGGCGTTTCAGGGGCGACTACAACCGGACCACCCGGGATGTGGAGCGGCCCACGGATGCCGCCCTCATCGCCCGGGAACTGCCCGATATCCTCGAACGCACCGGCGACCTCACCGGCGGAACCGGCGCCCTCCTCGACAGCTACGCCGATATTGTGGAGGCCGCCGCCGCCCTAGCCGGCATTGCCGATGAGACGCGCATCGACGTCGTCGACGAACGCTCCGTGACCGGAAGCAGCAGTCTCGGATTCGACCTCCTGCTCGCGGGAGGGGCCCGCATCGCCGTCGATCTCACCTCGAATTTCCTGCGCTATGTGACCGGCGACCCGCGCGTGGCCACGTCCTCCACGTTGCAGGCCACGATTGCCCAGCCGCTCCTGTCGGGAGCCGGCCGTGACGTGGTCCTCGAAAACCTGACCCAGGCGGAACGCACTGTCTTGTACCAGCTCCGCTCGTTCACCCGGTACCGCAAAAACTTCGCGATCGATATCGCCAATTCCTACTATCGGGTGCTTCAGAACCGCGACGCCGTGCGCAACAACTGGAGCGGCTATCTGGCGTTCCAGGACAATGCCAAGCGCCAACGCGCACTGGCCCAGGCGGGGCGCATCAAGGTCGCGGAACTCGGCCGCAACGAGCAGGCCGAACTGCAGGCCCGCGACCGCTACATTGCGTCCGTCCAGAACTACGCGGACAGTCTGGACCAGTTCAAGATCAAGCTGGGCCTCTCGACCGATGCTCCCATCGTCCTGGACGAACAGGAACTCACGCTCCTGCGTGAGAAAGGCCTGGACCACCCGAATCTCGCCCCGGAACAGGCCATTGAAATCGCGCTCGTCTCGCGCCTCGACCTGATGATCGCCCGGGATCGCGTCGAGGACGCCGAACGCAAACTCCTGGTGGCCGCAAATGCGCTCCAGCCCGACGTCACCCTCGTAGCCCAGGGCCGGGCAAGCAGCTTCGGACAGGACCGGTTTCAGAGCATCGACTTCGAACGCGCCGAGGCCAGCATCGGACTGGAAGTCGACCCGCTTTTTGACAGGAAAGCGGAGCGTAACGCCTATCGCAGCACGTTGATTGACTATGCCCGGGCCGTGCGTGACCGGGAAGAAGCCACCGACCTGATCAAGCTGGACGTGCGGCAAGCCTGGCGCGATCTCCAACAGGCCCAGGTCAGTTATCAGATTCAGCAAATCGGCGTCCAGTTGAATGAGCGCCGCGTCAGGGAACAGGAACTGCTCTTTCAGGCCGGACGCGGCAGCGCCATCGACCAGGTCGACGCGCAGAATTCCCTCATTGCGTCGCAGAATGAATTGACCGCGGCGCTGGTCCAGCACACCATCGCCCGATTAAGCTTCTGGCGGGACATGGGAATCCTCTTCATCAAAGAGGACGGGCAGTGGGAGGACATCACGGATGACAACTACTCCGGAGGGGCCGCCGCCGAATCCGTGGAGGAAGGGATTTCTCCCGTTTCGTAAGTGGTGGAAGTTCGTGGCCGCCGGCGCGCTCGTGCTGGTTGTTGTGATCGTTTTGGCCCGCGACCGGGAAACCGGCGCCGGCGTCATCAGCTACCGGGTCCAGCGGGGTCCCCTGCGCATCACCGTCCTCGAGAAGGGCGAAGTCGAAGCCCTCGAGTCCCAGGAGATCAAATCCGAGGTGCGCGGGGAAACCAAGATCATCAGCATCGTGGATGAGGGCTACCGCGTCACCGAGGAAGACGTCCAGAACAAAAAGATCCTCGTGGAACTCGATTCTTCCGAATTGAAGGATCGGCTCACTCAGAAGGAAATCGAGTTTCAGAGCACCCTCGCCAGCCTTACCGAAGCCCAGGAACAATACCAGATCCAACTGAAGCAAAATGAAAGCGACATCAAAGCCGCGGAACTTGAGGTCAAGTTCAAGCGCATGGACCTGGAAAAATACCTCGGCTCGGAATTGGCCCTCGACCTCCTCGAGCGGCTGGGGATCAAGGAAATCTCCGCCGAAGATGTTGAAGAAGAGGACCGGGCCGCCAGGGCGTTACAGTCCCCACCCCCGCAACCCGCCGATTCCAGCGACGCCGGACCTGCCAGCCCGTCCGAGGCCGAAACCCAAGAGGCGGAGGCCCTTCAGGTCGAAGTCGTGCTGACCGCGAAAGCGCAAAAGCTCCGGGACGCCCTCGATTTCCGGGAACTGGCAAAGGACTCGCGCCTGGCCGGGGAAGCCGTCCAGAAACGCCAGAAATTCGAGACGGACATCCTGCTGGCCGAGGAGGACCTCTCCACCGCCCGGGACACCTATGAATGGACCGCCAAATTGGCCAAGGAAGACTTTGTCACCGAAACCCAGCGCCGCCAGGATGAAATGGCGGTCACCCGCAGCGAGATCGCCCTCGAATCGGCGAAACTCGCGCAGCAGCTTTTCATCACCTACGAGTTCCCGAAACAGGCCGAAACCCTGCTGTCGGACTATGAAGAGGCCCTGCGGGGACTGTCGCGAACGGTCAAGAAGGCCCGCTCGCAGATTGCCCAGTCCGATGCCCAGCTCAAGTCGGCCGAAGCCCGGTACTCGATCGAGAAACAGCAGCGCGATGAGTTCGTGGAACAGATCGAGAAGTGCACGATCGTGGCCGAGCGTCCCGGGCTGGTCGTCTATGGCGGCGGCGATACACGGTATTACTATTACGGTTCTCAGGAGCCGATCCAGGAAGGCGCAACCGTGCGCGAACGCCAGCCCATCCTTACTATCCCCGACATGACCAAGATGGCCCTCAAGGTAAGCATTCACGAGTCCTCCATTCAGAGGATCCAGAAAGGCCAGAAGGCCTCCATCGTCATCGAGGCCTTCGCGGACAAAGCGCTCACCGGCGAAGTCTCGAAGATGGGCGTGCTTCCGGAGCAGGAAAGCCGCTGGATGAACCCCGACCTGAAGGTATACGAAACGACGGTCGTGATTGACGGGTCGCATGACTGGCTCAAGCCGGGCATGACCGCGAAGGTCGATATCCTCATTGAGGAACTGAACGACGTTCTGTATGTGCCGATTCAGGCGGTTTCCACGTTTGAAGGAAAACGGGTCGCGTACCTCGCGCAACTCGGCCGGGAGCCCGAAAAGCGCATCATCGAAACCGGGCAGTTCAATGATTCCTTTATCGAGGTCAAGAACGGGTTGAATGAGGGGGACGAGGTCTTGCTGATTCAACCGGAAACGCCGGCCGGGACAGGCGAGAAGCCCGCGGAGGAGAAACCCGCCGAGACGCCGTCGCCGGAGACCGTGCAGGCCTCCGCCGCGGAGTGAGACGCATGCACCACAACGGCGAGATCGCCCGGGTCGAGAACCTGTCCAAGACCTATGCCATGGGGCTGGTCACGGTGCAGGCCCTGCGCGGCGTGAGCATCGCGCTGAGGGGCGGTGAATACATCGCGGTGATGGGCCCGAGCGGATGCGGAAAATCCACCCTGCTCAATATTCTCGGGTGTCTCGATAAGCCTTCGGGCGGACAGTATTTTCTGGGAGGGGAAGACGTCTCGCAGTTGGACGACGACCGCCTCTCGGAAATCCGGAGCGCCCGTCTGGGTTTTGTGTTCCAGTCCTACAACCTCATACAGCAATTGAGCGTCGTTGAGAACATCGAAGTCCCCCTCTATTACCAGGGCCTGCCCGAAGAGGAGAGCCGAAGCCGAGCCATTGAATTTGCCCTCCGCGTCGGCCTGGAATCGCGGCTCCACCACAAACCCTTCGAACTCTCAGGCGGCCAGCAGCANNCAGCGCGTCGCCATCGCGCGCGCGCTCGTGAACGATCCCCTCATCATCCTGGCCGACGAACCGACCGGAAACCTCGACAGCGCTTCCGGGGAAGAAATCCTGCGCCTGCTGGATGAACTCCACGAATCCGGCAAAACCGTGGTCATGGTCACCCATGCCGAGGAGGTCTCGGAACGGGCCGGCCGCGTCGTCCGCTTGCGCGACGGGGAGGTCGAGTATGACCTCGTCCGGTAAGACCACGAACCGGCAGACGCTCCGCAAGGCATTCGGCGCGGGCCGGATGAAGCTCACGATCAAACTGGGCCTGAAGAGTCTCTGGCTGCATCGCCTGCGTTCCCTGCTCACCGTGCTCGGCATCGTCTTTGGGGTGTGCTCGGTCATCGCCATGCTCGCCATCGGCGAAGGAGCCAGCTATGAAGCTCAGGAGCAGATCCGAAGCCTGGGAAGCAACAACATCATTGTGCGCAGCGTCAAACCTCCCGAGGAAAAAAGCAGCACGTCCCAGCGCACCTGGCTCCTCGAATACGGAATTACCTATGCCGACCTGGAACGCATCCGCGCCACCCTGCCGGGCGTCGAGATCCTGGTGCCTGCCCGGATCATGCGCCAGGACGTATGGAATGGCGGAAGACGCATCGACTGCGACCTCTATGGCACCGTGCCCTGGTATCCGGAAGTGAACAACCACCGCATTGCCCGCGGACGCTTCTTTACGGAAACGGAGATGAACGACGGCACCTATGTGGCCGTTCTGGATGCCGGCGTCGAGAGCGCGCTGTTTCCCATCGACCCGGCCATCGGGAACACCCTGCGCGCGGGCAGCCACTACTACCGCGTGATTGGCGTCATGGAATCCAAATCCGCCCGCATGACAAACAATGGCGCGTCAACCCCGTCCGCCAACAACGCAAACGGCGCGAGCGGGGCGCCGAACCGCATCTATGTGCCCCTCAATGCCGCCAGAAAACAGTTTGGAGAAATCCTGGTCAACCAGCAGAGCGGGAGTTTCGAAGCCACGCGCGTGGAACTGCATGAAGCCACCGTGAAAGTGACGCGCCTCGAAGATGTGGTGGACACCGCGCAGGTGATTGCCGATCTCCTCGCCGCCAACCATCGCAAGACCGACTACGAGGTCGTGGTCCCCCTCGAATTGCTGCGCCAGGCCGAGCGCACCAAGCGCATCTTCAATATCGTCCTGGGCGCCATCGCCGCCATATCCCTGCTCGTCGGAGGGATCGGCATCATGAACATCATGCTCGCCAGTGTCACCGAGCGCACCCGCGAAATCGGCATCCGGCGCGCCCTCGGCGCCAAACGCCGCGACATTATCATCCAGTTTCTCGTCGAAACCGTCCTGCTTTCCGGCGCGGGCGGCGTGCTTGGCGTCATCCTCGGCATTGCCATCCCGCTCGTGATCACCTGGTTCGCGGGCATGAAGACCATCGTCACCCTCTGGTCGCCCTTCATCGCCTTTTCCATCTCCGCGATGGTCGGCGTGATTTTCGGCCTGTATCCCGCCCTGCGCGCCGCGAACATGGACCCCGTTGAGGCCCTGCGCCACGAGTAGCCATCCTGCGCGTGCGATGAGTCATCCCCTCCGCTTGTGCTAGAATCTACCGGATATCCGGGCTGAAATCTTGAGCAAATCCATGGAAATCACCGTAAAACCCGTCGAGACGGCCGATGAGTTGCGGGTGGTACACGATCTCTTCGCGGCCACCCATTCGGCCGACGACTATGCCAGAGGGCTCCGGTGGCTGGAGAACTGCGGCATTCGATACCCCGGATATCTCACGGAGCACACCCGAATCGCCAAATGCGGCCCGGAGATCGTGGGGGGGCTCCGTTTGATTACAGACACCGTGCGTCTCGGTGATGCCCGCCTCAAAATGGGCGGCCTCGGTTGGGTAACCACCTCCGAAAGACACCGCCATAAGGGGATATGCCGGCGGCTGATGGACAGCACGCTCGCCTACATGAAACTCCATCGGTACCACATGGCGATGCTCTTTGGCGTACCCGGCCTCTACCACCGTTGGAAATTCGTGACGGCGCTCGCGGACTACGTTATCGATCTCGATACCCTCGAGGCGCTCACCTTTGAATGCCCTCTTCTCGAACGCCCGGCCAAGGCCGGCGATATTCAGGCGATTCAGGCCATCCACAGCGCCAATGAAGACGCCATGACCTGCTCCGTCGTTCGAACGCGCGCCCACTATCTGTGCAAGTGGAACGAGTCCGGGCCCAAGCGCGTGCTCACCGACGCACGGGGCAAGGTCCTGGCCTATTTCTTCTATCGCAACATGGGCGATCACCTGGCCGTCGAGGAAACCGGCGCCACCGAGCTCGGACTTTGCGGCAGCGTGCTCCGCGCGAGCGGGCGCATCGCGGAAGAGGAATCCCTTGCCCACTTGAGAATCCACACGCCCCCCGGGCATCCCATGTCGCGGTATCTGCTCGAATTCAGGTCACGTCACGAAACCCTGATTTCCCGCAACGCCGGCGGCATGCTCGCATTTGTGGATCTGGACGAAACCTTCGAACACATGATCCCCGAATGGGAACGCTGCCTGAAAGACAGCGGCGCACACGAACTCCGCACGGAAGCCACGCTTTTGGTGGATGGGGTTCCCCAGCGAATTCGGGCCAACCGGGGCGCCATCGATATCGCGCGCTCCCCCGGGAAATCCAAGGTCAGTCTCAGTGCCGCCGAGATGATGCACCTGCTGACCGGCTACCGCTTCGCGGAAGACATCCTTGCCGCCAAACTGTGCTTTCTGTCTCGGGATGCCCGCGCGCTGTTGCGCGCCATCTTTCCCAAACGTGCCCCGTTCGTGTGGCCCTACGACCGTTTTTGAACCCGCGCCCGGGGGCAGAGCGCTGTCCGAACCCAAATCGCCGGGTAAGCACGACGTAAATGCGGTTGCCGCTGACGGGGGGCCAGAGGAACGAGTTGCGTGCCTGACCCAGTCCAGCGCGGAGCTGTGGTCGCAGTGGACACGGTGGACCCAGTGGACTACGTGGTCCTTAACGACCCCGCAGGGTCGAGGCCTAGGGCGAAGCCCGTGAACCCGCCATCTTCCCTCTTCCGACCGACACCGAAGGTGTCGAATTTGAGTAGCCGCATATTGTGGTTTGGGCTCGATGCGCGCCAGATCGGTGTTCTTGTTCCTTGTAGCGCAGGCGTCTGGTCTGCATCCGGATCGACCCCCGGAGACAAGAATGTAGGCGGGACGCCTGCGCTACACCGGACAAGCCATGTGGACCTGATCTTTCACGCAAGTGCAAAACGGCTCACGGCACGCTACTACGAGGGGGCGCGCCATGCATTTGCTGAGCGACACCGGAGGTGTCGAATTTGCGTAGCCGCGGGCGAAGCCCGTGGATCGGTCGCGCCCCCTGCCCCAACCCCTGAATAGGGGTTGAACAGGCCTGGCGTTGTTGTTCCACCCCTGTCGGGGTTGGACCGTTGTGGTGCGCGTGATCCATGGGCTGCGCCCATGGCTACTCAAGTTGGACCCCGTTCCGGGGTCCCCGGGCACTATGCGATCCCGAGGCTGCCGACGGGGAAATGACTACGCGGGCCTGCGTTTTCGTCTTGATCCCCCATGAGCACGCAATCGTACTTCACCGGCCAGGTTATCCGGACATGGGATAAAACGCATGAAGGCCAGAGCAGGCATGCTGGGCCGGTTGCCACCATTCGGATTGGGGTCAGAAGATTGAACACGCATTCTCGGGCAAGTATACTATTCATGCGTGCCGGGGTGGCGAAATTGGCAGACGCGCCGGACTCAAAATCCGGTCCTGGCAACAGGGTGAGGGTTCAAGTCCCTCCTCCGGCACCATGTTTCCTCTATCTCGCTTAGCGCCCCGGGTACGCTCCGCCATGCCTTCCTCCGCACGCATGCAGCGCGCCAGTTTCTTTCCGATCCGATGACGCGACACTTTCGTTGATCAGACCGGACGAGACCCGACATTCTTATGTGGAAACTATTGCTCCGTTCGTGATATATTTAAAATGTTATGTCCTTAAGACAAGAAAAAGTCATGGTTGACCACCGGGGCGAAAGTCTGCGCATCCGCAGGCAACGGGCGGTTGCGGCTGCGCGCCGGGACGGTGTGACCGTCAGGCAGATCGCGGAGGCGATCGGCACAACGTCCGCAAACGTCAGCAGCATTGTCTCCCGCGGATCGCAGTACAGCCCCTTTGCCCTCGCGCTCGACGAATGGCTCGTCACGCACGGGTACGCCACGGACACTTCGCACCAGGAGCCGCCCTGCGGGCACGAACCGGGGACGCCAGCGTCCGCCGCGTCATCACACTGTCCGTTGCCGACTCTTGACAACTATCTCCAGCTGCTGGCTTCCGCGCACGCGGAGGGGGACCATGCGGCCGTGGGGGAGACGCTCAAGATCGGCGCCGCCCTCGCCAAGCTTATGAGCGAACTCGTCGAACTCCGGAGCCGGATGGATCGGGTGGCGTCGCGCCTCGGACGATCATAAGCCCGCGCTTCTTCCCGGCGGCCTGAGGTCGAAGACGCCGCCGCAGGCGTGTTTATCTTCCCGGGCATGGGCTATAATGCGGCGGTGGGGGTTCCGCGGGTTTCTCGCGGGGCGGCATCACGAGCATCCGGCCGAATTCCCCGGTAACCCGCGCAGGGCGGCTTCGAACAGGCAACCGCTTTTCCACAATACAAGGGACAGTCTCTGACACACCGATGGCTTCCGGTTTTACATCCCAGCCGCTTCTCGGCATTCAAAATGTTACAAAGCGCTACGGCAACCAGTCCATTCTCCGGAACGTGTCCCTCACGATCCACGAGAACGACCGGATTGGCATCATTGGCCGTAACGGGTCTGGAAAATCCACCCTCATCAAACTGATGGCGGGGCTCGAAACCCCGGAAGCTGGAACGGTCACGCGCCGCCAGGGCGTCCGAACCGCCCTCCTGCGCCAGGAAACCCCGGGCGACCCACACGAAACTGTCGGGGATGTGTTTGCCGAGGCCACGGCGGATATCCGTACCCTTCTCCGGGAACACCACACGCTTGCCGCCGAACTGGCCGCACAGAGCTCCGGACCTCGCCGCGACAAACTCGCCGCTGAATTCGAGCAGGCCCAGCATGCCCTGCGCGTGCGGGAGGGGTGGAACATCGAGGCGGAGGTGCGCCGCCTGGCCACCGCCCTCAACGTGCCTGCTCTGGACCGCCCCCTGGCGACCTTGAGCGGGGGAGAGCTTCGCAGGATGTATCTGGCCGCCACACTCGTCAAGCGCCCGGACGTCCTCTTTCTCGATGAACCGACCAACCACATCGATGCCGAGAGCGCCCGATGGATCGAAGATTTTCTGGCCTCGTACACCGGAAGCTGCGTGCTCGTTACGCATGACCGGTATTTCCTCGATCGCGTCGTGACCCGGATCGTCGAGCTCGAGGAGCAGGAGCTTCTGTGCATCGACGGAAATTACGAGACCTTTCTTGAGCGAAAAGCCCTGCGGGATGAGCACGCGGCGCGCACCGAAGCCAACCGCCAGGGCGCGCTCCGGCGCGAACTGGCCTGGCTGCTGCGAGGGGCCAAGGCCCGAAGCACAAAGCAGAAGGCCCGTATCAAACGCTTCGACGAACTGGATGCCCAGGAAGCCTGGCAGCCGCAGGAGCCCCTCTCTTTCGAGATCCTCTCGCCCAACCGCCTGGGAAAACGCATTCTGGAGGCGGAGGGTGTCTCGTTGGCGCTCGACGGCCGCGAACTCTTCCGGGATTTCTCCCTCATCATGCAGAAAGACATGCGTGTCGGCCTGGTGGGCCCCAATGGGTGCGGGAAGACCTCGCTCCTGCGGGTGCTCATGGGACAGCTCGAGCCCGACGCAGGCCGGGTACTCATTGGCGAGGCGACCGAATTCCTGTATGTCGACCAGGGCCATCGGGAGGTGAACCCCTCCAGTACGGCGCTTCAGTTTATCTCGAACGGTGTGCGGGATGTCGAGATCAACGGAAGACGCATCCATATCCCCGCTTACCTCGAGCGTTTTCTCTTCGACCGGAGCGTCATGAACATGGAAATGCAGTACCTGAGCGGGGGAGAGAGAAACCGCTTGGATCTTGCCCGAAAACTCATGGCGGGCGGCAACTTCCTGGTGCTCGACGAACCGACCAATGATCTCGATCTGCCCACCCTGCGGGTGCTGGAGGAAATGGTGGCTGCTTTTCAGGGATGCGCCCTGGTAGTCAGTCACGACCGGTACTTTCTCAATCGCATCTGTACCCATCTGATCGCATTTGACGAGGGGCCCAGTCTGGTCAAGCTGGCGGGGAATTACGATGACTATCAGCGCTATCGCAGGGAAACCGCACTTGCCGCCCTGCCCAAGGCTTCCCCGGCTCCACAGAAGCGAAAACCCCGAGAGAATGCCGCGCCACGCCGCCTCACGTGGCAGGAAAAGCGCGAACTTGAAACCATCGAGGATGCCATCGTGCAGGCGGAAGCCGAGGTCAGCCGCCTGCAGGGGCAGGTCAATGAGCCGTCCTTCTACAAGAAGCCGAACGAGGAAGTCCAGCAGGTGCTCGCCGAATTGCAGGCCGCGGAAAGGCGGGCGCACGAATTATTCGAACGCTGGTCGGAACTCGATTCGATTGCCGGCGCGGCCCAATAGCGGCGCCGCGGTTACGGTTCCGGCGCCGCCACTCTTCCTCGGGCGGTTTCCACGTCCCGTATCCAGCCTTCCGTATCGGACACGGCCCACGCCACGCTGTCGGGGCCTTCGCCATAGTCAAATTCGACCAGAAGCAACGGCCTGAAAATGGTCTTGGTCATGTGGCTCATCGATGTGGAGACGCGGAGCACACTGCCGAGAGGAATCGCGGTTTCGGTCCCCGGAAGTGCCTGATAGAACCACAAGCGCGAGTCCGTGAGCACCAGGGCCCCGTTGCCGCGGAGCTGGGCCAGGCCTTTCCTCTTGTGCCCGAAGTATTGAACCCACATCTCTTTGCGGAGGATCTGGCCGGGTTCGAACCGTTCGGCGACAATCCGGCCGAGTCTGGCGCGGAACCCCCTTCCAACCAGGTGGAAGACCACCAGCAGACCGGCGGAAAGCCCCATCACCCACAAGACTATCCCAACGTATCCCGGCATGTGCGCATCCTCCTGCGCTGGCGCTACTGAGGAGTACATTCACGGCACACCGGATATTCGCGCCGTCGCCAGACTGTACATGGCGTTCCCGGGCTGCGAAGATCACAGGACCCGGCTACGGCGTGACGGCCGGGGCTTGCGCAACGATGCCCGCCAGGGCCATCTGCCCCTTGCGGATATGATCCATGGACGTAAAGAGAATACGCGCGGTCTCCTGGGAGGCATGGAACCCTGAGGAGTTCTCGGCCTCGACCCAGTCGATCAGGAACGACGCCCGGCGCTGGGCCTGGCGTGCCTCGTCCAAGCGTTCCTGGGGCGCGCCCGTGCTCTGGCCGGCCTGGATGGCGCTGATCAATTCGACCAGCGCCGCCATGCTGTGGTCGCGCATCTCCATGGTCCTGGCCTGGATGGTCTCCGCACGGGCCTTCAATTCGTCCTCAGACACCTTGTGACAGGTCTGGCACGCGTTGTTGATGTTCAACAGCGGGCTGCGCACATGGTGGTCGCTGATTTTCATGGCGCCGGAACGCACGTACGGCATGTGGCAGTCCGCGCAGGCCACCCCCGCCCGCGAATGAATCCCCTGGTTCCAGGTCTCGAACTCGGGATGCTGCGCCTTCAACATGGGAGCGCCGGTGTCGGCATGGGTCCAGTCCTGAAATCCGGTCGAATCGTAATAGGCCAGCACGTCGTCAGCTTTGAACCCGTTGAACCAGGGATAGGTCAGGCGTTTTTCCTCGCCTTTGAAATAGTACTCGACATGACACTGGGCGCACACAAAAGCACGCATTTCCTGGCGGGTGGCCATGGTATTCACATCATAGTCGGCAATGCCCTGCGCCGCCTTGGCCACCACGATCCCTTCAAGGAAGCCCGGGCGCGTAATGCGCAACTGCATGGTCTCGGGATCGTGGCAGTCGATGCAGGCGACCGGATGTTGCACGTAGGTGCGGGCCTCTTCATACGGCATCGGGTTCATCAGTTCGAACCCCTTGATGAGATCGCCGTTCCCCAGTTTCTTGTAGGGGACATACACGGACGCGTGACAGTGGACGCAGGCGCCCACCTGGGGCTTCTGGTGCCGCTCGGTATACGTCTGGTCGTCCAGCATGTACGCATGCCCGCGCTCCTCCCGGAAGTCAATCGCGAAGGCATACCCCGCCCACATCGTCTTCAGGCGCGGGTCGAGTTCCAGGCGGGACTGCGCGACCGCCGTCCGGGGATCGGTTGCGGTGGGCGTGCGTGGGATGGCTTCGCTGCCCCCGTACCGCGTCCGCTGCATGTCCACCGTCCGCGTGTACAAATCGTACTGCATGGGAAAGTTCTTGCCCCAGACCGCCGGATCCTCCGTCTCGTCCGTGAGCTCAACCACCCGGAAGAAGGGATTGCGCGCTTCCTGCTTCCGCTCGAAAATGTTCACCAGCAGCGCGGTCACGCCAAAGGCGGCGACCGCGACAAGCAACGCGAGGCCCGCCGACAGCATGAACAGGCGTTTCAGGCGTAGTCCGGTTTGGTTCTGGGCTCCGTTTCGGGATGGCTTGCTCATGGCAGATGCTCCTCGCTTCCCCTTGATGCTATTCCAAATGGCCGACAAAGCGGTGGCACCGGATGCAGTCCTGCGGTTCCCGGCCGCCGCCAACGTCTATCTGATGTACGATGTCTTCATGGCAGTACCGGCAGTTCGCTTCCGCGATTTGGCGGTTGAACTCGGTCGCCTGAATCGGCTCGTGGAAGTTCCCTGTGGTGAACGCCAGGGAATGGTGATACCCGTTGAGGCCTTTCGTAAAGTACTTCGGAATCAGGGAGTGGGGGGTGTGACAGTCGTTGCAGACCGCCACCGCATGATGGCTGCTCTTGGCCCACGCATCGTAGTGGTGCTGCATGATATGACAATTCGCGCAGACCTGCGCGTCGTTGCTCATATACGAGAACCCTTTGGCATAAATGAACGTATACGAGCCCACGCCCAATCCCGCCCCTGCCAGGGTGCCCAGAGCCACTGCCGCCCAGGCAAGTATCCGCCGATACATGGTCCCCTCCAACCCCGATGAAAATGACACCGTCTGGGGAATCCCGTCCTCCCCCTGACGCACACTGTAGCACACTTCACCCGAGCAAACAAGAGATAGACGATACCATATGTCGCCTTTTCGGTGGCCTTCCGCGCTGGAATGCCCTATCCTATCGTAAGCGCGCCGCGCCGTGACAGGAATTGGGAGCCAGCATGAGTGCATCCCCGTACGAGCTCTGGGCCGATTACTACGATATCGTTCATACCGGTCTTCCGGGCGAGGCGGAATTCTATGTGGGCCAGGCCGTTCGCAAAAAGGCCGAGACCCTCGAACTGGGCTGCGGCACCGGGCGGATTGCCATCCCCATGGCGATGTCAGGGGTCAACGTCGTAGGACTGGACAACTCGAAGGCCATGTTGCGCCAGTGCCGGGAGAAGAAGAAACGGATTGGCCCGACCCCGGGCCGCCTGCGGCTCGTAGAAGCGGATATGAGCAATTTCGACCTCGGGCAGCCTTTTGACCTGGCGGTCTTGCCGTATCGGGGTTTCATGCATCTGCTTACAGCCGAGAACCGCGCGTCCTGTCTGGCGTGTGTCTACCGGCATTTGCGGCCCGGAGGGCTGTTCATCTTGAATGTGTGGGTGCCGCGCGAGCGCGATCTTGCCGCGCACCGGGCGCGGGAGCGCGGGACCATAGTCTTCGCGGGCCGCTACCCGCTGCCGGGAACGGAACGGGAGCTGGCGCATTCCGTTGCGGCCTGGTGCGACGAAGAGCGCCAGCTCCTCGACGAACAGCACCTGCTCCAGGAAGTCGACCGCGGGGGGGAGGTGACATACTCGGCCATCTTGCCCATGAAGCGCGCCTGGGTCACCCCCGTTCAGATGCGCCAACTCCTTGAAAGCCAGCACTTTGCGGTGGAAGCGGTTTTTGGAGACTTCGAATGTACCCGCTACACCGCGGAAAGCACCGAGATGATCTGGGTGGCCCGCAGACCTGCCGCTCCGGCTCAGCCCCGTACGTGAAACCCCTCATACCGGGGAGCCCCAGACTCCCACTGCTCGTCAACGCGCGTGACGACAGCATAGCCGGGGCCCTGACGGCACCACTCGAGCATTTCCCTCAAGACGTCGTTGTCGCCCTCGAATTCCGCCTCCACGCTGCCGTCTGAGGCGTTGCGCACCCACCCCGAAAGTCCCAGGCGCGCCGCCTGTCGATGTGTGGCGTACCGGAAACCGACGCCTTGCACTCTTCCGTGGATATGTACGCGCAACCGCTCGGTCATCAATTGGACTGAAAATGCTCCCGCATGCGGTCCCGCAGCGCCGAGTCGCCCAGGGCGATGATCGCGGAGGCCGCCGAAATACGGGCTTCCGGATAGGGACTCAGCAGCACGGGCTGCATGATGTCCATGAGCGAACGGACGTTCGTCTCCACAACGACTTCCGTGACAATCGATGCGATCCCCTTGACGAAGTTCCCCGCGGCCGGCTCTTTGAGGTCCGGAAAGTCCAGGCGCAGCAGTTCCTGGAGGTCTGCGATGCGCGTGCGGTCGCCGCCCATGATCAAGGCGCCCGCCGCTCTCGCCCGCATCCGTATGACGTCCAACTGGACATCGTAGCGTTCCGAGAGACGCTCCCGAAGCGCCTCCATGGCATCCAGGTCGCCCTCCGGGGCCAGACGAAGGCCCGCATCCACGCGCAACGTCGGAATCTGGAGGGCCTCCTGCTTCATCAGTTCCTTGCCCTTGGCGTCTCCGAGGAGGTAGAGGATCTCGATGATCCGGTACCGGGAAAGCCCGCTCTGGGTATCCAGCATTTCCTGGAGCGATTCAATCACATCGTCGCCCCCCAGAATAACGAGGGCCTTGGCGGCGGCCTTGGCCTTCTCTTCATTGAGCCCGGTCAGCATGTCGAGCATGGCGGGAATCGCTTCACGGTTGCCCATGCGGGCCAGCGCCAGCGCCGACGGCGCGGAAAGGTCGGCCGCGCGATCCTTGACCATGCGCAGCAGCGCCGGCTCCGCGGTTCGCTCCCGGTACAACCCGGCGACGCGCGCCGCCGTCCCGCGGATCTGCCGGTCGCCGCTGGTGAGCGCACGCTCGATCAGTTCGCTGTCGAGGGCGTTGTGGCCGGCAATGTAAAGGCGGTAATACGCCCCCAGGGCCGTCTCGAGATCGTTCTGACGCGCAAGGTCCTGAAGGTATTTCAGGCCCTCCTCATCGCCCTGGGAGGCGATAACCATGGCGGCGTTCATCTTGGCCGGCTGATTCTTGTTCTCCTGCTCAAACACCTCCGCCACCTGGCGGATGGCGCGGCTCACAAGCTGCTGCTGGCTCGGCGTCAAACTGCGTTCGGCGTCCATCTTGAAGGGCTTGGCTTCGAGCTTGCCGCCCTGAACGCGGATCTCCTTGACATCCGTGAAGAGATACGCGTGCCGGTCGCCCGTCTCCGGGTTCAGCACACTCAGGTAGTTGGAGCCCAGATCGGTGATCTGAAGATTGGGATCCTCGGCGTCACGGCCCTTGACCACGATGGTTACGAGCGTGGGCGTTCCGGCGATCTCCGTGAGGTTCGCGCCCGAGACCCCCGTGATCGGAATGTCCTGGCACAGTGCGGGAACCGCAATCGCAATCGCGAAAACGAACATGATGGTCTTTTGCATCTTTCGACTACTCCCAATCGTGGCGGCGCTGTGTTCCTCTCACCGCGTTCCTGCGTTTCTCCCGGCTAGTCGCTGAGGCTAATGCAATTCTATACTTTCTTCCCTGATAATGCGATCCAGAAATGCGCGCGCGGCATCCAGCGAGGGCACCAGGGGGTTGACGGTCAGCGCCTGGAGGGCCGATTCGTACGATCTGTGCTTGACGGCCTCCACAATCAACCGGTCGCTCTCTTTGACGCTGTGAAACAACCCCTTCAAAAACCGCGGGCAATCGCCTATCCGGCGGGGCTCCAGGCCCTGCTTGCCGACCCGCACCGGCACTTCCACGCTGCAGTCCTCGGGGAGGTCCCGGATCGCCCCCTCGTTCCGCACACAGAGAATCGACTCCCGGTCCTGCTTCTCTTCCAGCGTCTGCAGGAGGGGAATGATCGTCTCCTCATACCAGACGGCGTTGCGGGCGCGCGTCAATTCCGGAATCTCCGTCAACGTGACGTCGTCATACAGCTTGAGAATCTGCTGCTCGGCCTCGTGCAGGATTTCCGCACGCGACCGCGCGCAGGCCAATTGTTTCTTGAGAATCGCATCCTGGTGAAAGAACAGGCCGACCGTGTGCGTGGGAATCATCCGGAACAATTGCACAAGCTCGTGGTCGAACCCGTCCTCCTTGTGGTGCTCCAACTGGTCCAGCACCCGCTCCATCCGGCTCTTCCCATCCAGCTTGACATCCTGAATCCACCCCAGGTGGTTCAGACCGACGTAATCCACCTGGAGCTCTTCGGGGGGCACCCGCAGGATCTCCGACACCCTCCGGACATATGTGCCGGGAAGATCACACACCCCGATGACGTTCAACCGGGTGTATTTCGAGAGGGCCTCCACGACGATGCCCGTGGGATTGGTCAGATTGATGAAGATGACGCCGGGATTCGTCTGCTCTATCAGCTCGGCATGCTGGAGGACTACCGGCAGGGTCCGCAGCGCATTCGCGCAGCCCCCGGCCCCGAGGGTTTCGTCGCCGATCATGCCGAATTTCGGGGGAAGGACCTCATCGCGCTGCCGGGCCGGCATCCCTCCGACCCGGATATGATTGATGACATACTTGGCGTTCCGAACGCCTTCGCACACGTCGGTGGTCCCGATGATTCTCCCCGGGAATCCGCTCTTGTCCATCAGACGCTGGCAGAAGGCTGCCACCAGCGGGAGTTTGGGCCCTTCACGTCCGATAAGGACGACTTCTTTGACGTTCACATTATGGGAAACCAGAGAGAGGACGAATTCCGGTATGTAAACGCTGCTGCCCCCTAGAATTGCAATCCGATCAATCACGGGTATGCGCCTCCTCCTTAGAAAGATTCTGTATGCCCTTTGCCTGTATGGGAAACCACCGATTGCCGCCGGTCTTTTCCTCCGAAGCCGTAGATTCTCCCCTTCCATGACGTGCGCAGCGAATACAGAACCAGGCCCATTCCCTCGCGCAGGGTTCGTGGCCGTGTGGCCAGCGTGACGCGGCCTTGCCGGATGGCCGCGACAATGTCGTCTGCGTTTGGCGCGGCGTCGACCAGCGTGCAGGTGCTGTCACAATACGGAAACGCGTGGAGATCCGAGGTCCCTATCAGGGGCAGCCCGTATTTCCGGGCCACGCGGACAGCCCTTCGGTTGAACCCCGCCCAGCGGACGTACAGCGTGCAGAATTCGACGGCGTCAAAGAGGTCAATGTTGTCCTCCAGAGCGCGCCCCAGCGAAGAACGTGAAGGGTAATAGGGATGAGGCGCCAGGAACGCGGCATCCCGCCGTCCCAGTGCCCGCAGTTCCGCGAACGTGGCCGCGGACGCCTGCTCGCCGTCCGGGTTCAGGATGACCACGTGCTTTCCCTCGATGCAGGCTTCGAGCCCCGGCACGAAAGTGATCCCGCGTCGCCGGGCGTATTCGCGAAGCCGTTCGGTGGCCGTGACCCCTTCGTGGCACGTCAACGCCAGCACACGGAAATTCAACTGTGCCGCGGCATCGATAAGCATTTCCGTGGAATGGGACAGATCATCGCGGGGATCATCAGCCGAATGGGTATGAAAGTCCGCCTTTAACTCTGCCATTCCCGTCCCGGCAACGAACCAAACATATTGCCGCCTCGTACTTATGAGGCTACCGTCACGGCCAGGCGAAGTCAAATTGCCATCCGCACGCGCGCCGGTTAGGCACGCTTCCTCAACAAGAGGTTGACTACTGCGGGCTCAGGCGCCACAGAGTGTGAGAATTTCCCAGTCAAAACTCTCCGCGCCAGACAATCGATGCCTCGTCCCGCCGGGATCGCCGAGGGCAAAGCCGGCATCCTTCGTTCGTGTAACGCCGGCGTCTCGCCTGCAATTCTGTCTGCTGGTGGACGGTATGGACGGGGAAACCTGGGCTATAAAGTCCACCCCCGTCCACGCGGGCCGCGTGGCCACCCCCGCCAGGGACAACGCTGCGGGATTCTGCATTCGCTGTACGGGACGTGGCGTAAACACAGCCCCCATGATCACCGCGTATCTTTCTCACCGGTGACGCGGCAACATAGCAGCCCAGCCTGCACGGAGCCGAGTCCCGCAGGGACGACAGAGAATAGCCCACCACTTCAGTGGTGGGAACCCCCGTATCCCTCTGACCAGGAGTCCCGTAGGGACGGCAGACAACAGCGCCGCCGAAATTCAAAATCGTTATGCGGGCCGTGTCTGCCGTCGGCCGCGTAAGATAGCGTCTGTAA
>DDYW01000168.1 GCA_002348185.1 Candidatus Hydrogenedentes bacterium UBA2224 | reverse complement strand
TGGCTCCGCGGACAGGACTCGAACCTGTGACCTAGTGGTTAACAGCCACCCGCTCTACCGACTGAGCTACCGCGGAACGGATATTTAAAAGGCAGGGAGAGTTTACTAAATGCGGGTGGCGGGATCAAATTGTTGGCGGGGTCGTTGCCGGGTTATGGGGGGGAAGCGGCGGGCGCGGGCCGGGCAATCAGGAGGACCCAGTCTTCGCCGGGACTTTGCGGGGGCGGACCGAGCGGCAGGGGGCGGCCGCCGGGGACGGTTTCTTCGGTGCCGGTGAAGGCGCCTGCGCGGGGGTCGTACCAGCGCCGGGTGAATTCGCCCGTGCAGTTCGTCAGGTCGAGGGCGCCCGTCGGCTCGGCGACGGGGAGGTAGACGGCGTAGCATTCGCCGGGTTTGGCGAAGACTTGTCCCGGAATGCGATTGTGTTCGCCCTGGAATGTCGCGGCGCCGGTCAGGAGTTCGTCGGCAGGCTGCATCTCCCAGAAGGGCAGGTGCTGCTCGATGAACTGGCGGGCGTAGGCCATGTAGCGCCAGAGTGGTTCGTATTTCCGGAAATCGTCGGTGCGGAGGAGATCGTCGAGGATGAATTCGAGTTGTCCGCCGGAGAAGTAAATCGGCCAGAGATATTCCCGCCGGTGCCGGTCGAGGTTGTCGGGGCGGGACGAGTCGGGGAAGAACTCGTCCATGCCGATGACGAGGGGGAACCCCGCTGCCCGGGACTTTTCCCGCCATGGCTCTACGACGCTGATGTCGCGGGTCTGGAAGGAGGTGACGGTGAACCGGGGGTCGCCAAGGAAGGGCGTCCAGGCTTTGTCGACGTTACCGGCATGGTGGACGGTGATGGGGTGGTCGTAGGGGTCCACGTCCTGGAGGTATTGGGCGAAGTCCTTGACGAGTTCGGGGGCCAGCGGATGTTTGATGTTGTATTCCTCGCAGAGGTTCCATTGCAGCGCGGGGAAATGAGCGAACCGGGCAACGAGTTCGCGGTAATAGAGTTTGCGTTGGACGCCGAGGGCGCCGCCGTCGAGTTCTTGTTTGTTGGCTTCCTCGGCTTCGTTGAGCACGACGTGGAGCATGATGCCGTTGCGTTGGGCGTGGTCGAACACGAGGCCCCACTGGTGGAGTTTGGCCAGGTCGAAATGGAGGTTGTCGTTGGCGACGTTGCCCTGGGGGTCAATGGGGCCGAGGTAGGGGTATACGTTTTTTCCGTCGCCGCCGATGTTCATTGTGAGGAAGTAGATGCTGTTCACGTTCATCGAGGCGAGGTAGTTGAGCGCGCCGATGATGCTTTTCCCCTTGCCGTTATCCCAGTCGGGGTCGCCGGGGCGCCAGTCGTTCCCATGGGCTGGATAGGCGTGGCCGGCGTGCGGCGTGTTTGCGAATCCCGCATAGGCGAGGAAGTCTTCGGGGCTGTCGGTGCCGCCTTTGAGCCAGTATGTCCCGTCGCGCAGTTTCAGATGGTGGCGTCCGACATATTCCAGCCGTCCCCAGCGATAGAATCCCGGCGCGGTTTCCGGTTGTGGGCGCACGGTGAAGCCGCCCGTTTCGGCGTCGGGCGCGGCCGGTTCGCCGGCGTGGGGGTCGAGGCTGACGGCGAGGCCTGCCCCCTTGCTGAACGCGACGCGGTATCGCCATTCGCCGATGGCGTCGGGGGAGAAGAGCACGCGCCAGGTGGCGCCTTCGAGGCCGGCGTTCCCGTCGCCGGCAAAGAAGCCGGGCACGTCGTATTCGATACCGCCGGGTCCCGTGAATCGCACCTGCATGCGGTAATCGAGGAACGGATTCGGGTCAGCGTCCGCAGCGTGGGCGCCGGGCCCGTGAAAATCCAGGATGACGGGGCTCCACTTGGCGTGGGACGGAGCGTTGGAATCGAGCGGCGCGTAGCCGTTGGCGCGTGCGAAGAGGCCGAGCAGCTGGTTGAGGCGGGCGTCGCGGTTGCCTCCTTCGACTTCGCCCCAGTTGCCCTCGGCACAGATGAGGGCCGTGTTGAGACTGGGGATGAACGCCGTGGAGTTTCCCCGTGCTCCGATGGACATGACGGTGTCCGGGGGCGCGTCCGGCCAAGTCATCGCCTCGGGATGGAGGCGGCCGGTATCGTTGAACCACCAGTTGAAGCCGTAGGTGCCGGGTCCGGCGTTGCTGAAATGGTCGGAGCTGCCTCCGTAGGAGCCGATGGCGAGGTAATCGTCGTCATGGCCGGTCGGTTGGGTGAGGGGGATGAGTTTGGGCGTCTGGGGACGCATGTATTCGTTGAAATAGCGTGTGGGCAATAGTTGGCGGCCGTTCCATCGGCCTTTTTGCGTCCAGAACCAGGCGAGCCGCGCGAAATCGCGCACCGATGCCTTGATGCGGTTCTTTTCCGTGAACCGGAGACCGTCCTGGAATCCCAGGGTGCCCAGGCGCAGTTCCGCGGCCTTGTTCCCGTGCTGTTTGAAGACCTTATCGAACAGGGTTTTCTGGTAGAGCTGGATGGCGAAATCGTTGTAGGCCCAGGCCTCGCCGGCGCCTTCGGGGCGGGCGTATCCGCTGGTCATGGCGCCGAGATGGCGGAACGTGATGCCGCGGTGACGGGGGTGAAGGTCCCAGCCGAAATCCGCGACAGGCTGGTCCACAGTCTTGACGAGGCCTTCTTCGATGGCGAAGAAGAGGAGGGTGCTCAGGACGGGCTTTGCGGAAGAATACCAGTCGCCGATTTGGGCCTGATCGCCCCAGGCCTTGACGACGCGGCCGTCTTTGATCACGCAGCCGCGCCCGCCGAGCCGCTCGGCGAGGGCGTCGAGGAGTGCGGCGTCGACCCCTGCCTGGGCCGGGGCGCAGTATTCCCATTCCGGGCCCGGGAACCGGGTCTCGGCCCGGGCGGAGGCGAGGAGAAGGAGGCCGCAGAGAAAGACGGCAAGATGGCGGTGCATTGGAGCATCCTCATGTTGTTGATGGCCGGGGTTCGCGGGCATGCCGGCCACGGGTTCCGTCCACAGGCTTATAAGGTACCACAGACCCCGGTGGGAACGGGACCGCTGGCCGCCCGGGACCTTCCCTGCGCTCATCGGCGCCGGGGGGCCGGCGAAGAACCTGGACTATCCACGGCTCCGGATTTTCCTGTTAGGATGGTGAACAATCCGGGTCCTGGAAACGACTTACTGGGTAAGCATGGACAAAGCACAAATCATACGGGACGAAATCCTGGTGTTGCGGGCGCAGATGGGCGAATCCGAAGCGCTGGCGGCACTGGTGCAGGGCTGGCAGCCCCGGCTGTGGGCGTTTGCGCGCGTACTTACGGGAGACGACGAATCGGCGTGGGAGGTGACGCAGGAGGCGTGGGAGGCCGTGTTGCGGGATCTGCAACGCCTGGGCGACCCGTCCCGGTTCCGGCCCTGGGTGTTTCGCATCGTCCGGAACAAATCGGCAGACCGGATCCGGGGCGTGGTCCGGCAGCGCAGGCTTCTCCAGGAGCACGCGGAACACGAGGACGTCAGCGCCGCGGCGAGGCAGGGGGATGTCCGGGAGGTGTTGCGTTCGCTTCCGGAGGCTGACGGGAGTCTGCTGGCGCTGCATTATCTGGAGGGTTTTTCGTACGAGGAGTTGGCCGAGCTTCTTGAGATCCCGCTGGGAACGGTGAAATCGCGCCTGAACACGGCGCGTGACAAACTGCGAACGCTGTTGGAGGCGCATGATGGACAACTTTGACCGGCGCATACGGGACCGCCTGCTGGCAGTGCCGCCGGACTGGGAAGCCCGCGCGGCAGAGATGAAGGAAGGAGTGCGCGCAATGTATGAAGAACAGATGAAGAAGGCGGCACGATGGAGCTGGCTCGGCACGGGAATCGGGGTTTTCATCCTGCTCAGCGGAGTCCCCGCCCTTGCGCTGGGCGTGTATCTGGGAAGTGGCGCGATCGCGGTCATCGGGGCGATGATGTTTCTGTTCGGCGACGGATGGATCTCATTCAGCAAACTGCTTTATTGGACGTGGAACTCGCGCATCCGGCTTGAACGCGACATCAAGGAGGCCCATGCCGACATCCTGAGTGTGTTGCAGCGGCTGGAGCGCGTGGAAGCGGGCCTGGGCGGAACAGGGGAAGCCCCGGGACAGTGATAGACCAGCGTCTCTCGCTTATTCGTGCGTTTTCGTTTTGCGTTCTTTCAGCGAGAGGGGGACGATAAGTACGGCACAGGAGGCTTTTCGACAGATCTTCTCGGTGACGTTTCCGAAGAGGACCTTGCCCAGCGAGCTTCGGCCGCGGCGTCCCATGACGATGAGGTCGACGGCGTTCTCCTCGGCGAATTCGAGGATAGAGTCGGAATCTTTGCCGACGCGGATGACGACTTCGATGTGGACGGAATGGGGCGCGCGCACGAGGTAGGTCTTCTCGATGCGTTCGTCGATGTCGCGCTTGGCCTTCTGGTCGACGTCCTCGATCTCGTAGATGTAGGTTTTCCAGAACTGGGCATCGGGTTCGGGAATGACGTGAAGGACGTAGAGGACGCTTCCGGGGCGGCGCACGGCGGCGTCGAGGGCGTAGTCGAAGGCGAACTCGGCGTTTTCGGAGAAGTCCGTGCAGAAGAGGATGCGCTCGTAGGCGCCGGTGTCTCGAATGGTCTCCGTCATGGCATGCACCCCTCCAGGTTAAGCGTAGCCGCTACCGCATTAATTCTGGCAAGAAGAGGCAGATTTTGGGGAATGCGACCAGAATTGCGGCCGCGAGGATGAGCGTGGCCAGGAAGGGCAGCGCTCCCTTAAAGACCGTTTGCAGGGGGATGTCGCGCTCGATGCCGCTGACGACGTAGACATTGACACCCACCGGTGGGGAGATTACGCCCATCTGAGTTACGACGACGATGATGACGCCGAACCAGATGGGATCGTAGCCGAGTTTCAGGATCACGGGATAGAAGATGGCCGTTGTGAGCAACACGAGGGCGAGTGCGTCAATGAAGCAGCCGCCCACGAGATAAAACAGTATGATGAGGGCCATGATCATGAACGGCGGAAGGGGGAGCCCCGCGAGGAACTCGGCGAGATTGGAGGGGATCCGCGTGACGGCCAGGAAATGTCCAAATATCAGGGCTCCGGCCACGATAATCATGATCATGCAGGAGGTGCGGAGCGTCTCGATGAGCGAGCGCACGAAGATTTTCCAGCTCAATTGCCGTTGAACGAGCGCGACGACGATGGTGCCGGCGGCGCCGATCGCCGCAGCCTCGGTGGGGGTGAAGAAACCCAGAAACATGCCGCCCATGACGAGGAGGAAAAGGATGAGGGTTTCGGAGACTCCGATCAGCGATTTGAACCGTTGCGCCCAGGTGAAGGGGGGGCTGGGGGGGCCCAGGTGCGGGCGGCGTTTGCAACTGACGTAGATGGTGAGGCAGAAGAGTCCGCCGATCAGGATGCCGGGGAGCACGCCCGCGATGAAGAGTTCGCCGATGGACTGCTCGGTCATGATGGCGTAGACGATGAACACGACGCTGGGGGGGATCAGCATGCCGAGGCTGCCGCCGGCGGCCACGGCGCCGCTGCCGAGTTCCATGTCGTAGTTGTAGCGGCGCATTTCGGGGAGGGCCACGGCGGCCATGGTGGCGGCGGTGGCGGGTCCCGAACCGCAGATGGCGCCGAATCCCATGCAGGCCGCGACGGTGGCCATGGCCAGACCGCCGGGAAGGGGCCCGAGCCAGGTGTAGGCGGTGTTGAACAGACGCCGGCTGATGCCCCCGTGGAACGCGATTTGTCCCATGAGGACGAACAGGGGGATAACTGTGAGGCTGTAGTTGGAAAACGTGCCGTAGAGGTCCATCGTGGCCATGCTCATGGCTGCCTGGGGCGTGACGACGATCGCGTACCCGATGGCGCCCACGACGGCCATTGACAACGCCACGGGCATGCTGCTGGCAAGAAGGATGAGCAGCGCCGCGCAACCGAGAAGACCGATCTGGACGTCCGTCATGGCTTGATCATCTCCCGGTTGGGATGCAGCATGTTGTGCAGGACAACCAGGGCGTTCACGCCGCAGGCGAATGCCAGCACGTAGAGCGTCCAGAAGACGGGCACCTGGAGGGTGAGCGTCACCTCGCCGCTTCTGTGCATGGAGTTTCCGTACAAAATGCATCTCCGGCACATGAACACAAACAATGCGATGGCCAGCAGGCGCCAGGACGTATCCACGATGATCCGGTTCCGGCGCGAGAGCTTGTGGAAGAAGAACTCGATCGAGACGTGTCCCTTGACGGCCGTGGTGTAGGGCAGGGCGCACGAGATGCAGATGGCGCTGGCCAGGGTGACGATGTCGAGGGCGCCCGGGAGCGGCGCGTATACCCTGCGCAGGATGACGTCGAGGCAGGTGGTCAGCATCATGACGCATACCGCGGCACCCGCGATATAGGCCATGACCATGACCACCGCCCGGACGCACGCGTTATAGCCTGCGTACAATGACCTCAGACTCCTAGTCATGCGAACGGTGCTTCCTGTATGTGCGGTTTACTGGCCCGCGGGGGCCGCCAGCTTTTCCTGCAGATCGGCGAGGAACGTGTCGCCGGGCAGGTTTTTGGCGGTCATGCTGGCGACGTATTCGTCGAGGATGGGCACGACCTTCTCGCGCCACCGGGCCTGTTCCGCCTCGTCCAGCGCGATGGTCTGTTTCCCGAGCCCGGCGACGAATTCACGCCCTTCGGCGTCGGCCTGGTCCCACGCGGCGCCGTGTTTGGCGATCCATTCCTGGCTGACTTCGTTGAAGATCTGCTGGATGTCGGGGGGCAACGCGTTCCACTTGTCGAGATTCATGGTGACAAACATGGCCGTCGTATAGCCGATGCAGGAGGTGTCGACGACGTAGTCGATCACTTCGCCCTGCTTCCATCCCTTGAGGGTTTCGACGGGGCAGAGGGTCGCCTCGGCGACGCCCTTCTGCAGGGCTTCGTAGGTTTCGGGCTGGCTCATGCCTACGGGGGCGCCGCCGAGACTCTCGACGACCTTGGAGGACAGGCCGGTGGCGCGGATCTTCATCCCGGCCACATCTTCCAACTTGTTGACGGGTTTTTTGGTTGCGAGGATGCCCGGCCCGTGGGCGTGCACGTAGAGGAGGTGCGTATCGGCGAGTTCCTGGGGCTGATACTTCTGGATCATCTCATTTGCGATGCGGGTCGCGGTGGATCCGTCGGGGTAGCCGAGGGGCAGGTCGAGGCCCTCGAGGAGGGGAAAGCGTCCGCGGGTATAGGCGAAACAGCTCATGCCGAGGTCGGAGACGCCGTTCATGACGCCTTCATAGACATCCGGGGCCTTCGTCAGGGAGCCGCCGGGATACAGGGTGATGGTGACACGCCCGCCGGTTCGTTTTTCGATTTCTTTGGCCCACTCATCCGCGGTGATGCACTGCAGGTGGGTGGGGGGGAAGAAAATGCTGTACGAGAGCTTGATCGAGGCGGCCGCGGGGGCGCCGGTCTCGCCGGCCCCGCCGGTCTCTCCGCTCTTCCCGCCGCAGGCGGGTACCAGCAGGGTAAGTAATGCCATCAGTCCCAGACAGACGATTGCTCGCGTGATTCTGGCGTCCCACATGGTCTTTTCCTTTCTCGCGCCTATGTGAGGGACACTCCCTCCACAGGAATCTCCCCCCGGCACGTCCTGCGCATTTTCCCCGGGAAACCACGGAAAAAGACGTGCCCACCCCCTCACACCGCGACTCACGTCGGGTTTCAAGCGTTCATTATGCCGAATTCTGCGCGAAAATGCATCACCCCGGAGAAAATTCTTGTGAGCCGCTCGGCCACATGGTTCCATGACGGCTAAGGAGACCCATGGGACAGCGGGCGCGTGGACTTGAATCTGATGCAGAAGAAGACATACGTTAGTTTGACGTAACAGAAGGAGACTCTACCCCGATGAAACCCGAACGCGATATCGAGAAGACCTATCCTATTGACGAGTTCGTAGCGAAGCTGCGGCGGCTGGCGGATTGCCTGGAGGCCGGGGAGCAGTTCGAGATTCAGGTCGCCGGCGAGCGGGTTTACGTCCCCGTACGGGCGCGCTACACCATTGAACACGAGCGCGGCGAAGGTAGCGAGGAAATCGAGTTTCAGATTACGTGGGACGTTTAGGGACGCGGGACGTGTCCGAACGGGGACACGTAGTCGCGCCGGGGACGGCGCTTGGAACCTGTGCCCGTTCTTCGTCTTTTGGTTGATCGATGCGGCGCCGCCCAGTAAAGTGATTGCGGGCGCAGGCTATTCATACGGGGGCTGTTGCGATGAAAGCAGTTGCATTTCTGATGGCGTTTGCCGTGTCCGGGGCCGGGGCGGGAGCAGGGCAAGCGCCGTTGCCGGGGGTGCTGACGGTTGCCGCGCACGATGCTTCTGAGGCCCTGCGCGCGTCCGCGCGATTCGTCTGCGACGGGGAGGGGGATCAGGAGGAGATCAACGCGGCGATCGCGGCGTTGCCGGAGGCGGGCGGCGTCGTGTTTCTGACGGCGGGCACCTACGACATCCGTCGTGTCGAGGGGGAACTGGGCGGGGTCCTGATTCGCAGAAGCCATGTGACCCTTCAGGGAGAAGGGGCCGCTACGCGGCTGATCCAGGCGGACGGTCAGGAAATCAACGTCATCCGCATTATCGGGTCGGGGGTGGGCCATGTTACAGTGCGGGATCTGTACGTCGACGCGAACCGCGACGGCAACCCGAAAAGCGAAGGCGATCCAAACATATCCCACGACCGGTTCGAGTTTTGCGGAATCAAGGCCTACCGCAACCGCCCGGGCGAATCGAGCGCCACGGAGGATACGCACCACATCACGGAGGAGAACTGCGTTGTCATCAATGCGGCGCGGCTGGGCATCATGCTGGAAGGTCCCGGCATGAAGGTGATCAACAACCGGCTCGGCAACGCCACGTCGGATGTGGTGGAGATTCTGACGGGTCCGGGCGAGATCCGCGGCAATTATTTCGAGATCACCGGCCGCACGCACGTCGCGGTCGGTTCGGACCGGGGAAACAACATCCTCATGTCGGACAACGTGGTGCATGTCCGGGAAACGGGGGACATTGATATCGGGTTCCGTACCTGGGCCGATTCGCACCGGCATGTTATCGCCGGCAACATTCTCCTGGTCGATGAGGGCGGCAAATGCACGCACGCCATGGATCTGCGCGGGTTCGACACGGCGGTTACGGGCAACTGCGTGTATGCGGCCAATCCGGACGCGCCCCTGTTTCTCAAACTCACCGCGGGCAATGTGGTGGTAACGGGAAACGTCTTCCAGAATGTGGTCATCGAAGTGGACGACCAGACCCAGGCCGGGAAACCCGTGATCATCCGCGACAACATTCTGGAGAGTACGACGGTGCTTGTGAAGAACGGGACGGTATTGGAGGAGGCGGCCGTTCCGGAATGAGGCGCGGCCCCTGGCTGCGATTACGGTCTCGGGGGGCGTTGTCCGGTAATCACGTTTCTTGACCCGCGCGGCCTGCTCGTGCAGGATAGGCGGGCGTTTCGCTTTGACAGATAATAGCCCGCGTTTCGGAAGGTACGGCGCCGTTGCCGGCCTCAACACAGCACAGGGAGTTAGACCATTGGCCAAGCGCTCGGACAAGAAACCGCCCAGGAAGAAGAAGAACACGAGCACGAAGGAGGTTCCTTCGCCGCCGTCGGTGGAGTCTGCGGAGGAGGATTCTCTCCTGCACGCATTTGCTCATGTACTTGGTTTGAAAGGTCCTGAAGACGACGAGGAGGATGACAGGACGCCTCTGGACAGGGCGCAAGACCTCATCTATGACGCCTGGGAGGAAGAGGATGAGCTGAAGCGAATGATGATGGCGAAGGTGGCCCTGGAAATCTGCCCGGACTGCGCCGACGCCTACTGCCTGCTGGCCGAGGATGCCACCGGGATACTGCGTTATACCATTGATCTGTACGCAAAGGGGGTGGCGGCGGGAGAGCGCGCTTTGGGGCCGGATATCTTTCGCGACGGCGTGGGCGGATTCTGGGGACCGCTGGAGACCCGGCCGTACATGCGCGCGCGGGCCGGGCTTGCGGAGTGTCTGTGGGAAGCCGGCCGGGACGACGAGGCCATCGGGCACGCCTGGGACATGTTGCGCCTGAATCCCAGTGACAACCAGGGCATGCGGTATATTCTCATGCACTGGCTTGCCGAGACAAAGCGCGACGACGAGGCGTGGCGCTTGCTGAACGAGTATCCTGACGAAGCCACCCTGTTCTGGGAGTGTTCGCGGGCCTTACTGCTGTATCGCAAAGAAGGCGACTCAAAAGAGGCGCGGGCTTCGCTCAAGCGGGTTCAAAAACTCAACAAACACGCGGTGGGTTACCTTTTGTCCCCGATGGATCTGCCGGATGAGGAGCCGGAACACTACCAATTTGGCAGCCAGGAGGAGGCGGCGCTCTACGCCAGCCCGGCGCTGCGAAGCTGGTACGAGACACCGGGCGCCGTGGAATGGCTCGAGAAGCGGACGGCGTAAGCCGAAACGCAGGTATTGCCATTGCGACCGGGCGCGGGGACCGGCCTGCTCTGTGCTGGTGATCCGCAGGGGGGGCTGTCTTTTGCGTTGGTCATTCCCTGCCGGTAGACTTGTGGTAACGTGCGAACCGGCGAGAGACAACGGGGGAGGACCTCATGCCCATATCACGTTTGAACCGGCGCCAATTTCTTCAGTTGACCGCAGCGGGATGGGGCCTGACCGCCTTGTCCGCTGTGACCGGGGCCGCTGCGGCGGCGCAGCGGCCTCCCAACATTGTGTTCATCATGGCCGACGATCTGGGGTGGAACGAGCTGGGTTGTTACGGCCAGGAGAAGATCAAGACGCCCCACATTGACCGGATGGCCGCGGAAGGCATGCGGTTTACGCAGTATTACGCGGGTTCGGCGGTCTGCGCGCCTTCGCGGTGTGTTCTCATGACGGGCAAGCATGGCGGTCATGCGTACGTGCGCAACAACCAGTCGGTGGGCAAGGTCGGAGAATTTGGCGGGCAACTCCCGATCCCCGCGGACGAGGTGACGGTCGCGGAGCTGCTGAAAGCCCGGGGTTACGCGACCGGGTGTTTCGGCAAATGGGGGCTGGGGGCGCCCGGTTCGAGCGGCGACCCGCTGGCGCAGGGCTTTGACCGGTTTTACGGCTACAATTGCCAGAGCCACGCGCACAACCTGTACCCCCGTTTTCTTGTGAACCAGGGCGAACGGGAACCGCTCGATGGCAACACCCGCGGCGTGACGGGGGCTCAGTATGCGCCGCAGCGGATCGCCGACGCGATGCTGCAGTTTGTGCGGGACCACAAAGAGGCGCCCTTCTTTCTCTATTACCCCACGGTGATTCCGCACCTCGCGCTGCAGGTTCCGGAGGAGGAACTCGCGCCGTACCAGGGTTTGTGGGAGGAGACGCCGTATACCGGCACGAGCTACCAGCCGCATCCCACGCCCAGGGCCTGCTATGCCGCCATGATCTCATTCCTGGACAAGCAGGTGGGCCGCTTGTTCGCGCTCCTGAAGGAACTCGGTCTGGACGACAACACGATCGTGTTCTTCACCTCGGATAACGGAACCACGCACCTCGTGGAGCAGGTGGATTACGAGTTTTTCGACAGCGTGGGTCCGTTGCGCGGACTGAAGGGTTCGCTCTACGAGGGCGGCATTCGGGTGCCCATGGTGGCCTGGTGGCCCGGCAGAATCGCTTCCGCGGCCGTGTCGGATCACCTGGCCGCGCATTACGACGTCCTCGCGACCCTGGCCGACCTTGTTGGAGCTGAGACCCCGGCGAACACGGACGGCATCAGCTTTCTGCCGACGCTTCTGGGGGACGGCCGCGCGCAGCGGCGGCACGACTATCTCTTCTGGGATTTCACGGGGTACGGCGGCCAGCTTGCTGTACGGATGGGCAAGTGGAAGGGCATCAAGACGGATCTGGTGAAGAACCCTGAGGCTCCTCTTGAACTGTACAATCTCGAGGAAGACCTTTCCGAATCCACAAACGTGGCCGGCAAGTATCCCGACATCGCCGGCCGAATTGGACGGATTATGCTCGAAGGCCGGAGCCTGCCGGAATTTGAGGCGTTTCGTTTCGGCGAGTATCTGGAGGCCGGAGGGTAATCCAGCGGCCTTGGTCCCGTGTCCCGCGAGCCTGATCTACCGAAAAGCTCCTGTCGCTGCTCCATTATCCCCCGGAGCACGGCTACGGTTCAGGGCTGCCCCTGCTGGTGGTACAGGAAGGCGGTTACAACGTGCGCAATATTCGGCGCAGCAGCGTGGCATTCTTCTCAGGGTGCGCCGCCTCCGGGTGATTCGCTCCGCCGTGGATGCGTTTTTCCGGGAATGCAGCGGCGTCCCGCGGTTGTTGTGTAACTATAAAGTGTGAATTAACTTACCGAGGTGATCATGCGACGTGCGGCAGTTCTATTGGCCATGCTGGTGTCAGTTTCGGGTTTTGCGTTCGCGCATGTAGGCGCGCATCCCTCAGTGCACGATACCGTTGCGGGGATCATCCAGCGGATGCAGAACGAGATTCCCGTGGAGCAGCTCACGCGCATCACGCTCGACGAGGTACTGGAGTTCCTCACTGCGGACGAGCGTGAGATTCTCGGCACGGAACACCTGGTGTTTACGGTGAATGTGCCCGTGGTTCTTACCGTCTTCCGCCAGGCCGAGCCCGCGGAGGTGGTGTACTGGCTTGAGGAACGGGGGTTTGAGAAGTCGGAGCTCACGGCTGAAGCTGGCGGCGATGTGTATGAAGGCTGGCAGAAGTCGTTTGATGCGGGGGAGATCGGTCTTGGCGTGAATTCACTCAGCGGGAGCGGGGACCATTATTTTGTCTGTCTCGCGGCCCAGAATGCCACGGACGCAATCGAGTTGAGCGACATCTATCCGGGCCAGCACACGGTGGGCACATTCCGAGTGGGGGAGCGGCCCTATGCGGGGTGGGACGAGCGCGTCCTGGAAAAGGTGCCCGCGACGCTCGATGGACAGGTTCTGTTGCGCGGCGATCAGGACAAGCGGCGCAGCGCGATGCTCACGAACATTTTCCGGGCCACCGAGTATCCGGCGACGGTAGTGCCCGATCAGGTGGTGTTGACGTGGAGCGGCGACCCGCGCACGACGCAGACGATCCAATGGCGCACGACCGACCTCATTGAAGGCGGCGCGGTGCGGTACCGGGCGCCTGGAAGCGGGGAGTGGACCGTTGTCGACGCCGAAACCAGACCGCTGATCGCCTATAACACCGCCAATGACCCGATTGTGAACCGGCATACGGCCGTGGTGAGCGGTCTTGAGCCCGGTGCGGTGTACGAGTATGCCGTGGGCAACGGGACCGACGACACCTGGAGCAAGTCGGCGACGTTCCAGACTGCGCCGGCCGTCGCCGAGCCGTTCACGTTCGTCTATATGGGTGATGCCCAGAACGGCCTGGACACCTGGGGCAATCTGGTGCACAAGGCGTATGCGGAGGAACCCGAAGCCGCGTTTTACATCATGGCGGGCGATTTGGTGAATCGTGGGAACGAACGCGCGGACTGGGACAGCCTGTTTAAGAATGCGGCCGGGGTGTACGACCACCGCCCGGTGGTGCCCGCCATCGGCAACCACGAGTGCCAGGGCGATCAGGGACCGTGGATGTATCTGGAACTGTTTGATTTGCCCGAAAACGGCCCCGCCGGAGTCCCGCCGGAACGGGCCTATGCGTTCGAATACAGCAACGCCCTCTTTGTCATTCTCGATTCCAACCTTCCCGCGGAATCCCAAACGGAGTGGCTCGAGGAACAGCTTGCGACCACGGAAGCCACGTGGAAGTTTGTGGTGTACCATCATCCGGCGTACTCGTCGGGTCCCCGGCGGGACAACGCGGACATCCGGGCTCTCTGGGGCGCGCTGTTCGACAAGTACCACGTGGATCTTGCGCTGCAGGGGCATGATCACGCCTACCTGCGCACTTGGCCCATGCGCGACCAGAAGCGGGTGGATTCGCCGAGTGAAGGGACCATCTACATCGTTTCGGTGTCCGGCACGAAGTTTTACGAGCAGGGGGAATTCGACTACACCGAGTTCGGCATGACCAACGTCTCGACGTACCAGGTGCTCGACATTCAAATCGACGGGAACCGGCTCGCGTACAAGGCCTACGATATTGAAGGGGACGTGCGCGACGAGTTTGTGATCGAGAAGTGATCTTTCGCACCGCCCGTGGTGACGTCCGAGAAGAACGGTTCGCGCGGCGCCAGGCCGTGTGAATTGTGCGAAAGACCCGTGTCTGCCTGCCCTCCGCGCCGCCGGACGCATGCATCGCGTGTGAAGAATCGTAACGTTCCGTGTGCTGGCGTTTAGAGTGTCTATGGAGGGCGTGTATGTTTCGGATTTTCGTGCAGAGCTATGCGCGTTTTGCGCGCCTGGTATTTCATTCGTTTTTCAGAAGCCGCGGGACCCTGGGGGAGCTGGGTCTGCGCCGGTTTGTGCTGCTGTGCGCCGTCGTGCCGTTGCTGTTTGTGTCGCAGTCGGCGCACTGGCTGTGTTTTCTGGCGGATGAAATTCTGTTTTCGGCGTACCGGAAGGTGAAGGTGTGCGAGCCGCTGTTCATCGTGGGGGTGCCGCGCAGTGGCACGACCTTCTTTCACCGCCTGTTGAGCGGCGACGAAGGCCGGTTCACCACGATGACGCTGGGGGAGATTTATCTTGCGCCCTCGATCCTGGAACGGCGCATTTTGCAGGGGCTGGGGCGGGTGGATGCCGCGCTGGGCGGATTCGGCCGCGCCGCGGTGGAAGCGCTTGACCGGCGCTTCTTCAGGAACCTGCGCCATCTTCATCCGCAAAGCCTGTTCCTGCCCGACGAAGACGATCAGGTGCTGTTTCCAACGTTCCACTCCGCCTCGCTGGCCCTGCTGTTTCCGTTTGAGAGCGAGATGGCGCACCTGATGCGATTTGACGACGCGGCACGTCCGGAGCTTCGAAGGGATGTGATGTTCTTCTACCGCAGGATGGTGCAGCGCCATCTCTACGTTCACGGTCCCGACAAGCGCTATTTGTCGAAAAGCCCCGCGTTCTCGGTGAAACTGCGTTCCATCCGCGAGACGTTCCCCGATGCAAAGGTCGTGTGCAATGTGCGGTCGCCGTACGAATGCATCCCATCGATGGCCAGTCTGGGCAAATTTTACTGGGACACCTTCGGCAATCGTCTGTACGAGCACGAATACCGGCGGCAGTTTCTTGAAATCAGCCATAGTTTCTATCAGGGGCCGATGCGTGTTTTGCCGGAGTGGCCGGAAGACCAGTGCGCGGTGCTGCAGTACGCCGAGCTTGTAGCGCAGCCGCGGGCCTGTGTGGAGGCGATCTACGCGCGGTTCGGGTGGTCCGTGAGCAGCGAATTCGGGGAATTCCTGGCCGGGCAGGAACACCGGGAGCAACGATATAAAAGCAAACACGTCTATTCGATGGAAGATCACGGCATCAGCCACGCCATTCTCCTCGACCATATGCGCGACGTCTTCGACTTTTACGGATTCCCGACCCATCCGGACGCCGCCTAGCCGAACGCAGGGACACGGCCTCCCGTGGACGGGGTGGACGGGGTGGATGGGGTGGACACGTCCGTCTTGGCGTCTTTGCGTGAGGCGCTGGTCTCCCCGCGTCGCATTTTCCACGTGCGATTCGGGTGCAGGCGAGGCGCCTGCGCTCCACCGGAAGGCCTCCGGGGTTCACGCGACACCAAAGCGTGCGTACCGGCGTTCCCACACATTTTCCGGTCTGAAGGACCGGCACATACGGACCTCGGAGTCAGATGTCGCGGGGTTTCAGCCCTTCCATTATTTGGGACATCCGTCTACCCAGCCCTCCANNATCGCGCCGTTGGCGCGCCGGAAATGCGCGCGAGGGGGACAAGAAGGCCGTGATCGCCGGGGTGAATTGGCGCCGCTAGCGCGCAAGAGATCTGTGCAAGCGCAGACCTCCGTGCGCTACCGTCTCGACCGGCATTGGCCTTGCGGAGGTTTCCTCACCTTATTCGATTCGGAGACTGTGACCGCTGGCATTATCCACCGCCGGTATGGCATCGTTAAGTCGTACTGTGTCTTGGGGAAGGAGTGGCATCATGAAGCATTTGAACCGTCGCGATTTTATCCGGGCGTTGGGGTTTACATCTCTGGCCGCGGGGGGGATGGGCCGCGTTCTGGCGGACCCGATTCACGAGGGCAGCCAGGTTGTGGAGGGGATCACCGCGAGCGCGCGGGGAGCTGCGGCGTTCCTCGAGGACGGCAAGGTCATCCAGCCCCGCCGCGAGGTGCCGGTGTTTCGCGACACGGACGTGCTGGTGGTCGGCGGGGGGACGGCGGGGGTGGTGGCCGCGCTTGCGGCGCGCCGGGCGGGGGTCAACACGACGCTGGTCGAGCGCTACGGTTGTTTCGGCGGCCTGTGGACGGCCGGGCTGGTGCTCATCGTTCTGTGCACGCATGTCCCGGGCGAAGGCAAACGCACGAAGATGGTCCAGGGGATTGGGGACGAGATTCTGGCGCGTATCCACAGTCAGAAACACGGGGCGATCAACTACAGCGCGGACGGTCCGCACGATGCCACGACGGACCCGGAGGTCACGAAATACGTGCTGGCCAGGATGTTGCGCGAGGAAGGGGTCGACATCGTCCTGCACAGTTGGGTCACGAACGCGATCCTGGACGGCGACGCGGTCAGGGGCGTGCTCTTTGAGAGCAAAGCGGGGTGCATGGCGATCCGCGCAAAGGTGGTTATCGACGCTACGGGCGACGGGGACGTGTTCGATGCCGCGGGCGCGGAGAGCATCCCGCACGTACACCGGATCGGTCTTGTGCATCGACTGGGCAATGTGCCGGAGGGGAACTCGCCGGAGGGTCTCAACCTCGGCGGTGCGACGCCGATTCCCGGGGTGCGCTGGGTGAACATGCAGGGCCCCCAGGGTGATTGTCTCGATGTGCCGACGCTGACCAACTGTGAACTGGATGGCCGGGAAGCCATCTGGAACAAGCTGAAACAGATTCAAGAGACGCCGGGATATGAGAATGTGTTCCTGCTGGACGTGGCGTCGCAGTTGGGCGTGCGTGCGTCGCGCACGCTGGTGGGGACGCAGGAGCTTCGGTTGGAGGAGACGCTCGAGCAGAAAGCGTATGCGGACGTGATCGGTGTTGGGGGGACCTATTCGTTTCTCAAGAACCTGCCGTGCGCGATTCCGTATGGCAGCCTGGTGCCGGTGCGGGTGGACAATCTACTGGCGTCGGGCCGCTGCGTTGCCGCGGACAACACGATGCTCAACTATACCCGCCTGATAGCCCCGTGCATGCTGACGGGCCAGGCGGCGGGCGCGGCAGCCGCGCTGGCGGTTCAGGAGAATTGCACGCCCCGCAACGTGGATGTGGCGAAATTGCAGGGCCTGCTCAAGGCGCAGGGGGCATACCTCGGATGAGCTTTTTCCCGCCGCGCTCCGGCTTTCGCCTGGCGATGCTGGTGTTTCTGGCGACAGGCGCCTTGTTTCTGCCACCGGTCGTGTTGCGGTATGTGCTTCCGGGTCTGAGCCCGTTTCTGTTCGTATGCACGGTGGTGGCGACGCGGAATATCGGGCTGTCTGCGCTGTTGTCTCTGCCTATGCTGGCCTTTGTTGTGTGGCGCAGACGGGGATTCTGCCACCATATCTGTCCGGTGGGATGGCTCGTGGAGCTGTGTGCAAAGGCGCGGACCACGGCAAACTGCGACTATGGGCGGGTTCCATTGATTGGCCAATGGGCGGCGTTGCTGACGATGGGCGGCGCCGTGGCGACGCTGCCTTTGTTTCTGCTGCTGGACCCGCTGGCGCTGTTTACGGGCGCGGTTGGCGGCGCCCACGTTCCCCTTTGGGTTCTCCGGCTTGCCTGCGCGGGCGGGCTGGCGGTGCTGCTCGTCCTGAGCGTGGCGTTTCCGTTGCTGTGGTGCAAACGGCTGTGTCCTCTGGGCGCGATGCAGGATTTGCTGGCCGAACTCAACGGCCTGTTCGCGCGCCGGCTCTCGGAGTCGCCTTGCGAGTCCGGGGAAGGTGACCTGGGGCTTGCGCGCCGGGCCTTTCTCGGTCTGGGGGGAGGGATGGCGGTGTCGGCCCTGGCGGTCCGGGCGCCCGGGGCTGCAGCGGCCACCTGTTTGCGGCCGCCCGGGGCGATCGACGATGCCCGGTTCGCGACGCTGTGCGTGCGTTGCGGGAACTGTGTCCGGTCCTGTCCTTCGGAGATTATCCGGCCCGATGTGCAGCCGCCAGGTCTGGCGGGACTGCTCGCACCGACGTTGAGCTTTGAAGCGAATTACTGTCTTGAAACCTGCAACGCGTGCGGCCAGAACTGTCCTACCGGCGCGATTGCGGGGCTTACTCTGGCCGCCAAGAATGCATGCCGGATCGGGCTGGCGCGCATCGCGGAGACGGGCTGTCTCCTGGCCGTCGAGAAGGAATGCTCCGCGTGCGCGGCGATCTGTCCGCGCGGGGCCATAATCGAGGAATTCTCCGCGGAAACCTACACGGCGATGGTGCGCGTGGATGCGGAGACGTGCAACGGATGCGGGGCGTGCGTGGCCGTATGTCCTCCGCGGGTGATCTCAGTGGTTCCGGCGGGCCAGGCTTGATTGCGCGTTGTCAGCGCCTACCGGTTCAGGAGCCAGAGGTGGAAGTTGAGGACGCTCGCGAAAGATGTCCACAGGGCGTAGGGAATCAGCAGGGCGGAGCCCAGCTTCGTCGAGCGCCAGAACCACGCGATGAGAAACCAGGTGGAGACCGCAATGAACAGGCAGTCTACAAACGCCACTCCGATGCGATGCCACCAGAAGAAAAGGGGCGTCCACAGGAGATTCGCGATAATGTTGACGGTGTAGAGCGTCAGGCCGAGCCAGCGCGTCTTGCCTTCGGATTTCAGGGCGAAAACAACGAAGGCTGCCGCCATCATGAGGTAGAGCGCGGTCCAGACCGGGCCGAAAATCCAGGCGGGCGGGTTGTAGGCGGGTTTTGTGAGTGTGCTGTACCATTCCGATGGCATACGCTGCTCCCTTCCGGGTGTTCAGGCCCGGGGCTGGCATCACGATAGCCGTTCGGCCGGAGCCTGGCAAGCGGAAATTTGGATACGCTGGCGGTGGTGCTATTCGTCCGCGGCGCGTTTGTGGAGGCGTTTGCGGTCTTCCACGCTCAGGATGGCTTTGCGCACGCGGATGAACCTTGGCGTGACTTCGACCAGCTCGTCGGGGGCAATCCATTCGAGGGCGGCATCGAGCGTGAGGATGCGGGGGACATCGAGGCCGATGGCGTGGTCTTTGCCCGCGGCGCGGTGGTTGGTGAGGGCCTTGCGCTTGGTGGGGTTGCAGGGCAGATCGCCCGGCCGGGCGTGTTCGCCGACAATCTGTCCTTCGTAGACGGGGTCGATGGGCGAAACAAACAGCACGCCGCGCTGCTGGAGATTTTCGATGCTGTAGGACGTGGCTTCGCCGGTGTCCATGCTGATCATGGACCCGCGGCTGCGGGTGGTGATGGGGCCGGACCAGCGTTCGTAGCCGGTGAACCGCGAGGCCATAATGCCGAGGCCGCGGGTGTCGGTGAGCATTTCGCTTCGGTATCCGATGAGCCCGCGTGTGGCGATGGTGAACTCGAGCCGGACCATGCCGGCCCCGTTGGTCTCGACGTTTTGGAGTTGTCCCTTGCGCTGAGAGACTTTTTCGATCACCGTGCCCTGGAATTCGATGGGCACATCGATCACGAGTTCCTCGAACGGCTCGAAGAGGGTGCCGGCGGCGTCGCGGTGGGTGATGATTTCCGGGGGGGAAACGCAGAGTTCCATGCCTTCCCGGCGCATTTCCTCGATCAGGATGGCGAGATGCAGTTCGCCGCGTCCGGAGACCTTCATGCCGTTGCCGCGGTCGGTCTCTTCGACGCGCAGGGCCACGTTGGTGCGCAGCTCGCGTTCCAGGCGGGTGCGGATCTGACGGATGGTGACGGCGGCGCCGTCCTGTCCCGCGAAGGGCCCCGTATTGACGAGGATGGTCATCGCGACGGTGGGCTCTTCGATATCGAGCGGGGGGAGGGCGCAGTCCTCGAGTCCGGGCGCGGCCAGGGTGTCGCCGATGCTGATGGCTTTGGGACCGGAAATGGTGACGATGTCGCCCGCCGAGATCTCGCTGCACGTCACGCTCTCGATGCCGCGGGTGACCCAGAGGTGCACGGCGCGGTCGTCTTCGATGCCCGTCACTTCCCAGTCGTCGTCGGTGTCTTGGGTTTTTTGCCGGAGCCATTCGGCGCGGGTGCGTCGCGTGGTGATCCGGGTAATGGCGTCACCGCGTTTGAGACGGCCCTGGAGGACGCGCCCGGTGCCGGTGCGGCCGATGTGGTCGCGCCAGCCGAGGGTGCTGACCTGCATGAGGAACGGGGCCTCGAGGCTGGCTTCGGGGGCCGGCACGTGCTCGATGATGGTCTCGAAGAGGGCCTCCATGCCGGCATGTGGGTCGGTTTCGAGATCGCGGACGAGCCATCCCTGCAGCCCCGAGCCGTAGAGCACCGGGAAATCGCATTGGCGGTCGTTCGCGCCCAGTTCGACAAAGAGGTCGAAGGTGAGGTCAAGGGCTCGGGCGGGATTGGCGCTGGGGCGATCGGCCTTGTTGACGATGACGATGGGACGCAGGCCCAGACGCAGGGCGCGCATGAGGACGTAGCGGGTCTGGGGCATGGGGCCCTCGTTGGCGTCGACCAGCAGGAGCACCGAGTCGACCATGGACAGGATGCGCTCGACCTCTCCGGAGAAGTCGGCATGGCCCGGGGTGTCGATGATGTTGATGCGGTAGCCGTTCCATTCGACGGTGCAGTGTTTTGCGCGGATGGTGATGCCGCGTTCGCGCTCGAGCTCATTGCTGTCCATGACGCGCTCGGCGACGTGGGCATTTTCGCGAAAGACGTGGGCAGCCCGGAAGATGCTGTCGATCAGGGTGGTTTTCCCGTGATCGATATGGGCGATAATGGCCACATTTCTGATCTTGTCGACGGCGGTCATGCGCCTGGTATCCTCGCTGGTTACGGAGTTCCCGGCGGACAAGCCGGGTATGCAAGAGAAAGGCCGCGGAGTTTAACCCATTTCGCGGCCGCAAAACAACTCAGGATCTGCCGGCGATTTTGGGTTAACGGGCCGCCATCAGGCGCCGGCCGCGGCGGCCGTTGCGGATGCCCTTGCGTTTGTTTTTGAACTCGCTGTGTTTGTCGGCGTTGAACAGCGAAACCACGGGGACGGCCCCATCCCATTCCTCGCGGGGGAGATTCTTGCCGAGCGCCGTCTCAATCTCGCTGAGGGCCATGAACTCGTCGGGGCAGACGAACGTGATGGCGTCGCCCGAGGCGTTCGCGCGGGCGGTACGTCCGATGCGGTGGATGTAATCATCCGAATTGTTGGGAATGTCGAAGTTGACGACGTGGCTGATGCCTTCGACGTCCAGTCCGCGCGCGGCCACATCGGTTGCTACGAGGACCTTATAGCGTCCCTTGCGGAACCCGTCGATGGCCTGGTCGCGCTGGCTCTGGGTGCGTCCGCCGTGGATGGCCTTCACCTTGAATCCCGCTTTCTGGAGGGCGCGCGCGGTGCGGTCGGTGCGGTGCTTGGTCCGGAGGAACACGAGGGCCGATTCCACCGCGGGTTCACTGAGGATCTTTGAGAGCAATCCGAGTTTGCGTCCGTGTTCGACGGTATAGATGCCCTGGCGGATGGCGGCCACGGGGGTGGCGGTGGCGCCCACGCTGATCCGGGCGGGCTGGTGAAGCATCTCGGCGGCCAGGCGTTCGATGGGCTTGGGAAACGTCGCCGAGAACATGAGCGTCTGGCGGTCTTTCGGGAGACCGCTGAGGATGCGCTTGATGTCGGGCAGGAAGCCCATGTCGAGCATCCGGTCCGC
>DDYW01000129.1 GCA_002348185.1 Candidatus Hydrogenedentes bacterium UBA2224 | reverse complement strand
GCGGTCTGGATGGTCATATGCAGCGAACCCGAGACGCGAAACCCTTTGAGGGGCTGTTGCGGCGCGTACTTTTCGCGGATTGCCATGAGGCCCGGCATTTCCTTTTCGGCCATGTCGATTTCTTTGCGGCCCCATTCCGCCAGCGAGATGTCCGCGATCTTGCAGGAAAGCGCGGCCGTGTCTGATACCGTTGCCATGGTGCTGATATCCCTCCTTGAGGCGGCGATGCGCTCTTCGGCGCCGTCCGCGCTGGTTGTCTGCAGAAAGAACGCGTTCGCGCGCAGGTTCCGTTCTCTTGAGGTCCCCGAAGCGGCCAGGAAGAGACCGCAGCTACCTCAGGTTCCTCTCGCTTACCTCATATACCCGGACTTTGTGCTGCATGCCCTTGAAACTCACCAGATGCGGCTTGCCCCGGGCATAGCGGCCCTCCGCTGCGTCTAACACGGCGGCCGTGGCGGCGATTCCAGTCTTGCCATGGGTGTCGGCCCACTCGTTGGCCAGAAAGGCCACGTTGACCGCCTCGCCCATGATATCCGGCCGGACGTAGTCCGGATGGCCCACCGAACCCAGATACACCGGTCCGGCGCTCAGGGCGAGTTTCACGTCTTCGGAGACCAGGCGCTTCGCTTCGAGCGCCGTCGTGAGGGCGCGATCCTGGTGCTGTGCCCCGGCAAAGAAACACAGGTACTGATCGCCGAGGTACTTGAGCGGGACGCCCTCGTGCCGCAAGGTCACCTCCGTAAGCTGGTAGAAGATGCCGTTGGCCCACAGCGCGAAATCGCGGGGCGCCATGTCCAGCGATTTCTTATAGGCGCCGCGCACACTCGACACGAGCACCGTCGCCTCGAACTCGTCGGTTCCCGGTTCATGCACCGACAAGAGCCAGTCGGTCGACACGCCCAGAATCCGCGCAAGCGGGGCCAGCACGGCGATGTCCGGGGCGTTCTCGCCCCGTTCCCATTTTGACACGGCTTGCGGGCTGACGTTCAACGCGTTCGCGATATCCTGTTGTTTCAGGCCGCGTTTCTCGCGCTGCGACCGGATCTTCCGCGCCAGGTCGTCCAAAAGCATCGCTCCATCCTCACGGGTCACACCGCATAGCGTACCCAATTCCCGGCCCGGACGGCAATGACGCATCGGTTGACCCCGCTCGCCCGCCGGTTGCCCGTGATGGACCGGCCGCCTCTGCGCCGGGCGGGCGCTGCGGTTTTCCTTTGGCCGTCTTCATCCGCTAGACTGGTTTGCAGGCACCCAGGACATCGCACCTGGCGAGGGAGTTCCGATGAAACCGATACTCTGTCCGGTCCTGATTCTGGCGGCATGTGTGTTTCCAACGCGGGCCACTGAGGCGCAGGTTCTGGAGGGAACATCAAAAGGCGACCTCGAATCCAACCTGTCCGTGCTCAATCTGTTTGAAACCCGGCCCGAACCCGTTCAGCGGTTCTATGCGGCTGCCTACGGGGTCCTCGCGGCGGACCCGGGCGCGACGTTTGCGGATCTGGCCGCGGACCCGGGCGTTCAGCGCCTGTGCAGCGAGTTGGGCCTCACCCATCTGGGCGGCCCCATGCTTGGCGCCGTCACGGAGGAGGGCGTGCGGGTCTGGTTGCGCACCCTCAGGCCGGCTGCTGTTGAAGTGCGGGTGACGGACCATGGCCAGGAGCGCGCCTTTGGCCCCGTCCACAGCTCCGCCGCAACGGATCTGACCGCGGTGGTGTCTGTCACCGGTCTTGAACCAGCCACGCGCTACCCCTACCGCGTGCTCGTTGACGGGGCGCCCATCGCCCTCCCCGCAGACGCGGCCATCGTCACCGCACCCGTTCCCGCGGAGACGGGGAAGGTGCGCATCGCCTTCGGAAGCTGTTTTCACCGGTGGGGTATTGGCAATGCCGCCCAGGCCGAACTCATCCGCGCGCGCGATCCGGTGGCTATGCTCCTGCTCGGCGACATCGCCGCGCAGGATCGAAATAATCACCTCGGACTGCACCGCGCCGACTATCTCATGCGCGACCTGCAAGCGCCGTGGCAGGCGCTTGTTGCCGCGCTCCCCGTCTTTGCCGCGTGGGACGACCACGACTATTTCGACAATGATCTGGCGGGCATCCCCGAAGGGTTCACTGAGGAAGACCGGCAAGGCGTCCGCCAGGTTTTCCAGCAGGCCTGGAACAACCCCGCCTGCGGATTCGGCGATGCGCGAGGCGGCATATTCCTGCGCACCCGGTTGGGGCCCTGCGACGTTATCCTGCTCGATACCCGCTATTTCCGTGAGAACGTCGAAGGTTCGTTCCTGGGCGAGGAGCAGATGCAATGGCTGGAGGCCCAGCTCCTCGACTGCACAGGGCCGTTCATCATCCTCTCGTCCGGAACGATGTGGAGCGATTATGTGACCAACGGCAAGGATTCCTGGGGACGCTGGGATCCCGAGGGACGCGAACGCCTCTTCTCCTTCATCGAGAAGAACCGGATTGGCGGAGTGCTCCTGATTTCCGGCGATCGCCACGGCGCGCGCGGGTTCCGCATTCCCCGGCCGTCAGGATTCTCGTTCTATGAATTTGAACCCGCCAGTCTCGGAGGGCGAAAAGGCCCCACCGTAACCGACCCCGAATGGACCACGCAGCTCTTCGGGTTCGCCGAGACCTACGCGTTCGGCGAGTTCACTATCGATGCCACGCTTGACGATCCCGAGGTGACCTTCCGGCTGATCCGCGACGACGCCGCCGAACTCTACACCCTCACGCTGAAACGCAGCCAGTTGACCCCGCCCGCCAACTGACGGAGGGGGAAAAGCCCGGCATCTTCCGGATTGCCTATAGGTCCTATAGGTCTTATAGGTCCTATTCCGGGGCCGGGCGGTGCGTGCGTGCCTCCCAGCGCGGTACTCGCGCGGGAATGCCCCGATCCCGTACAATCGGCCTCTCGATGAACACACGCATGCACATCAGCGTCTTCGGGGCGGTCCAGGGCGTGGGGTTTCGGCCCTTCGTCTACGGGCTGGCCACGCGCCTGGGTCTTGCTGGATTCGTCTTCAATGAGCCGCGCGGAGTGACCATCGAACTCGAAGGTCCGCGCGAGGCCATCGACGCGTTCCTGGCCGGATTGCGGGACGCGCCGCCGCCGCTGGCCCGCATCGAACGCGTGGATACGCTGGAAATTGCGCCTCTGGGTGAGACGGGGTTCCGCATCCGCGAAAGCGGTGCGGGTGGTGTGCGCAGCGTTCTCGTGCCGCCCGACCTGGCGACCTGCGGCGACTGCCTGCGTGAGATGGCCGAGCCCACCGATCGCCGCTACCGCTATCCGTTCATCAACTGTACGAATTGCGGACCGCGGTACACGATCATTCAGGATCTGCCCTATGACCGCGCCAGGACCACCATGGCCGAGTTTGCCATGTGCCCGGACTGCCGCGCCGAGTACGAAGACCCCGCGAACCGGCGGTTTCACGCCGAGCCGGCGTGCTGTCCGGTCTGCGGCCCGCGCGTATGGCTGGCCGACTCCCGCGGCGCGCGGATCCCGTGCGAGGCGCCCATCGCCGAAGCCATCGCGCGCCTTTCCGCGGGCGCCATCGTGGCCATCAAGGGGCTGGGCGGATTCCATCTCGCGTGCGACGCGGCCCATCCTGAGGCGGTGGCCCTTCTACGCGCCCGCAAACACCGCGACCTCAAACCGTTTGCGGTGATGGTGCGCGATTGTGCCGCCGCGGAAGCCATCTGCCGGTTCACCTGCGCCGCCGAACGCCAGATCCTCGAGTCGGCCGAACGGCCCATCGTGCTGCTGGACAAACGCTCCGGCCACGGCCTCGCCGAGGGTGTCGCGCCGCGCAACCCGTCTTTTGGCGTGATGCTGCCCTACACGCCGCTGCACCACCTGCTCATGGAAGGGCCGTTCCGTGCGCTGGTTATGACCAGCGGCAATCTCTCCGACGAGCCCATCGCGCACATCAACGAGGAGGCTCTGCAACGCCTGGCCGGGCTGGCCGACTGTTTCCTGTTCCACAACCGCCGCATCCACATCCGCACCGACGATTCGGTCGTTCGCGTCATCGCCGGCCGGCTCCGGTTTCTTCGCCGTTCGCGGGGGTATGCGCCGTTCCCGGTCAAACTGCCGTTCGACACGGCGGGCCACGAGATCCTGGCGGTCGGGCCCGAACTTAACAACACGGTCTGCGTCACCCGCGGGGGATACGCGTTTCTCAGCCATCACATCGGCGATCTGACCTGCCTCGCCGCGTACGAATCATTCCTGCAAGGCATCGACCACCTCCAGAACGTGCTCGGTGTGCACCCCGGCGTCATTGCCTACGATCCCCATCCCGCGTATCTCTCGACCCGGTACGTGCGGGAACGGAAGAGGAACGCGATTCCAGTGCAGCATCATCACGCCCACGCGGTGTCGGCCCTGGTTGAAGCGAATCATCCCGGACCGGCCATCGCGGTCTCGTTCGACGGGCTCGGCTGGGGCGCGGACGACCTGCTCTGGGGCGGCGAGGTCCTCATGGTCCACGACTACGCGCATTACGAGCGCGTGGGGCATCTCGAAGCCGTGCCGCAACCCGGCGGCGACGCCGCGGCAAAGGAGACGCCGCGCATGGCCTTTGCCTGTCTCCACGCGGCCCTTGGCGACGGCGCCATCGAGCTGTGCCGCGACTGGTTTCCCGAACACGCCGGGCAATTCCCCGTGCTGGCGCAAATGATCGCCCGCGGCGTCAATTGTCCCCGAACCACGAGCATGGGCCGTCTGTTCGATGCCGCCGCCGCGCTGCTCGGCATCTGCCTGTACAACACCTTCCACGCCCAGGCGCCCATGGAACTCGAAGCCCAGGCGAGCCTGGCCACCGATGAACACGGGTTCTACGAAGCAGGCATCGCATCCGGCGAAGACGGGGTCCTCGTCATTCAGAGCAGCGACATCATCCGCGCGCTGGTGGACGACCGGCGCCGGAACGTGCCCGTTTCCGTCTGTGCCGCGCGTTTCCATAACGCCATCGCGCATGCTACACTGACCGTCTGCGAACGTCTCCGAATACACGCCGGTGTGTCGGATGTTGCCTTGTCGGGAGGCGTCTTCGCCAACCGGTTTCTGACCGAACGGCTTGTGTCCCTGCTCGAATGCCAGGGATTCACGCCATTGCTGAACGCGGCGGTCCCGCCCGGAGACGGCGGCATCAGTCTGGGACAGGCGGCCGCCGCCGCATGGAGCTGCATCCATCATGTGTTTGGCCATTCCAGCGCAGATCATCGAGATTGACGGCGCCCGCGGCAAGGTCGCGTTGGCGGGCAACGTGCGCGAGGCCGATTTCAGCCTCATCGACGACCCGGCCCCTGGCGACTGGGTTCTCGTGCACGCCGGCTTTGCCATCGAGAAACTCGAACCCGACGATGCCCGGAAAACGCTCGCGCTTTTCTCGGAATTGCAGGAAGGGATGGGCGATTTTGGCGCGCCCTGAGGCATTTCTCGACCGTGTCCGGCAGGCCGCGGACGAACTGGGCCGGCATGTCCGCATCATGGAAGTCTGCGGCACGCACACCCACGCCATCGGGAGAGGCGGGCTTCGTTCGCTTCTGCCGCATGCCGTCGAACTGGTGTCGGGGCCCGGGTGTCCGGTCTGCGTGACCTCCCAGCGCGACATCGAGCGCATCCTGCTGCTTGCCCGCAGCCCGGGGGTCACGCTGTGTTCGTTCGGCGACATGATCCGGGTGCCGGGCCTCACAACATCGCTGGTTGAGGAACGGTCCCGCGGCGCGGATGTGCGCGTCGTCTATTCGCCCCTGGACGCCCTCGAACTCGCTTCGCGCGAGCCGGAGCGCGCGGTGGTGTTCGCGGCCGTCGGTTTCGAGACCACGGCGCCGGGCGTCGCCTCGGTGGTGCTGCAGGCCAGCGAACGGGGTCTCACCAACTTCTCGGTCTACGCCTCGCACAAGCTGATTGTCCCCGCGATGAAGGCAGTGCTCGAAGGCGCGTCGCGCATCGAGGGATTCCTCACACCGGGCCACGTCTCCGTGATTATCGGTCCGGAAGCGTACGAGGAAGTCGCGCAACACTACGCGGCGCCGTGCGTCGCCACGGGATTCGAGCCTTCGGACGTTCTCGAGGGCATCGCCATGGTGCTGGAGTGCATCGCGGCGAAGCGCACGGGATCGTTCGTGCAGTACACGCGGGCCGTCAAACCGGGCGGCAATGCGCGGGCCTGGGACATCCTGCTGCGCGTGTTTGACGTCGCCGAAGCGGAATGGCGCGGGCTGGGTGTCATTCCCGGCAGTGGTCTCGTCCTGAAAGAGGCCTTTGCCGCGCTCGATGCCGCTCGGAGGTACGCCTTGCCGGACCTGGCGCCGGTGCAGTTGCCGCGGTGCCGATGCGGAGACGTCCTCAAAGGCGTCATCCACCCGCCCGAATGCCCGTTCTTCGGGAACGAATGCACGCCGCGCAATCCGCTCGGGCCCTGCATGGTTTCCTCGGAAGGCTCCTGCGCCGCCCGGTATAAATATGGATAAGGAGGGGGGAGTGACCCCCTCCAAAGAAAAGCGGATTTGTAGTCAGATTCAGGACGCGGTAGTACTGATCATGGAAAACTCGAAACGCATTGTATTAGCCCATGGCGGCGGGGGCGCGCTCACGCGCGAACTGATCGCCGAGGTGCTGCTCGCGTCGCTGGGCCGCACGGCCGACGGGTTGCCTGACGCCGCCGTGGTGCCGGGCGCCGAGAACCTCGCATTCACCACGGATTCGTTTGTGGTCAAGCCCCTGTTTTTTCGCGGCGGCGACATCGGCAGCTTGAGCGTTCACGGTACGAGCAACGATCTTGCCGTATCGGGCGCCGAGCCGCAGGCCCTGTCCATGAGTCTCATCATCGAGGAAGGCTTTGATATCGAGACCCTGGGCCGGATTGTACGGTCGGCGGCGGCCGCGGCCGCGGCGTCCGGCGTCCAGATCGTCACGGGCGACACCAAAGTCGTTGCACGGGGCGAGGCCGACCAGCTTTTTGTGAATACGGCGGGCATCGGCATCCGGCGCATTCACTCGGATCCCAAAAGCCTTGAGCCGGAGGACTGCGTGCTCATCAACGGACCGATTGCGGAGCACGGCATCGCGGTCATGAGCGAGCGCGAAGGGATCGCGTTCGGCACGCGGGTCCGGTCCGACGCGGCGCCGGTCTGGCCCTTCGTCAAAGCGCTCATCGACGCGGGCATCGAACCCCGCGTCATGCGCGATCCCACGCGGGGCGGTCTGGCCGCGTGCTGTGTGGAACTGGCCGACGATTCGGGCGTCACCGTCGAACTGGACGAGGCGGCCATCCCCGTGCGTCCCGAAACCCGTGCCGCGTGCGAAATGCTGGGCCTGGACCCGCTCACCGTCGCCAACGAAGGCAAGATCGTCGTGTTCGTGGCCGAAAACCACGCCGAACTGGCCCTCGACACCCTCAAGAAGACTCCCGGCGGCGAACACGCCGCCCTCATCGGCCGGGTCGTACCCCGCAAACGGGTTTCGTGCGTCATGCGCACCCGGTTCGGCGGGGAGCGCATCGTCGAAATGCCCTATGGCGAGGATTTACCGCGGATTTGCTGAGGGGGCCTATAGGACTTATAGGACCCATGGGACCTATAGGACGCATGAAGCAGGGCGCGGGCCTATTATCGTGCCGCGGCCTGGGCCTCAATCCATTGGAGGAACTCGCCGGTGCCTTCGCCGGTGGTGGCGGCCGTGCGGAAGACCGGCATGTCCGGCACCAGCGCGCGCACGTCGCGTTCCATGCGGTCAACATCGCAGGCGATATACGGCAGGAGATCAGTCTTGGTGATGACCATGGCCGAGGCGACCTTCATGGCCTTGGGGTATTTGGCGGGTTTGTCTTCGCCTTCCGTGGTGGACACGATGGCGACCTTGATGTCCTCGCCGATCTCAAAACTGGCGGGGCACACGAGATTGCCGACGTTCTCGATGAACAGGAGGCTGATCCCGTCGAGCGAGAACTCGTTCAGGGCGTCGCGCACCATGGCGGCATCCAGGTGACACGCGCCGACGGTGTTGATCTGGTAGGCGCGCAATCCGGCCTGTTCGATGCGGCGCTTGTCGTTGTCGGTGGCGAGGTCGCCCTCGATGACGGCCGCGCGGCCCGCGATGCGGGGGGCCAGGGCTTCGAGCAGACTGGTCTTGCCCGCGCCCGGCGAACCGATCAGGTTGACGACGAAGATGCCCTTCTTGCGGAACCGCTCGCGCAGTTCCATGGCGATTTCGTGGCCTTTGGCCTGCACTTTCTGTTCAAGCTTGACCGTCTTACTCATCCAGTTCGATCTCCTCAATAACGAGTCCGGCGCCAAACAGTGGCCGTTCAGCGCCCGGCGGAAGCGGCACCTCTTCGATCTCGATGGCCGCGCCGTCCAGGATGGTGTTCACCGAAATACTCTCAAGACAGAACCGGAGGCTGGCGGGTTCGAGAGCGAGGTATTCGTCGGCGCGCAGTTTGACGCGCGTTACACGCGCCCCGTCGAAACCGGCCGTTTCGCGCTGAATGGCCTCCAGGATCTGTTGTGCAAACGACAGTTCGTGCATCGAACGAGGATAGCGCACCCGAAAGCCCGGCGCAAACGGAGTGCGCGGCACGTTATCCCGCCGCCGCGGCCGCCAGGAAGGCGTCGATGTTCCCGGCCGGCACGCCGGGGGGCATGCCGCCGCCGCAGGAGAGAATGAGCCCGCGCGTGTCCTCAACGGATTCGAGGAGTTCGTGGACGGCTTGCCGCACCTGGCCGGGGTCGCCCTGGGCCAGGACGTCCCTGGGCGGGATGTTGCCGAACAGGACGACGCGTTCTCCCACGGCTTCGCGCATGGCCTGCAACGGATGGTTGTGCGAGAAATTGAAGAGATTGATGCCGGTATCCGCGAGATGGGGCGCGCAGACCAGGCCCTCGGCGTCGTTGTGAAAGAAGCGAACGCGGACGTCGATGGCCTCAAAGGCGCGTTTGAGATAGGGTTTGGCGAATTCCACGAAATCGTCAGGTCCGACGAATCCCGCCAGGTCATCGAGGAGCAGCACGCCGTCAATGGCGGGAAAGGTGGCGGCCTGGAGCTTCAACCAGTCTTCGAGATAGCCGGTTATGGTGTTCAAAAACGTGTGGGATGCGTCGGGATCCATTTTCAGGCCGAGCAGAAACTCGGTGTTGCCCAGGAGAAACCCGGCGATATTCAGCGGTCCCCGCGCCACCGCGAAGCGGATGGCGTGGCCGGCGTCTCTGATGCGCGGTTCGAGGTGCTGCAGCCGTTTGAGCACGAACGGGGCGAGGCCGTCGGTCCGGGGGTTGGGTTTGGGGAGCGCGGCAGCGCGTGCGATGTCTTCACACACCCTTTCGGCGAAGGGAAACTCGTGGTCGGGAAAGATGCATTTCGCGCCGAACGCCGAGGGCTCGGTACACATGCCGTATTCCGCCCAGAAACCCGGCAGGAAGAGGGCATCGGGGAACCGCTCGACGGCCTGCAGGTTGGCTTCGAACCATCGGGACTCGCTGGCCAGGTAATCGAGGATCGACATGCCGGCCCAGTTGGGCAGCCAGGGGCTGTCGATGATGAATCCCACGGGCGGCGGGCCGGCGTGGGCGCCGTCCACCACGGCCAGCAGCGTGTTCCATTGCTCCTGGGTCATCGGTTCTGGTGCGCTCCTGAGGGTTGTGTGACTCGCGGATACATTCGGCCCGGGCACGCCAACGCTACCATACCCACGGGACAGGCGCAACGCGCCGCCCCCGAAACGAAGCGGGGGAACCTCCCTGGCGGAAGGTTCCCCCGGCGATTGCAGCGGGTCTCAGTACTTGCCGTACAGGGGACCGAAGTTGGCGCAGGCGCGGTAGTCGGCGCCCATCAGGTCTTGCGCGCCGAAGGCCGTCCACGCGGTCGGCCGGAACACGTCGGCCTCGTCGACATTGTGCATGCAGACGGGGATGCGCAGGACGGACGCCAGTGCGAGCAGGTCGGCGCCGATGTGGCCATAGGCGAACGCGCCGTGGTTGGCGCCCCAGTTGTTCATGACCGAGTAGACGTCGCGGAACGGCCCCTCGCCGGTAACGCGCGGCGCGAACCACGTGGTGGGCCAGCCGGGGTCGGTCCGGTCGTTGAGCTGGGCATGGACCTCGTAGGGGAGGCTGCAGGTGACGCCCTCGGCGAGTTGAAGCACCGGCCCGAGCCCTTTGACCCTGTTGACGCGAATGAGCGTCACGGGCATTCCACCCTCGGTCAGGAAGCAGGACGAGAAGCCGCCCCCACGGAAGTATTCGCGGTTTCCGGGATACCACGTGGTGGCTTCTAGGCAGGCTTTGACCTCCTTGGGGTCGATTTCCCAGAACGGTTTCATGACCGGCTTGCCTTTGTCGGTCTGGCGGCCGCTGCCGTCGAGGGCGGCCGCGCCCGAATTGATGAGGTGGATGAGGCCGCCGGCGGCGTCGCCCGACAGCTCATGGCCGGTGACGCGCTTGACCGCGGCGGGGCTCCAATAGGTCCGGACGTCGGCGAAGACCTGCGCGGTATTCGTGAGCAGGTAGCCGAAGATCATGGCCGTGGCGTTGAGGCAGTCGTTTTCGGTGGCCATGATGTAGGGGGCGCGGATGCCGTTCCAGTCAAACGACGAGTTCAGCAGGGCTTCCATGAAATCGCCGTTGGGGAAATGGTCGGTCCACTGGCGCTGGCCCTGAAATCCCGCGGCCAGGGCGTTGCGTCCGAGGGCTTCTTCGCCCCAGCCCATCCGGGCGAGCCTGGGATTGCCGCACATGATGTCGCGCCCGATGAGAAACATTTTCACGCAGGTTTCCCAGACCTTCGCCTTCTGGGCGTGGCTCATGCGCAAGTGTTTCGGGTTGCCGTCTTTTCCTTCGTTGCAGTGCTTCTTCGCCCACTTGACGCCTTTTTCAAACTCGGCCTTGTCGTAGATCTCCTCGTCCATGCGGCGCACGAACTCCGACATGTCGATGGTCTCGACGCGCATGCCGAGGTAGCTCTCGAAGAAGTTCTGATCGACCATCGAGCCCGCGATGCCCATGGACACGTTGCCCATCGACACATAGGATTTGCCGCGCATGATGGCCGCGGCCAGCCCCGCCCGCGCGAACCGCAACATCTTCTCCTGCACATCGGCCGGAATGGCGGTATCGCCGGAATCCTGCACGTCGCGCCCGTAGATGCTGAACGCGGGGAGGCCCTTCTGGTTGTGGGCGGCCAGCACCGCGGCGAGATAGACGGCCCCGGGGCGTTCGGTGCCGTTGAAGCCCCAAACCGCTTTCGGCATGAGGGGATCCATGTCCATGGTCTCGGAGCCGTAACACCAGCAGGGAGTGACCGAGAGCGAGACGCCCACGCCTTCTTTAGCAAATTTGTCGGCGGCCTGAGCGGCTTCCGCGACGCCGCCGATGCAGGTATCGGCAATGACGCACTCGACCGCGGCGCCGTTCGGGTAACGCAGTTTCCGTGTGAGCAGTCTGGCCGCGGCTTTGGCCAGGCTCATGGTCTGGTTTTCAAGCGATTCGCGGACCCCCTTGCGGCGTCCGTCGATGATCGGCCGGATACCAATTTTCGGAAAATCGCCAATCCAACGATTCTCACTCACTGAAACATCTTTCTTACTCATGATTTCCTCCACTTAACCACAATTAGCGTTGCACGCGCAGAGTCTTCCCCAGTTTGCGAAAGGTAATGCGCCAGAACCGTAACGAGTATCCACCCCTCACGTTACCTGTTGGCCCATTCAGAAGGCAAATTTCACCCGGCGGCGTTGCGGAGATGGGACGCCACTTCCGGGCCGGTCAGCCGCGTGCCGCGCGCTCGAGCGCCATCTCGTCCAGCAGCATCCAGTGAATGTCGGTGCGGTCAGTATGCGGTCCCGCATAATAGACCAGCAGCAGGTCGCCGTCCGGTGTTCGGCAGGTTGCGGGCAGACCCGATGAGAAGGCGCCCATCTCGGCCCACGCATCCTGCATGGTGGCGTGGCCGGCCGGGTAGCACAGGGCGGTGAAATCGTCGAGCACCCGTTCGCTGCGTTCGGGCCAGGTGAGTCCGCCGTCGCGGCTCAGGCGCAGTTTGAGCGCGGGTCTGCCGGTGCGATCCATATAGACCATGGCCAGGGTGGCATTCTCCAGCGCCACGACGGGTGCGGGCTGGCCGGGGACTCTCGTGTCCCACACCGCTTGCCAGGCCCGTCCTCCGTCGCTCGACCGGCTGGCGTGGATGTTGCGGTAGGCGCCCGCGACGCGGTCATAGGTCCAGAAGACGTTGAACAGCGAGCCCTCCGGAAGCACGGAGGGGCGCTGGTCCCAGTAGAACACCCGGTTGGCGGGGTCGGGGCACACCTCGACGGCCTCCGGCCAGGTCGATCCCGCGTCGCACGAAAACATCAGGACCGATGCGTGGCGCCAGGGCGCGGGGTCCATGTACGGCTTGTTGAGTTCGAACTGGCAGGCCCAGCGTCCGTCGGGCATGACCAGGGCGGGTCCCGTGATTGGCGTGGGTTGACAATACGGCGTGGTGTCCATCCGTGCGGGTGTGGTCCACGTGGCCCCGTCATCCTGAGAGAGCGAATGGAAGATGTAGCTGTCCAGGAGCCCTTCGGTCGTTTCGTTGAAGAACGGCCGTTCCGGGGTGGAGGCATCCACCCCGTACAGCGTTGCCAGAACGCGGCGGCCGCCGAGCGGCGTGCAATAGAGCGCGCGGAACCGGCCGGTCCGGCCGTCGAGGATCGGCGGCGCAAAGGGCGCGACGGGGGCGCTCCACGACGCGCCCCGGTCGTCCGACCAGGTCAGGTAGGCGTTCTGGCCCTCCACGGCGTCTTTCGTGACGGCGCCGCGGAATCCGCACAGCCATCGTCCGGAGGGTAGCACGCACACGCCGGGAAACGCGCGGCTCGGATATTCGGCCGGCTCGCCCGTCGTGACCCGGCCCTGCGCTTTGATTACGGATCCAGCGATCATTGGGGCTCCTTCGGCACCAGGACGAGGTCCTTGAATTCGATCCAGCCCGCACTATGCATCTGAAGGGCCATGCGGCCGGGGTTCCGGACCGTTACGTTGTAGAACGATTCGGCGGCTTTTCTGCCGTCGATGTAAGTGGTCACGTGGGATCCCCGGGCGATGATCTGAACAAGCATCCATTCCCCGGGGCGGAGGAGCGCGTCGTCGCACCGGGCAATGCCGTAGATGCTTCCGGTCGGCATGACGGCCGCGGGCACGTCGTAGATCTGGACTTCCTGGCCGGAGTGGCTGTTGTCTTCGGGCCAGCGGAAATGGATGCCCCCATTCGTCGTGGGGGCCGATGTGCGGAGGTAACAGCGGAAATCGAAATCCGTGCAGACGGCCTCATGGACCAGATGGCCGTTGCCGTCGGCGCCGCGAAGGATGCCCTGCGCGCCGACCCAGGTCGCTTCGCCGCCGGCCATGGTCCATCCGGTCAGGGCCTCGTCGGCGGCCAGGACCATCCCGTGTTCCGAATCGGGCAGGGGGGTGAGCATCATGTTCCGTACCTGGAGGGCGTCCTGACCGCTGTTCTGAAAACCGAGGGCGCCGCGGCGGAGGGTATGCCCCAGTCCGGCCGCGTCGAGGTCCACGTCCTGGACGGTCTGGCCGTTCATCGTTACCTGCACGCGAGGCCAGTCCATGCGGACCTGGCAGGTGTTCCATTCGCCCGGTTTGTTGCGTGCGCTGACCAGGGGCGCCATGTGTCTGAAGAGCGCGCCCGTCGTATAGGGCGTGTCGTGCTCTTTCGGATGGCCGGACAACTCCAGTTCGAGTCCGGCACGGTACTGCCGGTTGCGCGGCGCGTGGAGGTAGAGGCCGGTATCCGTCCAGGAAGCGACGTTGAATTCAAAGCTGAGGTCGAAGTTCTCGTAGTCAGCCGTGGTGAGGAGTTCGCCCGGAACTCCATCGGCTTTCTTGAGGTTCAACGTACCCGCATCGAGAACAAACGACCCCTCCGACCCGCCGGACTGGGTCCAGTGTTCCAGGCTGTCCAGCAGGTTTACCGGACCGTCCGCGGCGGCTCCGAACGCGGACAGGATCGAAAGTGCGCTGATGACGGCATGCCATGTCATGGGACCGGCCCTCCTTACGATGGCGGCGCGGGGCTATTCCCGGCCACGCGTCCCTATAGTACCGGCCGAACGGTTGTGATTCCAGAGACTTAGGATGGGCGTCCCCTCGGGTCCCGGGGGCCGGGGCGGGGGTTTTCTGGAGAACCGTGTTCTGCAGGTAGAAACGGCGGGCGCGAGCGTGGACGATTCGGCGTAAGTGTTTGCGACAGGGCGGAGTTGAACGCATTCGTGCTCCTTATGGAAGCCGATAAGCATTGCTTAAGAGAGAGGGAAAAGTTTGACAGGGTGATTTCGGGTTTAGTACGATCCCGCGAATAACCTCGCCGGCAGCAGGGCGCAGGGTTGGCCTGCACGAACCCAAGGCGGGGGCTTTCCGGCGGCCTGGCACACGCATGTCGCGCACTCAGTATCTCCGCGCCAGGGACCACGAGTACTGAAGAGGGCAAGGAAGAACTGTATATGCACTCGATTTCACAAGACGGGATGTACCAACCGTTTTACGAGCACGACGCCTGCGGCATTGGGTTTGTGGTCAATCTTAAAGGGACGGCTTCCCATACGATCGTGCGGCAGGGCATCCAGGTTCTGGAGAACCTGGTGCACCGCGGCGCGTGCGGGTGCGACCCCGAAACGGGCGACGGCGCGGGGATGCTTGTGCGTCTGCCCCACCGGTTCTTTCAGGAGGAGTCCGCGAGGCTGAAATTTGACCTGCCCGCGGCGGGGACCTATGCGGTGGGGATGGTATTCCTTCCGAAACCGGATGCGGACCGTGCGGCCTGCCGGGAGATTGTTGAGACGGCCATCGCTGACGAGGGCCATACGTTTCTGGCGTGGCGCGAAGTGCCGTGCGATTCGTCGGCCATTGGTCCCCTGGCGCGGTCGAACGAGCCCCGGATCGAGCAGGTGTTTTTGAAGAAGGGGGAGGGCCTCTCCGATGGCGACGCGTTTGAACGGCGGCTGTATGTGCTGCGCAGGGTAATCGAGCGCCGGGTGCGCGCGGCGCAGCTCGAGCAGGGCGGCCAGTTCTACATTCCCAGCCTGTCGGCGCGCACGATGGTCTACAAGGGGCTCATGCTGGCCGACCAGATGAGCCACTACTATCCCGACCTGTCGGAACCCGCTTTTGAGAGCTATCTTGCGCTGGTGCACCAGCGGTACAGCACCAACACGCTGCCGACGTGGCCCCTGGCGCAACCGTTCCGTTATCTCTGCCACAACGGGGAGATCAACACGCTGCGCGGCAACATCAACATGATGCATTCCCGCGAGCACCACCTTGAGAGCCCGCTATTCGGCGACGATATCGCGAAGCTGCCGCCGATCCACACGCTGGGCGCGAGTGATTCGGCCATCCTGGACAATTCGTTCGAGCTCTTGATGCAGGGCGGGCGTTCGGGGCCGCATGCGATGATGATGCTCATTCCCGAGCCCTGGAGCGGCCACGAATCGATGCCCGATCACAAGCGGGCGTTTTACGAGTACCACGCCTGCATGCAGGAACCGTGGGACGGACCGGCGTCCATCGCGTTCACCGACGGCACCCGCATCGGCGCGGTGCTGGACCGCAACGGCCTGCGGCCGTCGCGCTACTGGGTCACGAACGATGATTTCGTGGTGCTGGCGTCGGAAGTGGGTGTTCTGGAGGTGCCGGAAGAGAAGATCGTCAAGAAAGGGCGGCTGGAACCCGGCCGCATGTTCTATATCGACACCGCCGAGCACCGGATCATCGACGATGACGAACTCAAAGAGACCATCTGCAAGGCGCATCCGTACCGCGAGTGGCTGAACGCGCACCGGGTCATCCTGCCCGGAAAGCCCAAGGCAAAGACTCCATCCGGCAAATGTGCGGAAGCGCCGTTGCTGGAGCGCCAACAGGTCTTCGGGTATAGCCAGGAAGACCTCGACGTGCTGCTGAAACCCATGGCGCGTACGGCGCACGAGCCCGTGGGGTCCATGGGCAACGACGCGCCCCTCGCGGTGTTGTCGAGCCGGCCCCAGATGCTGTTCAATTATTTCAAGCAGTTGTTCGCGCAGGTCACGAACCCGCCGATCGATCCCATCCGGGAAGAGATTGTCATGTCGCTGGAACTGGACATCGGGCGCGAGCGCAATCTCCTGGGCACGACCCCTGAACACTGTCGGCGCCTGCACCTGTCCTCGCCCATCATCACCAATGAACAACTGGCGTATATCCAGCAGCTCGACCAGGCGGATTTGCGCGCCGTGACGATCTCGACGCTCTTTCCAGCCCAGGACGGGCCTGCCGCGATGGAAGCGGCGGTTGACCGCATCTGCGCGGAAGCCAGCGAGGCCATACGCGGCGGCGCGACCCTGCTGATCTTGTCGGACCGGGGCGTGAACGCAGCGTTCGCTCCCATCCCCAGCCTGCTGGCGACGGGCGCCGTGCACCAGCATCTGGTACGCGAAATGAGCCGGAGCGAGTGCGGGCTGATCGTGGAAACCGGCGAGGCGCGGGAAGTCATGCACTTCTGCCTGCTTACCGGCTACGGCGCGGGCGCCGTGAATCCGTATCTGGCGTTCGAAACGCTGGATGCGCTCGTGGCCGGAGGCCAGCTCGCGGAGTCGGCGCCGGGCGACGCCCGCGCGAACTTCATCAAGGCCGTCGAGAAGGGCATGCTGAAGACCATGTCAAAGATCGGCATCTCGACGCAACACAGTTACCACAGCGCGCAGATCTTTGAGGCGGTGGGACTGAGCTCGGCCCTGGTGGACCGGTGCTTTGCGGGAACGGCCACGCGGCTCGAGGGGATCGGGATGGCGGAAGTCGGCCGCGAGACCCTGATGCGGCATGCGCTGGCGTATCCGGAGCGCCCGGCGCGTCCGCGTACGCTGGATCCGGGCGGCGTATACCAATGGCGGCGACGGGGCGAGTTTCATCAGATCAATCCCGACACCATCGCCCGGATTCAACACGCGACGCGCAGCAACAGCCAGGAGAAATACCGCGAGTTCGCGGCGCTGGTCAATGACCGTACCCGCACGCTGGCTGCGTTGCGCGGATTGCTCAAGTTCAAGAAGGGGAATCCGGTTCCCCTGACTGAGGTCGAACCGGCCAAAGCGATCGTGAAGCGGTTTTGCACGGGCGCGATGTCATTCGGCTCGATCAGCCGCGAGGCCCACGAGACCCTCGCCATCGCGATGAACCGTATCGGAGGGCGCAGCAACACCGGTGAAGGCGGCGAAGACCCCGCGCGGTTCAAGCGCGACCCGAACGGCGACTGGCGCCGCAGCGCCATCAAACAGGTGGCTTCGGGCCGGTTCGGCGTGACCAATGAATACCTGGTGAATGCCGCCGAGCTTCAGATCAAGATGGCCCAGGGCGCCAA
>DDYW01000179.1 GCA_002348185.1 Candidatus Hydrogenedentes bacterium UBA2224 | reverse complement strand
CCCAGGACCACGCGGCGGCGGCCATCGCGAAACGCGGCACCCCGGTCTTCGCGTGGAAGGGCGAAACCCTGGAAGAGTACTGGTGGTGCACGGAGCAGGCGCTCACATGGCCGGACGGCAAAGGCCCGAACCTGGTTGTGGATGACGGCGGCGACGCGACCCTGCTGATCCACCGGGGCTGCGAATTCGAAGAGACCTTCGCCCGGACCGGCAAACTCCCGGAAATCTCCCGGCAGAATAAGGAAATTGCCATCGTCGACACGCTCCTCCACCGGATTCACGGCGAAACCCCCAACAAATGGCACGACTACGTCGAAGACTGGATCGGCGTCTCCGAGGAGACCACCACGGGGGTGCACCGCCTCTACAAGATGATGAAGGAAGGCAAACTGCTCACCCGGGCGATGAACGTGAACGATTCGGTCACGAAATCGAAGTTCGACAATCTCTACGGTTGCCGGGAATCGCTCGCGGACGGCATCAAGCGCGCCACGGACATCATGGTGGCGGGCAAAGTCGTGGTGGTGGCGGGATACGGCGACGTGGGCAAGGGCTGCGCGCACGCGATGCGGGGACTGGGCGCACGGGTGCTGATCACGGAAATCGATCCCATCTGCGCGCTCCAGGCGTGCATGGAAGGATACCAGGTCGTCACCATGGAAGAGGCCGCGCCCATCGGCGACATCTTCGTCACGACCACGGGCTGTTGCGACGTGGTGCGGGGCGAACATTTCGACGTGATGAAGGACGAGGCCATCTGCTGCAACATCGGCCACTTCGACTCGGAGATCCAGGTGTCGTATCTCGAGGACCGCGAAGACATCACGGAACTCAACATCAAACCCCAGGTAGACAAATTCATCTACCCCGACGGCAAAGCGATCATCATCCTGGCGCGCGGGCGTCTCGTGAACCTCGGCTGCGCGACCGGGCACCCGTCGTTCGTGATGTCCAACTCGTTCTCGAACCAGACCCTCGCGATCGTGGCCTTTGCCACCCAGACCGCCAACTACGAGAAGGGCCGGGTCTACACGCTGCCCAAGGCCCTCGACGAAGAGGTCGCCCGCCTGCATCTCGGCAAGCTGGGCGCGAAACTCGAGCGCCTCTCGCCCGGGCAGGCCGAGTATCTCGGCGTGCCCGTCGAGGGACCGTACAAACCGGAGCATTACCGGTATTAACGGCCGCGCGCGGAGTGCGGGGCACGGCGCTGAAAACGGGTCGGAGGCTTCCGGAGTGGGCCATGTATCCCGATAGCATTCAGATCGACTACGGCAGAGGCGCCCTCCCTCTCCGCATCCACCCTGCGCGTGCCCGCTGGCACCTCGTGCAGCCGCGCCACGTGCCGCCCCTGGTCAATCCCCGGGAACAATTCCGGACGGCGTGCGTGCGCCCGTTCGCCTCTCCCCCGCTCGCGGAGATCATCGCGCCGACCGACCGCGTCGTGATCACGACATCCGACGGCACGCGTCCCGTGCCCAACCGCGCGCTCCTGCCCTGGCTTCTCGAAACCCTGCCCGTGGCGGAGGAGAATGTCACGCTGGTCGTGGGCACGGGCAGCCACCGCCCCAATACGGCGGAGGAGCTGGAACAGATGCTGGGACCGGCACTGCTGCGCCGGATCCGCGTGGTAAATCACGACGCGTACGACCCGGACATGAATGTCCGCGTCGGCGAGACCACGGCAGGACTTCCCGTCCTCCTGAACCGGCACTACGTCGAGGCCGACAAACGCATCGCTCTGGGCTTCATCGAACCCCATTTCTTCGCGGGGTTCTCGGGGGGCCCGAAAGCGGTTGCTCCGGGCCTGGCCGCCATCGACACCATCCTGGGGCTTCACGGCTACGACCTCGTCGCCGACCCGCAAAGCACCTGGGGCGTCCTTGACGGCAATCCGCTGCAACAGGCCCTGCGGGACGCCGCCGCGTGCTGTCCGCCGGATTTCCTGATCAACGTGACGCTGAACACGGCCAAGGAACTGACGGGGATCTTCTGCGGGCAGTATCTGGAAACGCACCGGGCGGGCTGTCTGCGGGCGGCCGAAGACGCCATGGCGCCTGTGGCCGCTCCGTGCCCGCTGGTCATCACATCGAACAGCGGATTCCCGCTCGACCAGAACCTGTACCAGACCGTGAAGGGCATATCCGCCGCCGCGCGCATCTGCGCGGATGGCGGGCGGATTGTCGTGGCCAGTGAATGCGCCGACGGCGTCCCGGACCACGGCCGCTTCGCTGAGATCATGGCCCGGGCGGAATCGCCGCGGGCCGTCTTGGACCGGGTTCGAGCGCAAGCGGCCAGCGTACTTGACCAGTGGCAGGCCCAGGTGCTCGCGAATGTTCTGGTGCGGTGCCGGGTGAGTGTGTGCTCCTCGCTGCCGCCCCGCAAGGTCGAGCAGTGCATGCTCACGCCCGTGGCGGACCTCCAGGCGGCTGTGGACGCGGAACTCGCCGCCCTGGGTCCCGCTGCAGACGTGGCCGTACTGCCCCACGGCCCGGTCACCATCCCCTTCCTGAAACCATAAAAACGAAGCGCGACCGGCCGGCGCGCACCCCCTCTAACTCGCTCCGCATCAGGAATATCGCCCCGGGCGGCGATGTTTGCCTCAAGGTATGGGGGTGAAGACATCCCCACAACCGCCCCGGATCGGATAAACCCGTATGACACAGGCAAAAGAGCCCTCAGCAACGGACGAGACCATGACACCAGAGACCACGGACAATGCAGCGGAATCCCACGAATACACCGGCACCCGCATCGAGCGCAGCAATCGCGAGATCGCCGAGCTGGCCAACCGGACCTACCAGCACGGCTGGGTGACCGACATCGAGATGGAGACCGTGCCGCACGGACTCAACGAGGACGTCATCCGCCTGATCTCCGCCAAGAAAGGAGAGCCCGCGTGGCTCCTGGAATGGCGTCTGAAGGCCTTCCGGCACTGGCAGGCGATGACCGAGCCCCGCTGGGCCAACGTGCGGTATCCGGAGATCGACTACCAGGCCCAGCGGTATTACGCCGCGCCGAAACGCACGTCGAAGGAGTTGAACAGCCTCGACGAGGTCGACCGCGAACTCCTGAACACGTTTGAGAAACTGGGCATCCCGCTCGAAGAGCAGAAACGCCTCTCCGGCGTAGCGGTGGACGCGGTGTTCGACAGCGTGTCGGTGGCCACGACCCACCAGGACATCCTGGCCAGAAAAGGCATCATCTTCTGCTCGTTTTCCGAGGCCGTGAAAAACCACCCCGACCTCGTGCGGCACTATCTCGGAAGCGTGGTGCCGTACACCGACAACTTTTTCGCGGCCCTGAACTCAGCCGTCTTCAGCGACGGCTCGTTCTGTTACATCCCCAAAGGCGTGCGCTGCCCGATGGACCTGTCGACGTATTTCCGCATCAACGCGGCCGACACGGGCCAGTTCGAACGTACCCTGATTGTCGCCGAAGCGGGCGCCTTCGTGAATTACCTCGAAGGGTGCACCGCTCCCATGCGCGACGAAAACCAGCTCCATGCGGCGGTCGTGGAACTGGTGGCCCTCGACAACGCCACCATCAACTACTCTACCGTGCAAAACTGGTTCAGCGGCGACGAACAGGGCCGCGGCGGCATCTTCAACTTCGTGACCAAGCGCGGTAAATGCCTCGGCCGCAATTCGCGCATCTCGTGGACCCAGGTGGAGACCGGTTCCGCCATCACCTGGAAGTACCCCAGCTGCATTCTGCAGGGCGACAATTCGGTGGGCGAATTCTACTCCGTCGCTCTGAGCACCAATTACCAGCAGGCCGATACGGGTACGAAGATGATCCACCTGGGCAAAAACACCAGCAGCACGGTCATCTCGAAAACCATCTCGGCCGCGCACGGCAACAACAGCTACCGCGGCATGATCAAAGTGATGCCCAGGGCCGAGAACGCGCGGAATTATACGCAGTGCGACTCGCTCCTCATCGGAAACCAGTGCGGCGCACACACGTTTCCGCTCATCGAGGTGCGGAACAAGACCGCACGTGTGGAACACGAAGCGTCCACATCCAAGATCAGCGAAGACCAGTTGTTCTACTGCAAGCAGCGGGGCATTGGTCCGGAAGACGCCATTTCAATGGTGATCAACGGGTTCTGCAAAGAGGTGTTCGACCATCTTCCGATGGAGTTCGCGGTAGAGGCCACCAAGCTGTTGGGCGTGAGCCTCGAAGGGAGTGTAGGTTAAATGCTCGAAATCAGGAATTTGCATGCGAAAGTCGAGGACATCCAGATCCTCAAGGGCGTTCATCTCACCGTCAACCCGGGCGAGGTTCATGCCATCATGGGCCCCAACGGGTCGGGCAAGAGCACCCTGGCGCAGGTGCTCGCGGGCCACGAGCAATACGAGGTCACGGAGGGCGAGGTCACCTTCCTGCGGCAGGATTTGCTCGAGATGCCCGCCGAGGAACGCGCCCGCCTGGGCCTGTTCCTGGCGTTTCAGTATCCCGTCGAGATCCCCGGCGTCACGAACGCCTACTTCCTGCACGCCGCGCTCAACGAAACCCGCAAGAGCCACGGCCTCGAAGAACTCGATGCGATCGATTTCCGGCAACTGCTCGAGCAAAAGATGGAGCTTGTCGCGATTGACCCCGCGTTCGCGGATCGCCCCGTAAACGAAGGGTTCTCGGGCGGCGAGAAAAAACGCAACGAGATCCTCCAGTTGGCCGTCATGGAACCCAGACTGGCCATTCTCGACGAAACCGATTCGGGCCTCGACATTGACGCGCTGCGCATCGTGGCCGACGGCGTCAACAAGATGCGCAGCCCCGAACGCTCGATGATCCTCGTCACGCATTACCAGCGTCTTCTGGACTACATCGTCCCCGATTTCGTTCATGTGATGTACCAGGGCCGGATCGTCCGTTCCGGCGGCAAGGAGTTGGCGCTGGAACTTGAGGAGAAGGGCTACGAATGGGTGCGCGGCGAAGTGAGCGCCGTGCAGGCCGCCGGGTAAATCAACGCAACACGCGCGACGGTGGAGTAAACTGATGACTGAAGTAGCTGAACGGCTTTCCGATAAAGAGACGTTTCTCGACGCCCTCTCGAAGCGTGTCGAGGACCACGCCCCCGGCTGGCTGCGCCAGCTTCGCGATTCGGGCGCCAGGCGCGTCGAAACCCTGTCGTTTCCGACACACAAAGACGAAGAATGGCGGTTCACGGACGTAAAACCCATCGTACGGGCCGCTTTTGAACCCTCGCTGCGGCCCCCCCGCGAAGCGCCTGACCCGGCCCTTGCCGCGCCGCACCGGTTCAACCTGCCGGGATGGACCGAACTGGTCTTCATTGATGGGTTCTTCGTTCCCGGAGCCTCGCAGCTCCCAGACGCAGACGGGTTGCGCGTGACCAGTCTGGCCGAGACCGTGCGGACCGGCGGCGCGCTGCCCCGGACGCACCTCGACGCGCTCGCGGGCAGTTCGGGCAACATCTTCAACGCCATGAACTCGGCCTGCCTCGTGGATGGGGCCGTGGTGCACGCGCCGCGGGGATACGCGGGCGCGGCGCCGGTCCACCTCCTCTATATCACCACGGACAGGCAGGAGAACGGGGCCGCCCACCCGCGAAATCTGATTGTCCTGGACGAAACGGCCGAACTGACACTCATCGAAAGCTATGCCGGCCTGACGGACGCGCCGTATTTCAACAATGCCGTGACGGAGATCGTCCTGGGCGACGCGGCCGTGCTGAAGCGGTACAAGGTGCTCCACGAAGGCCCCCGCGGCTATCACCTCTCGTCCGCGCACGTCGAGCAGCATGCGAACAGCGTGTTTCGGTCGTTTTCGGCCTTTCTGGGCGGCAAGATCGCCCGGAACGAGCTCAAGACCCGGCTGGCGGGCGAAGGCGCGGACGTGTCGCTCGCCGGGCTCTATCTGGCCGAGGGCGACCAGGTGATCGACAATGCCACCGGCATCGAACACGCCAGCCCCCACTGCACCAGCCGCATCCGCTACAAGGGGGTCCTGGGCGACACGAGCCACGCCGTGTTCAGCGGCGCGGTCCATGTGCACCGGGATGCCCAGAAAACCGACTCGAACCAGCTCAACAGCAATTTGCTCCTGTCAGACGCGGCGGCCATCGACACGCGGCCCATCCTGCAGATCTTCGCGGACGACGTGAAGTGCACGCATGGCGCGACCGTCGGCCAGCCGCCCCGGGAGCAGATCTTCTATTTCCAGAGCCGGGGCATCTCGGAAGCGATGGCCCGGGCCATACTGACATGTGGGTTCGCCGGCGAAGTGGTCGACGACATCTCCGTCGAACCGTTGCGGACCCGGCTGCACGACTACATCTACAACCGCTACAGCCCCCAGAAGTGAGGGAAGGCGTAGAAAGGCGGATATCATGCGAGCCGTCCGGGAAATGACCTCCGGGAGCCCCACCGGCGCCGCGTCGACGCTCGACGTGGCGGCCCTTCGGCGCGACTTTCCGATACTCCAGACGACGGTGCACGGGAAACCCCTCGTGTATCTCGACAACGCCGCCACGAGCCAGAAGCCGCAGGCGGTGCTCGACACGCTCTCCCGGTATTACGCGGAGACCAACGCGAACGTCCACCGGGGGCTCTATCAGCTCAGCGAAGCCTCGACCCGGGCCTACGCCGAGGCCCGCCTCCGCGTGAAAAACTTCATTCATGCCCGGCTGAAATGCGAAATCATCTTTACGCGGGGCACGACGGAAGGCATCAATCTGGTCGCCCAGACCTACGGCCGCCAGCACGTGAAGGCCGGCGACGAAATCCTCATCACGCACATGGAGCACCATTCCAACATCGTGCCCTGGCAGGTCCTGTGCGAGGAAAAGGGCGCCCGGCTCCGCGTGGTCCCCGTCACGGACGCGGGTGAACTCGACCTCGAGGCGTTCCAGCGCATGCTCTCCGACCGCACCAGACTCGCGGCCGTCACCTACGTGTCGAACGCGCTCGGGACGGTGAATCCCGTCAAGGAACTGGTCGCCATGGCGCACGCCCGGGGCGTGCCCGTGCTGGTCGACGGGGCCCAGGCGGTTCCCCACCTGGCCATCGACGTCCTCGACCTGGGCTGCGATTTCTTCGTGTTCTCGGGACACAAAATGTTCGGGCCCACGGGCATCGGCGTGCTCTACGGCCGGGCCGAGCTGCTCGAGGAGATGCCCCCCTACCAGACCGGCGGCGACATGATTCTCTCGGTCCGGTTCGACAAGACGATCTTCAACTCGCTGCCCCACAAGTTCGAGGCGGGCACTCCCGACATCGCCGGCGCGATTGGCCTGGGCGCCGCCATCGACTACCTGAATCACGTGGGCCTGGACCGCATCGCGTCCCATGAGGCCGAACTGCTTCGGTACGGGACGGAGCTGCTGCACTCCATCGACGGCGTGCGCATCCTCGGAAACGCGGCCCACAAAGCCTCCGTCCTTTCATTTGTAATGGACGCGGCGCATCCGCATGATATCGGCCAGATGCTTGACAGCGAAGGCATCGCCATACGTGCGGGCCACCATTGCGCGCAACCTCTGATGGAACGGTTTGACGTACCGGCCACCGCGCGCGCCTCGCTGGCCTTCTACAACACGCGCGAGGAACTCGACGCGCTCGGCAAGGCCCTCGAACGCGTGCATGAGGTTTTCGGGTAATGGCACAGAGCAACCGCGCCCTCTACGAACAAGTCATCCTGGAACACAACCGCAAACCGCGGAATTTTCGTGGCATGGAGGACGCCGATCGCCGGATCGAGGGGCATAACCCCCTGTGCGGGGACCATTTCACCCTGTATCTGAAACTCAACGGCGACGTCATCTCCGACATCAGCTTTGAGGGCCGGGGCTGCGCCATCGCCAAATCCTCCGCCTCGCTCATGACGACCCTCCTCAAAGGCAAGACCGTCCGCGAGGCCGAAGACCTCTTCGTCCAGTTCCACCGCATGGTCACGGCCAATCCCGACGCGCCCGTCGACGAAAAGGCCGTTGGCAAACTCGCGGTCTTCTCAGGGGTGCGGGAGTTTCCGATCCGCGTCAAATGCGCGACGCTGTCCTGGCACGCCCTGCTCAGTGCCTTGCGCGGAACCCATTCGTCCGTCTCTACGGAGTAGCGGCCGGAAGAAGAGGACCGACGCGAACCGCGCGGGGCCCCGCATCAGAAAATCCCGGAGAACTGGACAAGAAACGGGGATCGTGTAGCGCAGGCGAGACGCCTGCGCTACAAGACAAGACTGACGACGCCAAGACGGTCCGGAGAAGAAGACAAANNCGACTACGTGTCCCCGTTCGGACGAAAGAACTGTAGAGAGAGGCATTCGGCGGTGGCGTGCTGACCCCATGGACGGTATGGACGCTATGGACGTTATGGACGCGCCTGCCTGAACGATTGTGAAGGGGTCGAAGATAGGCCCCGAATTTGTTCAACCCCTATTCAGGGGTTGGGATAGGGAGGATTCGCCCGATCCACGGGTTTCACCCGCGGCTATTCAAATTCGACGCCTTCGGTGTCGTTAAAGACCGCGTCGTCCATCCCGTCCATTCTGGCCAGGATTGATTGCAGGCCCATAGGGTGTTAGCATAGATACATATCGTTTTACTCGAAGGGCTCCGGAACAGCAGCGCATGGTCAATGGCGGTCACGGGCAAGACCCTGCGCAGGCGCCCTTTTCGGAAGAAACGCTCTGGCTGCAACCCCGAGAGAGGAACACCGGCGATGACGAAAACGCGCGTAACCCGCGAAACACAGGCGTTCGAGGCCCTGCTCGAAAGCATGCGTGCCAAACTGCACCGGCTCATCCCGGATGTAGAGATTCAGGCGAAAGCGGAGCTCGCCTTCGAGATCAACCGGCTCAAACGCGAACGGAACGCCATCATCCTCGGACACAACTACATGGAACCGGCCCTGTATTGTTCGGTGCCGGACAGCGTGGGCGACTCGCTGCAGTTGTCGCGGGTTTCGGCGCAGTCGGAGGCGGATATCATCGTGTTCTGCGGCGTCAAATTCATGGCCGAAACCGCCAAGATCCTCAATCCGGACCGGATGGTGCTGCTTCCGAACCTCGAAGCGGGGTGTTCCCTGGCCGAAGGCATCACCGCCGACGATGTGCGGGCCCTCAAAGAACGCTTCCCCGGCGCGCCCGTCGTGAGTTACGTCAACACCCACGCCGAGACCAAGGCGGTCTCCGATTACTGCTGCACCTCGGGAAACGCCGCTGCGGTGGTCCGCTTCCTGCTCGACAGAGGGCACCGGCACATCCTCTTCGTGCCGGATGAGTTCCTCGCACGAAACACCGCCCAGGAACTGGGTCTCGCGTTCATCGAGGGCTGGATTCCCGGCTCGGAGCAGGAATTGCGCGCGGACACGCCCGCGGTGATCGGCTGGGGCGCCCACTGCGAGGTGCATGAACTGTTCGAGCCCGAACACGTCGACGCCGTGAAACAACAGTTCCCGGAAGCCGTCACCATCGCCCACCCCGAATGCAAACCGGAGGTCATCGCGAAGGTGGATATCTCGGGCAGCACAAAAAAGATGGTCGATGTGGTCAAGGCCTCCGATGCCAAACAGTTCATGCTGTTTACGGAGTGCAGCATGGGCGACAATCTGGCCGCGGAAAATCCAGACAAGGAAATGATCCGCATGTGCAGCCACCAGTGTCCCCACATGGCCCTGATCACCCTGGAAGACACCCTCGAAGCCCTCCGGAAGTTGCAGTACCAGGTGGAGTTGCCCGAGGCCATCCTCCGGGACGCCCGGGTTCCGATCGACAACATGCTGGCGATTTCCTGATCCGCTGGAATGGCCCGCCGCGCGGGTTTGTTAGATCTACAGGAAGTCCGGCAGTAACAGGGGGAAATCGATGCTCTATTATAAAACTTCGCAACCCGTTCCGGGCAAAGGCCAGGCGACTATCTATTACGAATGTGACGACAACCAGAAGGTGCTCCGCTACGTGACCCACATCGACGGGACCGGGGAACTCGAACGGGTGGCGGACCCCATTGTGAAAAAGCTATACCGGCCTGACGTGCTCCGCGATTCCTCGCGCGAGGAATTCGAGCAGTACTGGAATCAGGGCGGATGAGTCCCAACAAGAGGAGACGAACCATGGCCGATACCGACAAAACAGAGGCCCCGGCAGCCAATCAGCCAAACGCAGAGCCGCTCTTTCATCTCGACATGCCCATCCAGGAAGCCATGCAGGTGCATCCCCGCGTCCGCGAGGTATTCGCGGCCTTCCATCTGGGCGGATGCTCGCACTGCGCGCTGGGACAGTTCGAAACCATCGGGCAGGTATGCGCTGGCTACGGCGTCGACCCGGAGGCCCTGCTGGAAGTCCTCGAAAGCCTGCTGGATGAGGAACCCCAGCCGTAGGAGACCTTACCGACCGGGGCATCCATTCATCGTGCTGATTACCGGGAAACCGGGCCATGCCGCCCGGCTTCCCGGTTTCTTTTCGTGGCCGCAGCCGGGCCGCCACGAGTTAGGGGCTCGACGCGCTTTACAGGGTCTCGAATGGAAAGGTATATTGCTGACGCCGGTTCATGTGTCGTGGCGTCGGCAGCGCCATGGCGGGGATGCAACCTCTTTTGTTGAGCCGGGACAACGGCAGGGCGGCCGGGGCGCCTGCGCGCCGAAGTGGGCCAAGGCATAGAACGGGGATACTGGGTCATGGAACTTGATGTGTACATGCTTTCGCGGCTTCAATTCGCTCTCACGATCATGTTTCATTACATTTTCCCGCCCCTCACCATCGGGCTGGGGTGGCTCATGGTGATCATGGAAGGGATGTACCTGAAGACAGGCGAGCGCGAATACGAAGCCATCGCACGGTTCTGGACGGGCATCTTCGCCCTCGTGTTCGCCATGGGTGTCGCGACGGGGATCGTGATGGAGTTCGAATTCGGCACCAACTGGGCCACGTACTCGCGCTACGTCGGCGACGTATTCGGCTCTGCGCTGGCGGCCGAAGGCATTTTCGCCTTCTTCCTCGAATCCGGGTTCCTGGCCGTGCTCGTCTTCGGATGGGACCGGGTTTCGCCCAGAATGCACTTCTTTTCGACGTGCATGGTCTCCCTCGGCGCGGTGTTCTCGTCGATCTGGATCGTCGTGGCCAACTCCTGGCAACAGACCCCGGCCGGGTTCGTCATCAACGAGACGCTCAACCGGGCCGAAATCACCAGTTTCTGGGCAATGGTGTTCAACCCCTCGACCGTGCACCGCCTCGTGCACGTCTGGATCGGAGCAGGCATTCTCGGCGCCTTCTTCGTGCTGAGCATCTCCTCGTACTACCTCCTCAAAGGGCGCCATACCAGCATGGCCCGAAAGATGTTTAAGGTAGCCCTGGCCATGGGCGCCTTCATGTCGCTGGCCGCGCTCGGTTCGGGCCACCTGCAGGCCAAGAACGTCGGCGCCACCCAGCCAACGAAACTCGCGGCCTTCGAAGGCCTCTACAAGACCCCCGCCGAAGGCGAAGGCGCGCCGTTGTACCTGTTCGGCCTGCCCAATGACGAGACCGAGTCCGTCGAATTCGGTCTCGCGGTCCCGGGCGGGCTCAGTTTCCTGATGTACGAGAGTTTCAAGGCGCCCGTGACCGGGCTCGACCAGTTCCCCCGGGAAGACTGGCCGCCCGTCAACCTCAGCTTTCAGACCTATCATTTGATGATGGCGCTGGGCATGTTCTTCATCGGGATCACGCTTCTGGCCTGTTTCTTCTGGTGGCGCGGCACGGTGTTCGAGCAGCGATGGCTGCTCTGGACCTTTGTGTTTGCGGTGGTGGGACCCGTCATCGCCAATGAGGCCGGCTGGTGCGCCGCGGAGATCGGCCGCCAGCCCTGGATCGTGTACGGCCTTCTGCGGACCGAGCATGCGTTTTCCCCGGCCGTCAGCGGCGGCCAGGTCATGTTCTCCATCGTCATGTTCCTGGTGCTGTATACCCTCCTGTTTCTAGTGTGGCTGTTCATCATGGACAAGAAGATACGCAAGGGACCCGAGCTGCATGAGCCGGCGCCAGAGGCCCGGACCAGCGCGCTGGACGTCGCGGCCAAACTCGCCGGCCACGAGGGCGCCTCGCTCATGGACGCCGGCGTCGAAGAAAACGACGCGGACAAATCGGAGGAAGGGTAAGCGCATGGACCTCAACACGATCTGGTTTCTCCTGCTGGGCATCCTGCTGGCCGGATACGCGATCCTCGACGGGTTCGACCTGGGCGTAGGCATCCTGCACCCGTTCGTGCGCAACGACCGCGACCGCCGGGTGCTGCTCAACTCGATCGGGCCGTTCTGGGACGGGAACGAAGTCTGGCTCGTGACGTTCGGCGGCGCCATGTTCGCGGCGTTCCCGGAAGTCTATGCCACGGTATTCTCGGGGTTTTACACCGCGTTCATGCTGCTCCTCTATGCCCTGATCTTCCGGGCCATCTCGCTCGAACTCCGCAGCAAACTCGACCATCCCGCCTGGCGCAGATTCTGGGACTGGGCGTTCGCCCTCGGCAGCGCCGTCGCCACGCTGCTCTTCGGCGTGGCCGTCGGCAACGCGATGACCGGCATCCCCGTCAAAGAAGTCAACGGCAACATCGAGTACGTGGGAACGTTTTTCGATTTACTGGGACCGTATCAGTTGCTGGTCGGCGTGTTCGCCCTGGCGATGTTCACGATGCACGGGAACCTGTACCTGTGCCTCAAGACGGAAGGGGAACTCCAGCAGCGGGTGCGCGGCTGGGCCGCGAAGACCTTCACCTTTTTCCTCGTGACCTACCTCGCCGTGACGATCTACACGCTCGCGAAGCTTGGCCATGCGCTCGACAATTTCAGGGCGCATCCCGCGGCATGGGCCGCTGTCGTGGTCAGCGTGCTGGCCATCGTGAACATCCTCCGTTCGCTCGCGAAGAACCGGCCCATGGGGGCGTTTCTGTCGTCCGCGGTGGCCATCGCGGCGTTCAATGGCCTCCTGGGCATTACGCTGTGGCCCAATCTGGTCCTCTCGAACCTTGACCCCGCGTTCAATCTGGACATCTACAACGCCGCGTCGTCGGCGAAGACCCTCAAAGTCATGCTTACCATCGCGGTTCTGGGAATGCCGTTCGTCCTGGCCTACACGAGCGTCATCTACTGGGTATTCCGCGGGAAGGTCCAGGTCGGCAAGATGACCTACTGATCCGCGGTATCACTCCGCGGACGCGGGCGCTTCCTTCTTGAGGCGGAAGATGGCCACTTCGTCCTTCATAAACAGGGGAACGTAGAGCAGCAGGCGTTTGCGATCCAGGCCGATGTCGGCGGGCGTCTCCACGTCCGCCAGGGGGGCAATCGCTTTGCGGTCGGCCCCCACGGCCCAGACCGAGTTGCCGTCGAAATCGGACACGATGAAGGTCCCGTCGTCCAGCACCTCAATGCCGTCAAGATGGGTGAAGTGCGCCCCGAGGCCAAACGGAACCGGGTCGGCCTCGCCGCTGGGATCCAGTTCGAAGATGTCGTGCTGGTCCCAGCTTACCGCAAAAAACGCGCCCTTGTGAAACGTAATCCCGTTGACGGAGGGGGGCGATTTCAATATGGCGACTTCTTTCGAGACGGGATCCACTTTGTAGATGACGCCGCGCGTGGTATCGCTGGCGAAGATGTGCGTTCCGTCAGTGGCCAAGTCGTTGATCCGTTCGGCATCCGGTACCGGGAGTTGCTCCACCTGACCGCCCGGCTGGAGAGGCCGCGACAGCAGCCGGCTGTTATCGGCGAAATAGAGCACATCACGGAGAATGCACATCCCCTTGGGGCCATGGATCACCGCGTCGGGCGTGCTGTTGAGCCAGCGCCGCTTGAGCATCTTGCCGTCAGCCGTCATCAGGGAGATGAATCCCCGCCCGTCGTCCGACCAGTATTCGTCCGGAATCGCCTCGATGTTGGAGATGTACGCCAGGGCGTTCTCGGCGTCGACCACCACGCATTCCGGCACTTTGCAGCCCTTGACGGAGTTCACCGGCTCGAGACGCCACGGGATCGGACCCGCCTCCTCGCCGGCAAGCGCGGAACCGGTCACGAGCATCGCCGCGCTCAGGTACAGTGCAGCCCGTTTCAACATGATCCATCCTCCAGCCCATGCGGCGGCGCGTTCCGCCCACGCTATCGGCGCCTGCTGCCTATTTTGCCACAATCGCGTCGAGTTCGACCTCAAAAAGGAGGTCATCGCGGCAGATGTCGTCTTTCACATGCGCCACGGGGAGATCGGAGATACCCTGGGCCTCGCAGTACTTCGGGAACAGCCCGATGTTGCGCGGATCTTTGAAATAGGCGATGGCGCGGCAGACATCCTTCCAGTCCATCCCGCGGGATTCGAGGATGGCGCCAATCACCTCCATCGTCCGGGCGATTTGCCCTTCGATGTCGTCAATAAACACCGTATGGCCTTCCGGGGCAATGCTGGCGGAGCCGGAAACGTAGATGCGGCGGTGGTCCTCCGTCTCGAATTCCACCGCGCGGCTGAACGAGCTGCCGTAATCCAGGGCAGGGCATTGCAGCGGCGAGGGGAGGGGGCGCCGTTGCACCCCGGCTGTCTTGGCCTTGACCGCAATCAGCCCGCCGGTCAGCGCCGCGCCGAACGCATTCGCGCCGCCAACGGCCGTGCTCGCAGGCACCAGCCCATCGAACACCCGCCACCGCTTGAACATGGCGTCGCGCGCCTGGTTGAACTGCGGGTACCACGCCGTGATCCGGTCGTTGTAAAACCACGTCCGCAACACGTCGTGAAACTCCATGCCGACGGTCTCGAGCCCGGCTTCCATCTGCTCGAAAACGGACATCGCCTGCGCGCCCTCGGCCACGGACACGTCGTCGGGAAGAATCCCCCCGAGCCGGCAGTATTCGGCGCTTTCGTCTTCGTACCGCACGCCGATGATCCGCTCGTCGCAGCGCACGGGGCTGACCTCGAGCCGGGTCACGGCCCACACCTGGACGGCCACGGCGGGCGGTTCGGCATCCGCCCCTTCCGATATCCAGAGCACCGGCCAGGCCGGTTCGCCACGCTCGGCGGCCACGCGCCGGAACGCGGCATCGCCCGCCTCGCGGGAAACCCCGAACATCTCGTGCGAAACGACCGAAGCGCGGCGCTCGTCGACCTCCTGAAACACCTCGAGCAACAACGCGCCCAAATCCTGGCCGGGCTGGGGCGCGGCCGTAATGAACAGTTCCTGGTAACCGGTCCGCTGGACAATTCGGGTCTGTATGCTGTTCTCTTGTCTCAAACTCACGTTTTCGTCCTTCATGACCGCCTCACCCGCGGCGCGCACAGGCGCGCCCGGTGAGACCGGGTTGATACACGGGGCGCCGGGCGGAGCCAGACGCCGTTGTCTATCGGCCAAGATTTCCCTTGGGCGTTACAGCGACAGGACATAGGCGGCGAGATCGGCGAGTTGCTCCTCCGTCAGGTCGGAGGGATGATGCTGCGCCCCCGAAGCCTCGCTCTTCAGCATGTCGAGCATGGTGGCGGCCCGGCCGTCGTGCAGATACGGGGCGGTACGCCATACTTCGACGAGGGACGGCGTGTCGAATTTCATGTCGGCTTCGCGGTCTTTGCCGGTGCCCACGGTGTAGGCCTGGAGATCGGTATACAGCGGCGCGGGATGACAGGTCGCGCACCCCGCCTGCTGAAACAGGGCTTCACCGCGTTTGGCGGATTCACTCAGCGTGCCGTTTACGAGATACGGGCTGGGCACGGCTGTCACGGACTTCGCGTATTCGTCAATCGCAACGGCATCTTCCTCCGGCCGCACGGCGAACTGGATGTAGCGAATACCCGATCGGACCGCGGTCTCGGCCTTGTCGCGCACGCCGGACACCATCACCGGCGGCGTCTGATGCGACAGAAACAGGCTCTTGGTGTTCTTGGGATTGCCCATACCGTCGTTGAGAAGGTCCCAGTTGAGGCCATCGGCGCGCAGGTCGGGATGGCAGCTCGCGCAACTCTGCCAGTTCTGGAAGCACAGGGCGGCATCGTTGAACAACATCTCGCCTTTGCGCACGGCCGACACTTCCTGGGCCGGCCCCAGCGCAATGGACGCCGCGCGCGGACGCGCCTCGGGATTCACGTCCACCACGCCGACGCTGTCGGTAAAATACTCGGCGGCATAAACGTTCGTGCCCGCCATGGCAATCCCCCGGGGTCCATTGCCGTTCAGCTTGATGCGACGGCGCATGCCCACCAGGAACGCCAGGTCGTTTGGCACGTCCTCGGGAGTGCGCGACACTTCGGACACCTGCTCGCCGGCCGCGACCCTGGCCAGTTTGTCGTGCAGCGCGGCGCGATCGATCGCGCTGATTTCCTGGGTGCCTGCGTGGCTGACGCACAGGTACGCCCCATCGGCGCTCACCTGGACCCCCCACGGGTTGGCGGCGCCCAGATCGACGTCATCGAGCAGAACCGTATTCAACAGTTTCTGGCCAGCGATATCGATGATGCTCAGCGCGTTGGTGTTCATCCAGCCGCGCTCGAGTTGCGTGGTCGGAAGCTGGTACCGCCCGAGAATGTGCGTCACATAGGCATAGGCCCCGTCCGGAGAAAGGGCAATTCCCCGCAGACCGGTGCTGCCATTGGGCAGAACGACGGTCGCGGCCACGCTGCGCGCTGCCGTATCGATCATCGAAACACAGGAGGAGATGTAGTCCCCGTCAGCCGCGCCCGCCGGAAGATGATTGGCCACGCAGAGCCATTTCCCGTCCGGAGTCAGAGCCGCGGCAAACGGTTCGCGGCTGACCGGAACCCGGGCCAGTTCGGCGTTGGCGGCCGCGTCAATCACGGCAACCTGGTTGTCGAAACGGTTGCACACATACACGAACTTCCCGTCGGCACTCGCAACAGGCGCCACCGGGGCATGTCCCATGGGCAGGCGTGCCCGGACCGCCCCATCACTGCGGTTCATGACCAGCAGCGCCCCTTCGGGCGCTTCGATGGTCACGTAAAGCGCGGTTCCGTCAGCGGATACACATACGCCCGTGGGCGCGCCGGGCAACGAAAACGTCGACACAACGGCACGGTCCGCCAGTCCCAGCACCACGATCTGATTGCCCGTGTGCGCGGCGACGTACAGGGAGGTCTGTTCCGGACTCAGCGCCAGCGATACCGGCGATAAGTAGTGCTGCGCCGAGGCGCTGCCGGTCAGGATTCCCGCCATCAGCAGTACGATCGCAAACCCGCGGCGCCAGATTGCCGCATTCCACATAGTCCGATCCCCCTTGTTCGTGCGCAGCTGCATTTCGCGTCCTGATTTCTGCTCGAAAATGGCGCGGCGCAAACCGCCCGCGGCGCCAATTCAACCCGATTGTACCGATTCTCCCTTCAAGAATCTAACCGGCGCTCCGGCGGGATGCGCGGGTCCAGACCGCGCCCCATAGAACCCCGAAAGCACGGCATCCGTTCCACGCGCCCGGACCGGCAGCCAGCGCGGAATCCGCGCCCGCCGGCATGACGGAAAGGACGGCGCCCCGGCACAAGACCGGCTAGTTCCGTGCGATATTAACGGGATTCTGCGCGTCAACGGGCATGATCACGCGGAAACCCACGTTAAACACCTTCTGATACGGCTTATACGCCAGCCGGAAGGACGCCGTGGCCCGGTGCGGCCGATCAAGCCAGGAGCCGCCGCGAACTACCTTGTCCGCGCGCGAAGCGGGCTCGTTGCGGCCATCGTCCGAATACGGATACGCGGCAAACGCGGTGCGGGTCCATTCCGCGACGTTGCCGTGCATGTCCATCAATCCCCAGGGATTGGGCTGGTAGCTGCCCACGTCTGTCACGATGCGTTCACCGTCGTTGAAGCCGGCGTCTTTCGGCAGGAAATCCTCGTAGGGACTGGGATTGGGAATGGGCTGAGGATCGATGCCCGCAACGGCCAGCAGTGTGATCGACTGGTCGGCAAGATTGGCAAACGCCGAGAAATCCGCGTCCATCCCGCCATAGAAGAACGGGGCGTCAGAACCGGCCCGGCACGCCCACTCCCACTGTGTCTCGGTGGGCAGGGTGCAGGCAACGCCGGCCCGGCCGCTCAGCCACTCGCAAAACGCCATCGCTTCATCCCACGAGACCCGCGCCGCGGGCTGCTCAGGCAGGTTGGCGGCGTATCCCGGCCGGGTATGGTCTTTATTGTGCTGATCGATGGTCCCCGTGTCATGCGCGGGGTTGAACCGCGCGAACTGCGCGTTTGACACCTCGGTGACGCCCATCCAGAACGGCTGGTCTACGGTCACCGGGCACGGAGGCTGTTCGTCGAGCGCCCCGGCCGCGCTGCCCATAACGTAGTCCCCCGCGGGGATGAGCACGAAGTCCATCGTCAATCCGTCGCCAAGGTCAAGCGTTTTTCGCTGCGGTTCGCCGGCCGCATCGGCCGCGGCCACGGCGCCCGCCGCGGCGCGTTGGAGGGCCCGCGCCGCGTCGTTCGAGAACGGCCAGCCTTCAACGCGCAGCGCGGCGCTCTGCTTTATGGCCGCCGGTTCGGGTGCGACGAACGCGCGCGGAGCGCCGAGGCCTTCGGGAATGGCCTCGTAGTCTTCCGTGCGGTTGGCGTAGGTGGCCAGCATGTAGGCCCGGCGCTTGTCGAAATCCCCGGGAATGGGTTGATGTTCATGCCACGTCCCGTGATCGGGCACGTTGAGATCGATCCACGTGAACAGCCGGTCCCACGCCTCCGCATCCGGTTTCACGCCGAAATGGCCTTTCTCGAGCATCTGAACGAGCTCGCTCGTCCCCGCGTGCCACTCCATGGGCGTCGCCAGATGGTAGTCGCTCTCGGGACCGGGCCGCCGCACATAGGGGTGCAGCGCCAGATACGAGGGCGTTAAGTTGTTCCAGCCGTTCTCGTCTTTGCGGGCGAAATCGGGGCGCCCTTCCTGCCCCTGGTGGCAGCCCACGCAAAACTGATCGAGCGCGGGCTGAACGTCGCGTTTGAAACTGAAGCCGCGCGCCGGCCCGTACCACGGCTCGATCGCCACGGGAGGCGTGCGCGCCGCCAGACTCCGCGTCACGGGCGGGCCCATGTTCTGCTGTTCGTGGCAGCCCACACACGACAGGACCTCACCCGGCATCGCCGTGAACCAGCTCCGCATGACCTGCAGCGCGCGGCCCCGCTCGTCAAGGGGCTGCACGGCAATCGGGACATTCGCGGGCACGGTGAACACCGCCGACCCGTCCTCAAACACGGGCACGGTGCCGAGAATGCGGTGCACATCCCACGGGCCTTCCATGCCGATATGCCTGTGCCCGCCCATCTTGTTGTAGGTGTAGTGCATGGCAAAGAGCCGGAGCTTCTTGACGGTGCCGCGCGGGATGTCTTTCAGACCGTCCCCCTCGTAGATGTCCGCGAGATAGACCGTGGCCTCCCTGGAATCCAGGCGCACCTTGTCGGGGATCTCGGGCGGCGCCGCTGTGGGCCGGAAAGGCACCGGTTCCAGCAGCGCGAATCCGGGCTCTTCCTTGAGCAGCACCAGGTTGTCGAAAATGTCGGCGAGATAAATCCCCCAGAGGGCTTCGGGCGAAGGTTTGCACGACACGAGAAAGTACTTGTCGCTCAGGGGATACGGGTGCAGGAATTTCGGCCAGGAGTCCGCGACGAGTTGATCGGCAATGACCGGGTCAACGGCCTTGCCGTAGCCGGGGATGCGCTGCACCGCGCCATCCGCTTCGCGCCGTCCCACCGCGGGGTCAAACACCGTGAGTTCGCCCATGCGGGCCACGCCGTGGTGGCCCGAGACGATGGCCACGACCTTGGTCGGGTGGCCGGGGATCGGCCGCGCATAGAAGATCGAGTTCGGCCAGAACGAGTTGCTCCCGTAATACTCCATCTGGTTGGTGCCGTCCGGATTCATGTGGAACAGCAGGCGCGAAAAGTAGTGGGGCGTGTCCGAGTATTCCCACCGCGAAAACAGGACCCGGCCGTTGTTCAGCACCGTCGGGCACCAGTTGTGGTCCTGATCAAAACAGAGCATTCGGATACCCGTGCCGTCGGGATGCATGATGCACAGGTTGGCCACCGCATCCGACCCCGTCACGCAGGGGATCCCCTGGAAACACCGGGTGGACGCGAACACGATCCGGCCGTCCGGCAGATAACACGCATCGTAGTTGTCGACATCCGGATACGCGCCCGGCGTCACCTGGCGCGGCCCGGACCCGTCGGCGCCCAGTTCCCAGATCTGCCAGCGGTCATGAGACCCCGGCATCGAGATCAACATCTTGCTGCCGTCGAAATGCAGGTCCACGTCCCCCACAAAGCGCGAACCGTCGGGTTTGAAAAACGTGGTGAGGGCGCCGTCGGGCGACACCGGGCTCATCACGCAGATCTCGTTGTCGTAGCCCGCGCGCGCTACGGCGCAGTTGCCCTGCCAGTTCTGCGGCAGGCCCAGGTTGCCTTCCGCGCGTTTAATGAGAAGCAGCCGATCAAAATCGAGCAGCGGATTGGCCAGCAGGGCTTCGCGCTGCAACGCGGCCGCCTGAACGGCCGCCTCGCCCAGGGCGCTCTCCGCGCCGGGCCGGGCTTCACGCAGAGCCTGACGCGCCTGCTGGACCGTCGCATCCAGCGCGGCAAGGCGCTCCGCCAGGGCCTGGCCGTCGGGGTACTGGTCGGGGTAGGCCGTCCTCAGGTCGTCGACCGCGCGCCGCACCGCCTCCAGGCTGACTCTGTTCAGGAGCCCGGCGTTGTCGGCGGCAAGACGCGCGCGTTCGAACAGCGTCAGCCAGCGCGGGTCGTGGGCGGACGCCTGTTCCGCTTTCAGCGCGCCCAATTCGTTCTTCAGACCGTCGGCCAGATCGTCCAGGCGGTCCAGGGATGCATTGATGATACGCTCCTCGGCGGCGGTGGAGGTCAGGCGGAACCAGGCCAACACGCCGTCGCCTCCGACACTCTGCTCAAACCACCGGGCCTGGCGCGGAAAATCGGCGGTCATCTGGCGCCAGAGCGCATCGAGCCGCTGGTCGGCAAGCGCAAAAAAGAACGCATGCCCCCCGCTTCGGTTGTAAATCTTCAGGAGCAGCCGGTTTTCGCCCGGATTCAAGGAGAGCCCCGTCCGGTCCTGATTGGGAGCGGCCACCCGCGGCACGTCGTTCGAAACGGCCTTCTCGCCGTTAAACCAGACCTCAAGACCGTCATCGCTTCCAAAACTGGCCGTCAGTGTCACGGGCCCGGCCGCCTGGATCGTGCGGAACAGATACGTCGAGTGCGAGTCGCCGCCGGGCAGATTGATCACCGCACCGTCTTTCCAGTCCGGTTGCGGCGTCCAGAGCGGTTTGCCGTCGGCGGTCTTCGCCTGCAGCTCGACCCCCTGTTCGGGGAACAGCGCCTGGGCAAAGCCCTCGGCCTTCAGCGCGCCGGTCGTATGCCACGGCCCGATCTCGAGCGCCGGGTCGTTTCCGGCGGCCTGGAACGCCTGCCGCGCGGCCGTCATGGTCTCGGACCAGGTATCATGCTTGACATACAGGGCGCCGCTGCCTTCACCAGCCAGGGCCGCGACCGCACACAGCAGGCACGTCAGGAACGCACCCGTCCGCAAGGCGTTGGTTTGGAAAGGGCTCACGGTTCTCGATGTCCTCTCGTTGTGCGGGCGCGCGGCCGCCGTCGCCGGGGCCTCGGCGCCCGCTCGCACATTCATCCGGGTCCATCCTGCAGGGCAGGCGGACGGCCCGTCACCTGCGCGTCTTCCCAGCCTACAGTTTCGCGTTCGGAATGGTGAACCGAAGCGCGGCATTGTCGTGATACGACGCATATTCGGTCACGATGGCGCCCTCGGGCCCCGCCAGCATGGAATGCCACTGTTCAGCCACGGGCAGCCAGGTCACCTCGCCGGGCATCAGTTTGAGGGCGCGCCGGGCCTTGGCGATTTCGCGGTGACTGGGCGGAATACGCTCGACGTCGCCGGGATTGGGCTCGCCTTCGCCGTAGGTCCAGACAAAGCCGTGACGGGTGTGCCAGCCTTCCATTTTCGGCCGCGCCTCGTCGGTCTTCAGATGACGGTGCTCGGGGATCATCTGGCCAGGCAGCAGGTAGATCTCGTGGCCGAAAAAGTCGTGTTCCTTGACATTGAGCCAGAAGATGCCCGCCATACCCAGCTCGGCAAACTTGCCCAGGCCGAAATCGACCGCCCAGAACTCCTCGCCCTTGAGCCGGTCGACGATGGGGTAATTGAACCGCCGCATCATGTCGTAATAGGCCTCTTTGGCCGCCGCAGCGTTAAAAGAACCATCCGCCTTGTAGAAATCCTTGTTATTCAACATACTCACCTCGCTTGCGCGTCCGCGGCCGCCAACAGCAGTCATTGCCGCGCCGGCCACGACGCCGCCTATCATTTGTCGCCTGGTCATGCGAATCATCACCCGGTTCCTCCTGCTTCGGTGCGCGCACCGCGTCCTGCGCGTCCTGTCTCCTGCACAGGGACGGTCAATGCGCGTGTTCGTGTTTCAGGGTCTCGTACAGGTCAAACGCCTTCTCCGGCGTGTCGTTCTCGTGAACCACCTGGCGCACGGCCTGCACCATCGCGACGGGATCATCGGCGCAGAAGATATTGCGGCCCATGTCGACGCCCATGGCGCCCTGGCTGATCGCCTTGTACGCCATGTCGAGGGCCTCTTTCTCCGGAAGCTTCTTGCCGCCCGCGATCACAATCGGGACCGGACATCCCGCCACGACTTCCTCGAAATCGGGTTCGCAGTAATACGTCTTCACGAAATGCGCGCCCAGTTCCGCAATCACCCGGCACGCCAGGCCCAGATACCGGGCATCGCGCACGAGTTCCTTACCCACGGCGGTGACCCCGAGCGTCGGAACGCCGTAGTTGTTGCCCTCGTTGATCAGGTACGACAGGTTTTCGAGCGTTTCGCGCTCGTGCGTCGCGCCAATACAGACCTGCGTGGTCACCGCGGCCGCGTTCAGGCGCAGGGCATCCTCGACCGTCACCCCGATCACCTCGTCGCTGAGATCTTTAAGCACCGTGGCCCCGGTGCTGCACCGCATGACCACCGGCTTGTTGGTCTCGGGCGGGATACAGGTGCGCAAGGCCCCGCGCGTGCACATCAGGCAGTCCACGTAGTCAATCAGCGGGGGGATGCTGAGGTCGATCCGTTCGATGCCGGACGTCGGCCCCATGATGTAGCCGTGATCAAACGCCAGCATGACCGTCCGCCCGCTCCTGGGATTGAAAATGCGCGCGAGCCGGTGTTTCATCCCCCAATCGAGATGGGCACTGCCCTTGAGGAAGAACCCGGGCGTCTCCTGGGGAATGCCAATCCCGAAATTCTTCTCCTTGTCGCCGCTCTTCTTGTCCGCATCAGGCATGGGATCTTACTCCTTCCAAAAACCCTTTGAACAAGAGCGAAACCGAGGTGGCCCCGGCGTCGGGTTGTCCAATGCTCTTTTCACCGATGTTTTTGGCGCGGCCAAACCGCGCCTGCAACGCGCTCGTGCGTTCCGCGCCTGCGCGGGCGGCCTCAAACGCGCTTCGCAACACGTCTTCGACCGAGCCGCCGCCGTCCGCGGCCGCCGCTGCGGCCTCTACCGCCGGCACGAGAGCATCGAGCATCGTCTTGTCGCCCACCTGAGCACGGGTACGCTTCTGAACGCCCGCCAGACCCGCCGTAAACGCCGCCGCCAGCCCCCGCGCGTCAAGCGCCGCGTCCCCGGGCGCCGCGTCCGACATGCTCATGAAAAACGTGCCGAAAAGCGGGCCTGTCGCGCCGCCATCAACGCCCATGACCGCCCAGCCGATGGCCCGCAAAAGCGCCGGTATCGACGACGACTGCTCCGCCTCGACGGCCTGCTCGATGCAGTTCATGGCACGAACCATCGTGGTCCCGTGATCGCCGTCGCCGCCGTGTGAATCCAGATTCGAAAGCAGATCCTGGCTGGCGCGAACCTGCCCGGCCGCCGCGCGCACCATCGCCACCCATCGCTCGTAGGTCACCATCGTTCTGCCGTCCCGGAACCTATTTCACGACCAGCGCCGGCGTGTTGCAGGGGGCGTCCCACAGGGCCAGCAGCTCGTCGTCCATCTTCGCGGCAAACATCTGGAAGCCGCCCATCTCCTGCACCGTGAGAAACTCGCCCGCGATCGCGCGCGCCAGTACAATGCCCTTCGCGTCCAGGGCCTTTTTCACCCCGTTGAGCACGAGATACTGTTCCATAAGCGTTGTCGAGCCGACCCCATTGATCATCACCAGCAGCCGATCGCCGGCCTTCGCCCCCAGATCGTTGCACAGGGCATCAATCATAATAGCCGCCGTTTCATCGGCGCTCTTGAGCGGCTGCTGCCCCCCGCCGGCCTCCCCGTGCTGGCCCATGCCGACGATCATGTCGGCCTCGGGCACCTCGGCAATCACGCTGCCCGTCGAGGGATGCGTCGCGCCCGTAACGGCGACCGCGAGCGTGGCCATGTTACGTTCCATGCGCTCGGCAATCGCGAGACACTCGTCCAGCGACTTACCCTGTTCCGCGGCGGCGCCCGCGACCTTGATTACCGGGAAACAGCCCACCAGCCCCCGCCGATCCCGGGGATCCTGCCGCGACGGCACCGAGATGTCATCGTGGGTGAGCACCTGTTTTACTTTATAGCCTTCTTTTTCGGCCATTTCCATCGCGATACCGGCGGTCATGACGTCGCCTTCGTGATTCAGGACGACCAGCAGCACCCCCGCGTCGCGATGGGCCAGTTTGAGCGCCTCGAACACGCGGGGCGGCCCGGGCGCGGCGAAGATCTCGCCCGGAACGCTGATATCGAGCATGCCCTCGCCCACGAATCCGCTCAGCGCGGGTTCGTGCCCGCTCCCGCCCAGCGTGACTACGGCCACCTTGCTCGCGGCTTTCGGGTGCGTCCGCACGACGAGCTTGTTGCCCGCCAGCGCCACCTTGTTCGCATGGGCCAGCACAAAACCCGCCAGCAGTTCGTTGACGAGATTATCGGGATCGTTGATGAACTTCTTCATTGCCATGACGGCTTGCTCCCCCTGGTTTCAGTATTCGTACCGGTTGCTGATCGCCTTACCTGGCTTCCATCAGTTCGAGCACGGCGTCCCCATCCTTAATAAAAGCCACACGCAGCGACGGGTTGGCGTCGAACGGCTCGACGATCACGTGGCGGCCCTGGAGGGCCTCGTCGAGGTTGTCGACCATGAAGGCGGCGTGGGGCGTGTTCTGAACGTCCGGGTGCATCGGGCTGTCCTTCTCAAAACGCAGGAATTCAATGTGGAAGGGATGGTCATCCGCATTCGTGACATAGACCTTCGCGCCCTCGAGATAGTCTTCCTTCCCGGCCTGTTGGGTCGTGGGTACGCCAAAATGGTGAAAGGTCGCGCCTGCCATCGTTCGTATCCTCCTTTAATCAAACAAGTTACCCGGGGAAACCCCCGGGCCGCTATCCCATTTCGCATCCGCGCCGCCGGGGCACGACATCCTCCATCGCAGCCGGAATGCCCGGCCGAAAACACCGCTTGCCACGTCCTTGCGGGATTTCCGGATGCGCCTCCGGTGAATCGTGCCCCGAACACGGCTCGGTACCCCGCACTGGGATATTTCATGCGCCATGGCCATCAGGAAGCTGCCCGGTTGAAGAAAAATGCCACCTGTGGAACGTAATACAACAACGACTGGAGGCAGAATAACAAGGCCACCAGAGCGTGTCAAACCCCCGCAACTCCGGTATGACGGGCGCACCCGGAGGGCCGGCCCCGGGCCAGGTCAGGGCGGATAGACAATGACGCGGAATCCGGTGTCATAGACCTTCTGCCACGGGTGATGGGCATAGCGGCTGGATGCGGTGGCCTCGGCGGGACGGTCGTACCACGAGCCGCCGCGCACGATGCGTTTTTCGCCCGGACCGGGGTCGTCTTGCCCTTCCCCGGCGGCACACGGCCAGCTCCCCCAGGCGCTCCGGGTCCATTCCGCCACGTTCCCGTGCATATCAAACAGGCCCCACGGGTTCGCTTCGAACGAGCCTGCCGGGGCGGACACGCGAAACCCGTCGTCCACGTCATTGACGGCCGGCCGGTAGGGGTACAGCGCGCCCGAAGGGAGGCCCCAGGGGGCAAACGTGTCGATCTGAGAGAGACGGGTATCGGCAAGGTTCGCGAAGGCGGCGAAATTGGCGCCGGTCTCGCCATACCACATCGGCGTCGGCGCGCCGGCGCGGCAGGCGTGCTCCCATTCGGCCTCGGACGGCAGCGTGACGGCCTCCCCCGTGCGCCGGGTCAGCCATTCGCAGAAACGCATGGCCTCGCGCCACGAAACACGCACTACCGGCTGTTGCGGACCGTTCAGCGGGTAGCCGCGCTCCTCGAGGCTGAACTGGAGGAAATCGCCGTGTTCCAGGCGGCTGTCGTGGGCTGGCTCGAACACCGCAAACTGCTCGTTGGTGATTTCGTGGCGGCTCATCCAGAACCCGCGCGGGATGACGGCACGCTGCACGGCACGCCCGGACGAAGGGCCCGGGTCGCGGTCAGGCGAGAGGGTGCCGGGCGGAATGAAGGCCAGGTCGAGCGAAATGCCCGGCGAGAGCTCGATGGCGCGGCAGGCGCCCGGGGCCGGCGCATCCGCAACGCGCGTTTCGGGCAGTTCGGACGGCGCGGCCGCTGGCTCCGGAGGCACCACTGCCGGAAGAGCCGTGGCGGCGGGCCCATCGGCCAACACGGGGAGATCGCAGACCGCTTCGGGGTCTTCGTCGATGCCCGCATACCGTCTCAACAGTTCGCGGCGGCGGTCGCGCTGGTGAGTGACCAGCTCCTCGCCCACGATTTCATGCCACGTGCCGTGCGCGGGGGCATTGAGGTCAATCCAGGTGATCAGCCGGTCCCAGGCTTCCGGAGAAAGCTCGACGCCATGGTGCCCGTTCGACAGCAGGCGCACCAGGCGCGAGGTATCGGCGTGGAAATCGCACGGCGTGAGGAGGTGCATGTCGCTCTCAATCGTGCTCGTGCGGACGTACGCCCGAAGCGCCAGATACGAGGGCGTGAACTTCGAACCCGTGGAATAGGCCTCCTGACCGGCGGGCGGATGCACCGGCGGGGCGTCGCGAAAGTCCGGGCGGCCCTCCCGCCCGTCATGACACTCAATGCAGTAGGCGTCGAGCACGGGCTGGACTTCCCGCGTGAACGCGAAGCCGCGCGTGGGTCCGTACCACGGCGTGATCGCGCTGGGCAATCGCCGGGCGGCAAGCGTGTTGCGGGCGGGCGGGGTGACGTTCTGCGGCTCGTGGCAGCCCGCGCACGAAACCACTTCGCCCGGCATCCCCACCAGCCAGCTCCGCATCAACTGGAGCGCTTTGCCCTCCGCATCCAGCGGCTGAATCGAGATCGGCGTGTTGGCGGGAACCCGAAACAGCGCGCTCCCGTCGGCTTCGACCGGCACGGTTCCCAGCACGCGCTTGATGTCCCAGGGACCATCAAGGCCCACGCGGTTCACCTGGCCGCCCATGTTGTGGTACGCAAAATGGTACGTAAAAAGACGCAAGCGCTTGACCGTGCCGCGCGGGATACCGTCCAGACCCGGCCCCCCGTACACGTCGGTAAGGTACACCGTCGCTTCGGGATCGGCCAGGTTCACGCGCGGCGCGATGACCGGCGGGCGCGGCGCCGGCCGCAACGGCAACGGCTCCAGCAGCGCGCTGCCGTCAATCTCCTTGATCAGCGTCATGTTGTCGAACACGTCGACGAGATAGATGCCCCATTTCGATTCGGGGGCGGGTTTCGATGCAACCAGGAGGTACTTGTCACTCAGCGGACAGGGATGCAGGAATTTCGGCCAGTTGTTCATCACCAGTCCGTCGAGGATGACGGGCTCAACCGGTTTGCCCCGTCCCGGGATGCGTTGAACCACCCCATCGGCCTGCGCGCGGCCCCGGGCGGGATCGATCAACACCAGCTCGCCCATCCGCGGCACGTCGTGGTGGCCGCTGACGATCGCGGCAACCAGGCTGGGATGATTGGGCGCCGGCCGGGCGAAAAACAGCCCGTTGGGCCAGTACGAATTGCTGCCGTAATACTCCGCCTGATTCGTGCCGTCGGGATTCATGTGAAACAGAATCCGCGACACGAAATGCGGGAGATCCGAATACTCCCAGCGGAGATACAGCACCCGGCCGTTGTTGAGAACGGCCGGGCACCAGTTGTGGTCCTGTTCAAACGTGAGCCGGCGGATGGCCCCGGTCTCGGGCTCGTACCGGAACAGGTGGCACACGTGCGACGCCCCGGTCACACAGGGCACGCCAACAAAACAGGCCGTCGAACTGAAGAGGATCGCCCCGTCGGGGAGGTAGCACGCATCGTAATTGTCGACATCCGGTTCGTCGATCAACGGGAGCTGACGCAACCCGGTCCCGTCCACTCCCAGTTCAAACACCTGCCAGCGCCGGTCTTCGCCGGGCATCGAAAACAGCATGCGCTCGCCGTCGAAGTGCAGATCCACGTCGCCCACGAACCGCCCCCCTTCCGGCTTGAAGACGGTGACGGGGTCCGCGTCGAGATGGTCAAGCGAGAGCACGCAGAGTTCGTTGTCGATGCCGTCGCGCGAAATACTCGAGTTGCTCTCCCAGTTCATGGGGAGCCCGAGATTGGCCTCGCTGCGTTTGACGAAAAGGATCCGCCGGAAATCCAGCAGCGGATTGGCGAGGAGGGCGTTCCGCTGGAACGCGAGTATCTCATCCACGCGCGCCTGTACGGCGGGATCGTTGGGATGCCAGCCCCACAATCCCCCGCGTTCGCTGAGGTTGGCCGCGTCGCGGATCTCCCGCACCCACGTTTCGTAGCGAGCCAGCGCCTGAAGATACGCCGGACCGTCGGGATACCGGTCGCCGAATTCGCGGACGAGATCCTCAATCGCGAGACGCAGGGCCGCTCCATCAAACGCGCGCAGCCGCTCCGCGGGAGACCCGGCGTCAGAAGCCGAATGCGCCCGCGGAGAGCACAGCAGCGCGAACCCGCATCCAAGAACGAATGCCATTATCACAGGACGCATGCAGCCCCCCTCTGTGCCGGACTCGCCATGCGACGCACCGGCGCCGCGCGCTTACTCCGGGACGCGCCGCGCGGCCCGGACCGGTCCCTCCGCGTCGCACACCACCCGGAAACCCACATTGTACACGCCGTGGTAGGGGCGGTACGCTAGGCGCACGGCCGACCGGGCCCGCATCGGCCGGTCGCGCCACGAGCCGCCCCGTACAACGCGTTCGCCGTCCGCCCCGGGCGCATTGCGGCCGTCGTGTTCGTCGCAGGGATACGGCCGGTACACCGAACGTGTCCATTCCCAGACGTTTCCGTGCATGTCGTAGAGGCCCCAGGGATTCGCCGCTTTTTGTTGAACCTGCTGGGTCGAGGCTGTATTCCCCTTATACCATCCGGCGGACGAGAGACTCGACTCGGTGTTCCCGGACGAAAACAGCGTCGTGGTTCCGGCGCGGCACATGAACTCCCATTCGGCTTCGGTCGGAAGNNATTCCCAGACGTTTCCGTGCATGTCATGCAACCCCCACGCGTTGGGCTCGTACAAACCCACGCCGTCCGACAAAAACCCTCCGTCATTAAAACGCAGGTCTTTGGGGATCCAGTCGTCGTATTTGCTGGCATGAAGCCAGGGTTCGCGCTCCTTCTTGTACGTGTGGCACACGAACTCGCGCAGTTTCTGATCCGCGAAGTTGGCATGCCGGGTGTAATCGGCATCGACGGGTCCGAACGAAAAGGCGTCCGCCGATCCCGCGCGGCAGGCATATTCCCACTGCGCTTCGGTGGGAAGCGTAAACCGCTGCCCGGTCCTCCCGCTGAGCCAGTCGCAGAAGGCCATCGCCTCGGTCCAGGATACCCGCACCACGGGCTGCCCGGGCCCGTTCACATAGAACCCCCGGACGCCGAACTGCATGGAGAACCGGCTCTCGACGCCGCTGTCGTGCGTGGAGCTATAGACTTCAAACTGCGCGTTGGTGATCTCCGTGCGCGCCATCCAGAACGGCTTCTCAATGACAACAACCGACTGAGGCGCCTCATCCGGCTCGCCGTCCGCGGCGCCCATGACAAACGAGCCCGCGGGGACGAGCGCCAGCTCGAGGCTGATGCCCTGGCCCAGGTCGACGGTCTGCCGTACAGGCGTCTGGGGGGCGTCCACAACCAGGCGCAGGGTTTCCGCGGCGTCCGCCTGGCGCCGCCGGGCCTCCACGGCATCGAAAGGCCAGCCGGGGCACACCGGAGCCGGCGCCTGCGCCACCGGCTCGTGCGCGGGCATCACGGTCTCGACGGGGGCCTGAGGAACAGGCGGAATGGCCTCGAAATCCTGGTCCATGTTCGCGTAGAGACGGAGCAGCTCCCGGCGGCGTTGCGCGGGCCCCGCCACGCGGTCTTCGCCCGCGATCTCGTGCCACGTCCCGTGAAAGGGCGCGTTGAGGTCAATCCACGTGATGAGCCGGTCCCACGCCTCGGCATCCAGCTGCACGCCGTGATGCCCTTTCCGAAGCATCTGGACCAGGTCGGTGGTATCGGCGTGGAATTCCAAAGGCGTCAGCAGATGGTAATCGCTTTCGAGTCCGGGCCTCCTGACGAAACGGTGCAGCTCGGCATACGATATCGAGAAGTGGCCGGCATCCTGCCCGCCATGGTGGAACACGCTCGTGTAATCGGTGATGTAGGCCCGCTCTTTGAGGTCGGGGATGGGCCGGGAACCGTCATGGCAGCCGATGCAGTACCGGTCGAGCACCGGCTGTACCTCGCGCAGAAAATTGAACCCGCGCGAAGGACCGTACCACGGCTTGATCTCCGCGGGGAAGCGCCGCATGGCCAGCGCGGGCCGGGCCGGGGGCGCGGAACTCTGACTCTCGTGGCACCCCGCGCAGGAAAGGACCTCGCCGGGCATCGCGGTGAACCAGCTTCGCATCAACTGCAGCGCCTTGCCCTCATCATCGAGCGGCTGCACCGAGATCGGCGTGTTGGCCGGCACGCGAAAGTAGGCCGAGCCGTCGTCCGCTACGGGCACCGTGCCCAGGACCCGTTTGATGTCCCACGGCCCTTCCATCCCGACAACGGCCTGCGGTCCGCCCATGCCCGGATACAGAAAGTGGTACGTGAACAAACGCAGCGCCTTCACGGTCCCCCGGGGAACGCCCTGCAGCCCCGCCCCCTCGTACACATTGGCCAGATAGACCTGCGCGTCGTCGCGGGTCAAGTCCACTTTCGACGGAATGACCGGCGGCACCGGACGTTGCCGGACCGGCACCGGCTCAAACAGCGCGTATCCCGGCTCCTCCCGGAGCAGAAGCAGGTTGTCAAAGACATCGGCCAGATAGAGGCCCCACAACGATTCCGGCGCGGGTTTGCACGCCACGAGACAGTAGGTGTCGCTGAGCGGAAACGGATGAAGAAACTTGGGCCAGGAATCGTCGACCAGATTGTCCTGAATCAGCGTCGAGTCATACTTGGGATCGGTTTCGGAGCGCACGGGAATGCCGTAGCCGGGAATGCGCTGAATCGCCCCCGCGGACTCCCGGCGGCCAAGGGCGGGGTCAAACAGAACCAGTTCGCCCATGCGCGGTACGCCGTGGTGCCCGCTCACGATCCCCAGGAATCGCGTGGGATGGTCCGGCACGGGCTGCGCATAAAACAGCGAGTTGGGCCAGTACGAATTGCTCCCGTAGTACTCCATCTGTTCGGTGCCGTCCGGATTCATGTGAAACAACACGCGGTCGTGACTGTGCGGCGTGTCGGTGTATTCCCACCGCAGGTACATGACGCGGCCGTTGTTCAGCACCGTCGGGCACCAGTTGTGTTCCTGGTCGAAGCACAGCTGGCGGATGCCCGACCCGTCGGCATGCATCCGGTACAGCACGGCGGTCCGCGTGCTGCCGTTCACGCACGGAACGGCCACAAAAAACGCGTTCGAGCAGAAGATGATGTCGCCGTCGGGCAGGTAGCACGCGTCGTAGTTATCGATGTCGGGCTGGTCGCCCGGCGTGACTTGCCGCAACCCCGAACCGTCGATGCCAATCTCAAAGATCTGCCAGCGGTCGTGGGCGCCGATCGACGAAAAGAGCAGCCGGTCCGCCCCAAAATGCAGATCGACATCGCCCGTGAAAACAGGTTCCGCGGGGCGGTACAGCGTCGACACTGCCCCATCTGGCGCGGAAAGGTCCAGCAGCGCGAGCTCGTCGTCAAAGCCGCGCACGGGCAGGGCGCAATTGCTCTGCCAGTTTTGTACCAGGCCCAGCGAGGGGCTCGAGAGCCCCCGGCGGACAAAGAGCAGCCGGTCAAAATTCAGCAAGGGGTTCGCGAGCAGCGCCTCGCGGTGCAAGGCCAGAAATCCCTCGGCCTTCTCGAGGGCCGCCCCATCGAACGCCTGAAGCCCGGCCAGCAACGCGTCTTTTCCGGCAGCGTAGCGGTCGATTTCCGCGAGGTAGTGCGCGCCGCCGGGGTAGGTCTCGGGAAACGTCCGCTGCAGGTCCTCAACGGCCCGGCGCAGCGCGATCAGGTTGATGCGTTCAACCTGGGCCGCCGTCCACGCGAACCGGCCGCGCACCCGCGCCGCCTCCTGCACCAATTCAAGCCACCGCGAGTCGCCCGCGGGGGCGCCGGAGGCCACCAGGGCCTCAACCTGGCGCTGGATGGCTTCGCCCGCCTGGCCGACGAGTGCGCGTTCCAGCTCATTCGAATCGCGCCGCAGAAACCATTCGAGCTGCCCGGGTGCGGGAACGGCGCTGGTCATCGCGCGGCATTCCTCCGGAAAATCCGCGCGCACATGTTCCCACACGCTGGCCCGCCAGTCGCGCCGCGATGCGGGCTGTTGCCCGGACGCCAGGGCCAGGAGCCGGTCGCGGGCATCCGCCATCGTGGCCGCCCACGTCGCCTGCCTGCGGTACGTGTCCGGCGGAGGAACAAGCTCCCATTTCGAGATGAGCTCCTGTTCGATGGCCGCCCGCGCATCGTCGCCCATCGCGCCGTCGCAGAGGCGCAGCTCCGCGATACCGCCAATCCAGCCCTGCCCGTCGCCAAACCAGCGTCCCACACGCAGCTCGTTATCCAGCGCGCCGACATTGTCCCGTTCGGCCGAACCCACCAGCGTGCCGTCGCGGTACAGGTGGAAACTGTGGTGCTGCTTGACCACCGTGTACAGATGCGCGCTGGAATCGGCCAGGCGCAATGGCGTATGCACCCCCACGCCCGCGGCCAGCTCGAGGTACGCCGAGCCGTCGCCCTTCGTACCCAGGGTCCACCACTGGGCATCGCCCGGCCCGAACCGGTTCCCGATGATCCCGCGATAATTGTCCGGCGCGCTGGCGTCCAGCGTCGCTACGGCAAACACCGTCCAGTCGGTCGCGGACCATTCGGACGTGAACCCGCTGACAAGGCATTGCGTCCCGCCGAACCGGAGCGCCGGGTATCCCGTAACGCGCGCGTCCTCGTAAACGGGTTGAAAAGACGTTTCGGGCTGCACGGCGTCATGGCCATGGCCCGACTTGTCGGCCCAGACCGAAACCGGCGTGTTGCCGGCAAGCGTATCGGGCGCGTTGTCCGCGTTAACGTCCAGGGCGTCCAGCCACAGACGGCAGCCCTCGGCAGAAACGGTAACGCATGGAACCACTCCAGCGAACAGGGCCAGGATGGTGAGACGGGCAAGGCGCATGGCATGGGTCCATTTCATGGTTCTTTCCGCGATGCCTCCAAAAACCGGCGCCGTCTTCCCGTCAGGCCGGCTCGCCGAGCGCCACGATATCGCGCCGCATGCGATCCAGATCCTGCCCGGCAATTTCCAGATCGGCCGCGGCCACGTTCTCCTCGATCTGGCTGGTTTTTCGCGCCCCGGCCAGCACATGGGTCACGCCGGGCTGGCCGAGCGTCCACGCAAGCACCAGTTGCGCCAGTGTGCACCGGTACCGGATCGTCAGGTCGCTCCACCCGGCCAGCAGATCCAGAACGCGTTGACGGTTCGCCATCGCGAACCAGGGATTCCAGCTCATGTCGCTCCGGAACTCGTCCTTCGAAAACACGCGGTCCATGCCGATCTTCCCCGTCAGGAGCCCCTGTTCCAACGACATGTAGGTGAGCGTCGCGATGTTGTGCTTCAGGCAATACGGGAGAATGCCGTCTTCAGCATGCCGCGTCAGCATGCTGTAACGAAACTGGCAGCCGGAAAGCTCGCCCGCGGCGTCGTTCTCTTTCAACTCGTCGAGGCTCACGTTCGACACCCCGATCGCCCGGATCTTCCCCTGGGCTTTCAAGTCCATGAGACACGCCATGGTATCGGCGATCGGCGTCTTCAACGGCTCGATCGCCGGCCAATGCGTTTGATACAGGTCGATGTAGTCGGTCTGCAGACGGCGCAGGCTCCCCTCGAGCTCCTCCCGGATCGTCTCCGGGCGCAGGCTGCGGTACATGGTGTGCCCGTCGAATTCCGAGAAGAACGCCCCGCGGTCGTCGTCCACCAGAAGCCCGCACTTGGTCGCCAGCACAACCTTCTCGCGACGGTCCCGGATGGCCTTCCCGACCACTTCCTCGCTGCGGCCCCGCCCGTAGGAGGCCGCGGTGTCGATCAACGTAATGCCGGTATCCAGCGCGGCGTGTATCGCCCGAATGGATTCGGCGTCATCGGGATCTTCACCCCAGATCATGCCGCCCCCGGTAACCCACGTTCCCATGCCGATGACCGATGCCGTAATGCCGGACTTGCCGAGTGCGCTGTATCTCATGATTCACATTCCCCTGTTTAACATTGACGCGGGTTTCCCGCAACCGCTCGACTGCTCCGGATTATAGACCAACACGCCACGGTGTGCGACCTGCCGTCAAAATGCGTTGCGCCGCGTCGCGCTATCGTGCACTATGAAGCATCGCGGGTAGGCAATTCCCAAGGAGGCCAGACGATGAGACCGAGCAGGAAGCACATGAACCGGCGCGAAGTACTGCAGGCGGCGTCAGGAGCCGTCGCGGGATGGGGATGGGCGCGATGGGCCGCCGCAACGGACATGCCGCAGGTAACATTCCCGCGTGCGACATCGGGAGACCTGGCCCTTGAGCCGGATTGGGAACAGCGCCTGGTCCTCTCCGTGGGTCCGCGCGGCGCCGACCTCGCCGGGGATTCGGAGAAGCCGATCCAGGCTGCCGCGGACTATCTGGCGCGCCTGGGCGGCGGCACCGTGCACATCCTGGCCGGCACGTACCGCCTGAGAAACGCCATCTACCTCCCCTCAGGCGTCCGCCTGCTCGGCGACGGCGATTCGACCGTCCTCATCAAAGAACCGTCCGTGCAGACCACCATCGCGGCGGATTCCGACTGGTACGACCAGGAAATCACGCTGGCCGACGCCACGGGGTTTCAGGTCGGCGACGGGATATGCATCCAGGCCGACAACCCGCATGACGGCGGCAAAGAGGTGCTGAAACGCACCCTCGTGGCCCGGAGCGGGAACCGATTCAAACTCGATCGCTCGCTTCGAAAGAACATCTGGACCATGAAGGCGCCCACCGTGTCGACCCTGTTTCCGCTGGTCACCGCCGAGGAAAAGACGAATCTGGCGATCGAACACCTGGTCGTCGACGGCAACCGGGAAGCGAACGCGCCGCTGAACGGCAACTATGCGGGCAATCTCTGGTTTCAGGATTGCAGCCGCATCCTCATCCGGGGCGTCGAGGCCCGAAACAACAACGGCGACGGGATCAGTTGGCAGGTGTGCCACGACGTGCTGGTCGAGGACTGTTACACCCACGGCAACGCCGACCTCGGCATGCACCCGGGCTCCGGCTCGCAACGGCCCCTGATTCGCAACAACCGCATCGAACGGAACAAAATCGGCCTCTTCTTCTGCTGGGGTGTGCAGTACGGACTCGCCGAGAACAACCGGATTCTCGACAATACCGGCCAGGGCCTCTCCATCGGACACCGCGACCACTACAACGTCATCCGCAATAACGAGATCGCAGGCAGCGGCGAAACGGGCGTCCTGTTCCGCCCCGAACGCGGCGAAGGGTTCACCCCGACCGGCAACCTCCTCGAAGATAACCAAATCCGCGACAACGGCCCCGATACCGGCGCCGCCATCGATTTCCAGGGCATTACGGCCGGGAACACCCTGGCACGAAACCACGTCCTCGAAACACGCGGATCCGCCGGTCGCGTAGGCATTCGGATCGGCGAGGAATGCGGCGAAAACACCTTCACCGACAACCGCATCGAAGGATTCGCCACCCCAATCGAGGACAAACGGCGCGCGTAAACGCGCTGCCCGCGGCGGCGCTACAAGAAAGAAAGCGTTCTTGCAGCCCCGCAGGGGCGACCGAGAATCGCTCTGGAGGACCGGGTTTGCAGCCCCGTAGGGGCGACCGAGAATCGCTCTGGAGGACCGGGTTTGCAGCCCCGCAAGGGGCGACCGAGAATAGCCCGGGNNCTGTGCTTCACCGGACGCTTACGAAAATCTCGCAACCGATCCATGTGCATCGAGGTCAGTTCCGGGCCGGGCGGCGGCTCATAATAGATGTTCGGTTCCTTCCAGGCGCAGAACACCGACAGTGCCACGAAAAGCCAGGTGGTCATCGGTTAGGCTCCCTATCCCGACCCTACCATGAATATGATAGAAGCAGCATAGCGTATAATGGCGATTTGGGAAAGAGGCCGGGCTTGCGCTCGGTAACACGACAATCTCTGTGTCTTGGTGTGAAATGCAAAGAGAGGGATAATTGCCTCACACAAAGCCGCAAAGCCGCCAAGGAGGACATTCTGGAGAAATTCGGGGCATCTTGTAGCCCCGTAGGGGCGACCGAGAATANNATAGCCCGGGGCAAGTCACGGAGGATAGGACAAATAACGGGGACATGTTCCAAGCGCCGTCCCCGGCGCGACAACGTGTCCCCGTTCGGATGACCGCCGGAGGTACCGTTTTGCAGCCCCGTAGGGGCGANNGACGCGTGACGGCGCCCCGGGATCGAATTCCCCAACGCGTTACGCCCTGAAGGGGCAGACTATATTCCAATCTCACGCGTGTTTTTCGTCAAATCTTCGTCATAGGGGGGGCCATAGATGGCGATCGCGATCCCGATTTCGATTTCGATTTCGATCCCGATTTGGAGGGGGATCTGACAACGCGGTTGAGGCATGGCCGGTTTCGTGTCTTCTCTGGTCTCGGGATGCCCCTTCAGGGCGTATCTATTTGATGATCCCTAACCCAGGGCGTTGCCCTGGGCTATTCTAGCATGCCCCTTCAGGGCAGCCCCGAAAGAGCGACCGGGAATGGCCCCGG
>DDYW01000078.1:7408-7932 GCA_002348185.1 Candidatus Hydrogenedentes bacterium UBA2224 | reverse complement strand
TGCGTTTTGCAGCCCCGCAAGGGGCGACCGAGAATAGCCCGGGGCAAGTCGCGCGGGCCCGCGTAGCGGGACGCGTGACGGCGCCCCGGGAACCGATCCCCCCACCCATTGCGCCCTGAAGGGGCAATCCAGGTTCCAATTTCACGCGTGCTTTTCATCAAATCTTCGACATGGGGGCCAGAGATGGCGATCGCGATCCCGATCCCGATTTCGATCCCGATTTCGATTTCGATCCCGATCCCGATATGGAGGGGAATCTGAGAACGCGATTGAGGCATGGCCTGTTTCCTGTCTATTCTGGTCTCGGGATGCGCCTTCAGGGCGTATCTATTTGGTGATGCCTAACCCAGGGCGTTGCCCTGGGCTATTCTCGCTCGCCCTTTCAGGGCTGCAGGATCCGGCGCAGGTCCGGGCTATTATCGGTCGCCCGTTCAGTGCCGCCCGGAGGGGCAAGCGGGAATCGTTCCCGGGATTTCCGAACGACCCCGCGAGCCAAGCTCCGGAGGAGAGGATGGAGAACGGGG
>DDYW01000078.1:0-7377 GCA_002348185.1 Candidatus Hydrogenedentes bacterium UBA2224 | reverse complement strand
CGCGTGACGGCGCCCCGGGAAGCGATCCCCCCACCCATTGCGCCCTGAAGGGGCAATCCAGGTTCCAATTTCACGCGTGCTTTTCATCAAATCTTCGACATGGGGGCCAGAGATGGCGATCGCGATTCCGATTGCGATTTCGATCCCGATATGGAGGGGGATCCAGAAACGCGATTGAGGCACGGTCGGTTGCGTGTCTTCTCTGGGTTCGGGATGCCCCTTCAGGGCGTATTTATTTGGCGATGCCTAACCCAGGGCGTTGCCCTGGGCTATTCTCGCTCGCCCTTTCAGGGCAGCCCCGCAGACGGTGAACATGCGACTCCGGGGACCCCGGAACGGGGTCCAATTTGAATAGCCGTAGGCGCAGCCCATGGATCAACCACACCACAACGACCCAACCCCCGAATGGGGGTTGAACAAACCACATCCCTCGCCAATGCACGGCAAGGGCTCCACATTCGCGCGTCCCGGTCGTGTGCCCGAACTCGATTTCCTCGGTGCTTTCGCCAGCACAAGGCGAAGACTCTAAGTCAGCGCGTCCCCGTCTTGTGTTCCCCGCTGGCGGGGGTGGCCACGCGGCCCGCGTGGACGGGGGTGGACTCCTCGGCCCAGATGTCCCCGTCCATACCGTCCATTTCGTCCATACCGTCCATTACGCGCCAGGTGAGGAGCCGCCGCTGGCCCAGGCTCTTCTCTCCCCGCCACCAACGGCGCTTGGCCGCGCGCAATCCTGCGGGGCTGGAATCCCCCCCGGCCCTCACGGTGCTCAAGCGGCTTGCGGGCACAGGGCCTGCCTGCCGCGTCTTCACATCTCCGGGGCGTCCGGGGGCGGCAGTTCGGGGAACATCCTGCGGTAGGCCACGGCGAAGGAGCCAAACATCACGGGGAGGTAGAGAAACATGCCCACGTAGCAGAGCAAGGCCCCCACCATGCTCAGGAGCCAGTTGAGGAGCATGAGGCCGAACACACCCCATTTGTTCGCCCACACGGCCCGGGCCGACAGCGTGAGGGCGGGCCAGGCCTGCAGGTTGCGGTCCACGAGCAGCGGATAGGCAAGGAACATCCAGCCGTACAGGAACACGCTGAACGCGACCATGGCGAGAAAGAACAGGAGCCCCACCGGGAGAATGATGGCCACGGCCAGCGCCCCGGATTGGGTGCTGTCTCCGACGCTGGCGCCTATGGCGACGGTTACGAACATGATTATCATCATCGGCACCATGAACGCCACGCTTACGGCGATGACTAGAAGCGTCACAAGCAGGCTCTCGAGAAAATAGTCAAACCCCTTGAACAGGGTGCTGAACTCGACGGGCCATCCCCGCATTTTCATGAACAGGGCGAGAAAGATGCCGCAATACAGCGCCCCGGCAATGATCCCGAACGGAACCAGGCTTCCGAGAAGAACGCCGACGATCGTGATGCCCAGAAACAGCCCGTACTGATCCTTGACGAGGTTCCACCCCTCACTAATGCAGTTGGCTGGCGCCAGATGGACCGTTGCGACATGCTCTTCGTGGCCGTTCATCGGTGCTGCTCCTTCCCTGTGCCGCGGGCCCGACGCGCGGCGCGCAACGCGCCTTCGGTCAGGCCCAGGGCTTCTTCGTAGATGGCCAGAACGTTCTCCAGGGGCGTGTCCGGCTGGATGCAATGGGCCGGACTGAAGATGTATCCCCCGCCCTTGCCGATGACGTCGATGCGGTGGCGGGCCTCGGCCCGGCACTCGGCTTCGGTGCCGTGGGGGAGGGTATGCTGGGTGCTGATCATGCCGCAGAACGCCAGCTTGTCGCCGAATTCGCGTTTCACCTCTTCGGGGTTCATGCCGGCGGGCTCGGGCTGTACCGCGTCGAGCACGTCGAGGCCCATTTCAATGAGACGGGGCATGAGTTTGCGGGTGCTGCCGCACGAATGCATCATCACCTTGCAGCCGAATGCGTGTCCGAGATCGTAGAACCGCTGCAGGCGCGGCCGGAAAAAGCGGTCAAAGACCACGGGGTCGAACATCGGCCCCAACTGGTTGCCGCAGTCTTCTCCCAGACAGAGGATGTCGATCAGGCCGTCGGCGGTTTCCAGGGCGCGGCGGCAGAAGTCGTAATAGAAATCGCAGCGCCGGTCGATGACCGCGACCCCCACCTCGTCCTGCGTCATGATATCCAGCAGCACCTGCTCCATACCGCGTCCGCGTCCCACGCCGTTGACGATGTCAGGCATCCCGGCGCCGCCCAGGCAGACGGCGTAGTCCGAGACGGCGTCGCATTGGGCGGGCAGGCCGGAGAAGTCGTAGTCGTCTACCCGCGGCCACGGGTAAGCGTCCACGTCTTCCAGCGACGACAGGTGTGCCTGGGGCTGGTGAAAGGGTTCGGGATAGCTGCCCCCGGGGTATTGTTTCATGATGTAGCCGGTGCCCCATTCATCGACGCTGGCGCACCCTTCGGGCACGGGCCGTTCCGCCCCGGTGAAGCGCGGGGCGACGCCGCGAAAATCCACACCGAGCACCGCCAGAATGTCGGAGCTGCCGAAATGGTCTGCCAACTGCGCCTCGATCTCGGGGGTCAGGTAGGTCTGAATCGGCACCCGATCCGGCTGCAGATGGTTAATCGCGGCCAGCACGCGCTCTTTCGGGGTCATGGGCACTCCTCCATAAGCAGTGTAACGGTCGGTCTGGAACGCGTCAACACGGGCTTACGAAGGCGGATTCTCCTGTCTCAGTTCCAGGAGCCGCCGGTTCATGCTCTGGAGGCGCGTGCTCATCGTGCCGATGATGTTCAAGAGCATGGTGATGGCCACGCGCTTGGTCATCAGCTTCTGGAAAAACGTCTCGCTGAGAATGAACAGCTGGGTGGATTCGGCGGCCACGGCGGTGGCGCTGCGGGGCTCGTTGTTGATCAGGGCCATCTCGCCGAACATGTCGCCGGTACGCAGGTCGGCCAGATGTTTCGGGCCGTCAAACAGGCTGACCTTGCCGGCGAGAATCACAAACATCTGGTTGCCCGTCGTGCCCTTGTAGAAGATGGTGTTGCCCTTCTCCATGGTCATGACGAGGCCGCGGGCGATGATCTTGCCCACATCGTCCGGGCTGATGCCCTTGAACAACGCCACCCGCTTTGCCAGCATCTCATACTTGGGGTTCAGCGTCATGAGAGCCGTCCTTTCTACAGGTGCTGCGTCCGCCGGGCCCCGGCCCGCTGCCGGCCCACCCGGCATGGGACCGCCGGCAATCCCGCACGCCGGCCTGTTTCTACACCACGTAAATGTAGCGACTGCAGTTGGGACACGTGTGGATGTGTTCGGGATCCTGGCGAACCTGCTGCACAAACTGCGACGGCAGTTTCATGAAGCAGCCCTGGCACGTGTCGCCTTCGACCGGCACCAGCGCGGGCGGGCGCGCCTTGTTCAATCGGTCGTAATGGCGAATGACCCGCGGCGACACCAGTTCGCGAATGTGGTCGATCCGTTCCCGGATCTGTTTCTTTCCGGAACGGGCGCTGTTGAGCATTTCCTCATACAACTGCATACGCGCGAGGAGGATGATCTCGGCGTGTCCGCCCTGCACCTGTTCGATGGCGGGGTCGGTCTTCACCTTGCGCAGGGGCTGTTCTGAGGATTCCGAGAAGCGCACCGAGGAGGTCTCCAGCACATCGAAGATCTCGTCTTCGCTTTCGGCGTTCATGATCTGCGCCAGGTCGTGCGGGTCGCTCAAGAGCTTGGCGACCGTGGCGACGAAGTTCAGGTAGGTGGTTTGCTCGTTGGGGGGGTAACAGATGAGGAAAATGAGGTGGACGGGTTTGCGGTCGATGGCGTGGAAATCCATGCCTTCGGAGATCCGGCCGACGGCGCAGGCCAGCCCTTTCATACCGGTCACGCGGGCATGGGGCACGGCGATGCCCTTGCCGATACCCGTGCTCTCGGTCACTTCGCGCGCGAGGATCTGGTCGAGCGCCGGCCCGGGGCTGGTCATCTTCTTTTTTTCAAAGAGGAGGTTCAGCAGCTCTTTTAGTGCGTCCGCCTTGTTGTCGGATTCCATTTCCGGCACGATGCACGATTTAAGGATGTACTTGGTCAAATTCATCGAGACACCTGTCCTTCCTGTGAGCGCGCGCGTTGATGACCTGGACCGGCTGCTACGACGTGTATGGGTGGTCGAGGAACGCCCCATGAGCGTGCCCCCCCGCTGGCAGCCGCATAACCCCGGCTGCTGTCCTCAATACCAGACCGTAGTAATAAGCGTAGGCTCCTCGGCATTAACGCCATGATGATGCTCATAACAGAACGTTTGTGAGACGATCTTCGCCTCAACCTGATTCTTCTCCAGCCAAAGGTTGATGGCCTCATCCATCCGGTGAAGGGACTCGGCGCTCACCTTCGTCTGGAGTGTGTGGACTCGCATATCCGCCCTCTTCCCGCCTGCCCGGTAAATGCCCCCCGGCCGCCGGGTCCGCGGTACACGCCTCCTGACCTTCCATGCCCTCCCTAAATCATGCGCAGTATACCATGGCAGGGCGGGAGAAAATAGCTACAACGCCGTGCAGGCAATCTCCACGATCTCGTCCGCAATCTCCCCCAGGGTGCGGTTGTCGGTGCGGATGACATAGTCCGCGGCGGCTTCGTAGAGGGGGAGGCGGGCCTCCAGGACTTCCTCGACCTCTTCAATGAACGATTTCCTGCCCGTAATCGAGGGGCGCCCTCCGTCGTTCTGGATACGTTCCTTGATGGTGTCGGCCTCCGCCGTCAACCAGAAAAACGAGCCGTGGGTCTTGAGGAGCGCCACGTTTTCGGGGCGCTGTACGACCCCGCCGCCGGCGTCGATGACGGTATCTTTCAGGGCGGCGGCCTCGGCGCAGATCGCGGATTCCAGTTCCCAGAACCGTTTCCATCCGTAGCGGCTGACGATCTCGGAGATGGGATACCCGGCCCGTTTCTCGACCTCATCATCCACGCGGAATACCGTCCGGTTGGTGCACAGGGCCACCAGTTCGGCGATGCTGGATTTTCCCACGCCGCGGAAGCCGATCAACACAATGTTCATGTGAGAGTCCTTGTATTCTACCTGCGGGCGCCCTCCCGCCGCGCCGTCTGCCGGGATTATACCCAAGCTGGGACGGCATCTACAGAGAGACCGGCGGGGGGCGTTCCCGGCCGGTTCCCGGCCTATTCCGTGACCTCCACCTCGGCCACCCCCGAGTCGGTTTCGCCGGCGTCGTCGGTCACCGACAGCGTGAGGGTGTAGTGGCCGGGGGCTTTGTAGGCATACTCGAGGGCCTTCTCTTTTGAGTGGGCGCCATCGCCAAAGTCCCAGCGGAGCTTCTTTACCGTATCGGGCGTGATCAGGGACACGCCCACCCCCTGCTCGTAGGGGGGATCCAGGCTTATGGGGAGCCGTCCGGCCGGGCTTCGCACCCAATGCGCCACGTCGAGGGGCACGGGCTCGCCGACCTTGACCAGCAGCTTTTCGAGCGGGGGCCTGACCGCAAGGGAACTCCGGCCCAGCAGCGCCTCGGCCACGGCGCTCATGGCAGCCGAGGAGGCCGCGGGATCGCAGTAGGCCACCACGATCGCATCGGCCTCGGCGAAGTCGCCCAGCGTATACGGATACCCCACCAGCACGACGACCACCCGGGCGCCGATGTTCTTCATCTCCCGGATGAGCTCGACCTTGCCCTGGGCGCGCAGTTCGTTGGTCAGGACGATCACCACGGTGCGGACCCCCTCCGCCCGGGAGGTGAGCCGGTGGATTTCGAAACTGTAGATTTCGCCGCCGTGTTTGGCCGTGGCGATTCGCTGTTGCGCGACGTTCTTGAGTTCTTTTTTCAGGATGTCGTAGAGCTCCTCCACGCCGATGACGCCGGTAACGCCCAGCGGCGTCGAGCGGCCTTTCACCAGCGGCAGCGCGTTGTTGCTGTTGCGCAGAATGGTGATGGAGCGGCGTTCGATTTTTTGCGCGGCCAGGGGGTAGGCCTTGCGCTTTTCCAGCTTGTCGACGTTCTTTTCATCGGGGAGCGGTTTTTTGCGGAGCCCGAGATCTTCCTTGAGTTGCAGGACGCGGGTCACGGAAACGTTAATGGCGGATTCCGGGAATTCGCCGTTTTCCACGGCCTGCACGATCGTTTCCGCGGCTTTCATCACGTGAATTCCCGGCTGCCGCCAGAACAGCATGTCGGCGCCCGCGCGGAGGGCTGCCAGAGCCGCATCCCCCTGCGTGGCGCCTTTGCCCACCTCCAATCCGTCGATGGGTCCGGCCACGATGACCCCGGGATAGAGCAGCTTTTCGCGCAACAGCTCGTTCATGACTGTTGGAGAGACGCTGGCCGCCGCCCGTTTCGTGTCGAGGTGCGGAACCAGGATGTTGCCCACCAGGACCATCCGGGCGCCCCCCATGACCGCCCGTTTGAACGGGACCAGATCGCGCGTGGGCATGATCGACGCGGGCGTGAACAGCATCGGGGGCGCGGATTCCGTCTGATTCCACTGGCCGCCGGGAAACCCGGTGAACATGACCGCGAGGTCGCGTTCGGCAAACGATTGCACGAAGATCTCCGCCGTTTCCCCCACGAACGCCGGGTCCGACCCCAGGCACTGGAGCCCGCCTTTCGCGCCCGGCAGGTCCGGGGCGAGCGCGAGGCACGGTCCCATCTGGAACGAGAATCCCATCAAGGCGAGGTGTTCCGCATAGAGCCCGGCGAGCTCGCGCGTCGCCACGGGGTCGTCCGCCGCGGCCACCGCCATCATCGTGGGAAGCGGGGCAAAGTAGTCTTCCTTCTGCATGCCGAACGCCACCGGGAGATCCGCCAGGTCCGCGCCGATCAGCATGGGCACGCCGTGTTTCCTGCGGACGGGGTTGCCCTGAAGGGCCTTGGCGTAGTCGACGGCGTTGCGCGGCCGCGTGAGGTTGGAAATGACCACTGCGCCGGGCGTGTAGTTCTCCAGGAGCTGGCGTTCGGTGGCTTCGGGCGCGAGCCGGCCCTGCAGCGTCACCATCAGCAATTGCGATACGCGGGTCCGCAGGCTCATATCCGCGATCGCGGTCTCGGCAGTCCATTCGGCGGGCGGCGCTTCAGCCTCCTCGTCCCCGGCCCGTTCGCCCGCCTCAGACAACCCGAATCCCCGAACCTGGGCGAGGACCGGCCCCGTCAGACCCACCATCACCGCCACAAAAAACGCCAGTTTCCAACGTTGCATCGTGCTGCTCCTCGGGGCGATTCTAGCAGCGCATCTCCTGCGGGACAACGTGAATATTCCGGCGGGCCGCGGGCCGCGGGGTCGTTTCATTTGTCCGAACGGGGACACGTTGTCGCGCCGGGGACGGCGCTTGGAACATGTCCCCGTTCTCTGGCTTGTCCTCCGAAGCTTCGCTCGCGGGGTCATTCGGAAATCCCGGGA
>DDYW01000182.1 GCA_002348185.1 Candidatus Hydrogenedentes bacterium UBA2224 | reverse complement strand
ATGACTTTTAGTGCGATTGCCCTGGCGTGGGATTAACGGCATGCCGGGCAGACAGAGAGCCGGAACGGAATGCGGAGCGGCACACCCCACATTGACGTTCACGAGCAGAGGGATGTAAGGTGATCGCACCAGGGCTGATTCCCAGGGGTGCCCAGGCGCGCAGGCGCCAGAAAGGCGGGGAGCCATGAAGACCGCCCAGCGATTCCGTGAACTGGCCAGAAACCTGTATTGGACGTGGCACCCGGAGATTATCGCCATCTTCCGGGACATCGACCCCGAGCTGTGGCGCGAGGTCAACCACAACCCGGTGGCCTTCCTGAAGCGCGTGCCCGCGGAAACGCTCCGGAAACGCAGCGCTGAGCTCGCGATCGACACGCGCATCACCCACGCGTTTCATCAGCTCAACGGGTATCTCGGCGAGCGGACAACGTGGGGGGCCCGCGCCGGCGGTCCGACCCGCCTCAATCCCGTGGCCTATTTTTCGGCGGAGTTCGGGCTTCACGAGTCGTTGCCGATCTATTCCGGGGGCATGGGCGTGCTCGCGGGCGACCATCTGCAGGCGGCCTCCGACCTGGGGGTCCCGCTGGTGGGCATCGGCTTGTACTACGCCTACGGCTACTTCAAACAGCGGCTGGACGACGAGGGCTGGCAGCGAGAGGAATACCTCGAGGCTGAGGTGGAGGATCTTCCCATCGACGTTGCGATGGACAACCAGGGGCATCCGTTGCGGGTGGCGATGGAGAACGGCAACGGCAAGACCTGGGCGCGCGTCTGGCGCGCTGAGGTGGGGCGATGCTCCCTGATGCTGCTCGACACCAACGTCGAGGAGAATTCGGAGACGGACCGCGGGTTGACGGGGCAGTTGTACGGCGGCGACGCCCACACCCGGTTGCGCCAGGAACTGATTCTGGGCATCGGAGGGATGCGGGCCCTCGACGCCCTGGGCATCCGTCCGAGTGTAATCCACATGAACGAGGGGCACAGTGCGTTCGCCACGCTGGAGGCCGCCCGACAGGTGCTTGAACGCGAGAACCGGTCGTTCGAGGAGGTCCGGGAACGCATTTCAAGCCGGACGGTGTTCACCACGCACACACCGGTGGAGGCGGGGCACGACCGCTTTCCGGCTGATATGCTCCTGGGCATGCTGGAACCCCTGCGGGGACAACTCCGGATTTCGGAGAAGGACCTGCTGGCGCTCGGGCGCGTCAATCCGCACGATGATGGCGAAACGTTTTGCATGACCGTGTTGGGGTTGAAGATGGCGCGGTTTCGGAATGCGGTCTCGGCAATTCACGAGCGCGTGAGCCGGCGCATGTGGCAGGGTCTCTGGCCGTCGCGTCCGCTCGAGGAGATTCCCATTTTTCACATCACGAACGGCGTGCACACGCCCACGTGGCTCGCCATGCCCATGGCCCGGCTCTACAGCCGGTATCACGGGGAAGACTGGACCGACCGCGTGCACCTGCCCGAGACCTGGGCCGATGTCGAGGAGATCGACAACGTTGAGTTCTGGGAGCAACACCAGATTCTCAAAACGAGCCTAGTCGATTACGTTCGCCGGTGTGTGGCGCATCAGATTTCGCGGCGCGGGGCCCCGGACGCGGGCGGCACGACGCAGGGGAATTGCCTGGATTACACCGTGTTGACCGTCGGGTTTGCGCGCCGGTTCGCGGCGTACAAACGGGCCACGCTGCTGTTCGGCGATTTGCGGCGCCTCGACCGGCTCATCAATCACAAGAAACACCCCGTCCAGTTCATTCTGGCAGGCAAGGCGCATCCTAACGATGAAGGCGGAAAATCGCTCATAAAACACGTCTACGACGTCACGCAGATGCCTGAGTTCAAGGGGAAAATCGTGTTCATCGAGGATCATGACATCAACGTGAGCCGGCATCTGGTGCAGGGAGTCGACGTCTGGCTGAACAACCCGCGGCGTCCCCGCGAAGCCTGCGGCACGAGCGGGCAGAAGGTCGTTCTGAACGGCGGACTCAATCTCTCCATTCTCGACGGCTGGTGGGCGGAAGCGTACGACGGGCACAACGGATTCGCCATTGGCGCCGGAGAAGAATACAGCGATCCGGAACGGCAGGACGAGTCGGACCGGGATGCGCTGTTTGCCTGTCTCGAAAATCAAGTCGCGCCACTGTATTACGAGCGCGACCACGACGGCATTCCCAATGCCTGGGTCAGCATGCAGAAACACGCCCTGCGCACCTTGCCATGGAAATTCAGCGCATCACGGATGGTGATGGACTACGCGCACAGTTGCTACCTGCCGGCGGCGGGGGCCCTCACTTCCACCTACCCCGGAGCGAACGGCCGCCGAGCGTGATCGTGTGCGGCCGTCTTCGCCCCCTCCGGGCTGAGGAACTGCACTGCCCCGGAGACCACGTCAATCGGGAGTCGATGCGTGTGAGGACTTCCAGTACACGCCCAGCCGATCCACGAATGCGCGCGGCTTCTCCGCGTAGACCCGCGTCCCCAGGGAACGGGCCGTCCTGCGAAGCTCATCCTGGCGCTGAGCGGACAAGCGCATGATCGTCTCAGACGCCGGCAGGCCGCCCGCCAGCTCGGGCCTCGTTGCGAGCGCCGACCGCAAATCGGCCAGATCGTGGTCTTCTCCCAGCGCGTCGCCCAGCACGTCAAGTTCCCAGACGAGGGCGCCCATCATGGCGGGCCAGGTCGATTCCAGCAGCCGCGCATGGTACCACAGGCATTTCACGGCCTTGCGCCACTCATGGAAATGATCGTCGGTCGCCTTCTTCCCGGTAATGCGGAGCCCCCTGCGACCCTGCCGGTAGATCCGGCGCACCCCGTTGGCCACAGCCGCGAAGTCCCGGCCCGTGAGCGGCCAATCGTCTACGCGCGCGCGCGCATCGCGCAACACCGCCGCGACTTCGCTCAGGGCATCGCCCTGGTCCAGGTACTCCTGTCGCACTGCCTCCGCCTGCGCCCGCAGCGTATCGAGCAGCGGCGCGAATACGTCGATGGCCTGCCCGGCGAAATGCGTCTGGAGCTTCTCCGCCGTGGCCACCCGCACGGCCGCTTCCCGCACACCGGACAGCCGTTTTGCGGCTTCGCGGAAACAGGCGTTCTCGGTCCTGAACGTGTGCTCTCCCAGTTCGGCGCGCGCCATACGCAGGACCGCCCGGAGTTTCTTCATGCACTTTCGGACGTCATGGACCGCCTTGTCGCGCTCCATGCCCGGTTTGCTGGCGTTGTCGATTGCCTGGTCGAGCTGTTCCAGGGCGACACGCCTCAACCCGTCCGCCGCACTCTCGTTCGGCTCGATACCATACGCCATGCCCGCCTCCTTGCGCCGGGAAACTGGACACATCGCGCCGTGTCGTCGCGCAGGCCGGTGCAGCCCACACCGCGCTGGCCTCCATTCTGGCATCCCGCCCCGCCAGAGTCCAGCGGCCACGCCCCTGCGGGCCTCTTCACGCGGCGGCGAACAGGCCGCGGGTTCTGAGGCAGATGCGTACGAGCATCAACATGACGGGCACTTCGATGAGCACACCCACCACCGTTGCGAGAGCGGCCCCGCTGGAGAGGCCGAAGAGCATGACGGCGGTGGCAATGGCCACTTCAAAATGGTTCGAAGCGCCGATCATGGCGGCCGGGGCGGCGTCCGCGTACGTGAGTTTCAGTTTATAGGCCAGGAAGTATCCAATCCCAAAGATCAACATGGTCTGGATGAACAGCGGAATGGCTATCCAGACGATGGTCAAGGGATTGGACAGGATCGTCTCTCCTTTGAAGGAAAAGAGAAGCACGAGTGTCGTCAGTAACGCGATGATCGTAACGGGCGTCAGCACATGCAGAAACTTCTCCTTGAACCAGGTCTCGCCCTTGGCCGCGATGATCCATTTGCGTGAGAGGTAACCGGCGATCAGCGGCAGGGCGACGTAAATCGCGATGGAAAGCAGCAACGCCTGCCAGGGCACGGGAAGCCGGCCTACACCCAGTAGAAAGCCGCCCAGCACGCCGTACAGCACAAGCATGGTCAGGGAATTGATGGCCACCATGACCAGCGTAAGCCCGTCATTGCCGCGGGCCAGGTAGCCCCAGACCAGCACCATGGCGGTGCACGGCGCGATGCCGAGGAGAATGCACCCGGCAAGATAGCTGCGCCAGAGTGGGATCTCGAGCATCTTGATCCCTTCGTGCAGGACGACGGTTCCCGCACCATGCGTCGCGCCGACTGCCAGGTCGAGGCCAAAGGGCATCTTCACCAAATCCGTGGCATCAGCGCCGATAAACCCCCGGAACAACACGCCCAGAAACAGCAGGCTGAGCGCATACATGGTGAAAGGTTTAATGCACCAGTTGACAAACAGCGTGAGAAACACGGGTTTTCCACTCTTACCGGCTTTGATGACGGAACTGAAGTCGATCTTTACCATAATCGGATACATCATGAAAAACAGGCAGACGGCGATGGGGATGGATACCACCGGAGCATTGTTAACGTAGATCGCCATCCCATCAAGGGTCTGAGCCAGGCCAGGCGCCAATTTGCCGAGAAGAATACCACCGGCAATACACAAACCCACCCACGCGGTCAGATAGCGTTCGAAGACGCTCAGGGCCTGTTTCGAGGACGGCACACGCCCAGTAGAATTGGTCGCTGTTGTCATGGAGTCTCACTCTTTCATCGTTCCGGCCTGGGCTCTCATTCAACCGCAGCAGGAACACTTGAGCGGTTTTCGCGCGTCAATTTCCAGGCTCACGACGTAATCAGAGGCCTTGGCGCCGTCCGGCAGCGACTCGGTGATTTTCCTGTACAAGGGGTCATTCATGTTCGTCATCGAATCAATATATCCAGGCTTTGCCGTGAGGCGGATGTCCCGGAGCCCGGCCGCTTCCGCCATGCGTTGGGTCTCTTCCACCAGGACGGCGCCGGCTATGCATCCCACGAGCGCTTCCACCATGCCGCGCAGCTCGGTCGGCAGCGGCTTCAACAACGCCAGATCGGATACGGCCGCGCGGCCGCCGGGTTTGAGCACACGCGCGATTTCGCGCCACACCTGGGGCTTGTCCGGCGACAGATTGATGACGCAATTCGAGATGACCACGTCGGCGCTATGGTCGGCAATCGGGAGATGCTCAATTTCGCCCAGCCGGAATTCCACGTTGTCGAAGCCGGTGCGTTCGCGATACGGCTCGGCGCTGCGGCGCGCCCTGGCCACCATCTCGGGAGTCATGTCGACGCCGATCGCGCGTCCCTCGGGCCCCAGCTTGCGCCCCGCGATAAACACGTCAAACCCGCCGCCACTGCCCAGGTCGACGACCGTCTCTCCGCGTTTCAACGACGCCAGCGCGACGGGATTTCCGCACGACAGACCCAGGTTGGCGCCGTCGGGCAAAGCGGCCAGTTCTTCGGCGTCATAGCCGATAGCCCGGGCCAGCTGGGCGGCACCGTCGCCGCCCCCACCGCCACAACAGGATTGCGCCGGTCCACAGCACGAGCCCCCGCCCGTGGCAATGGCCGCATAACCGGTTCGCACTTTTTCACGGATGGCATCCTGGTCGTTCATGGGACTGTTTCCTTTGTCAACGCTTGAGGTAATCGCTCAACAAACGCCTTTATCTCGTCGCGCACGCGGCGGTAATGCCCGAGCGCCTCTTCGGTTGTGCCGGCCGTCGCGGCCAGCGTGGGCGGGTCGTCAAATCCAACGTGCACCACCCTGGTCGTGCCAGGGAACACGGGGCACGTCTCGTGCGCGTGCCCGCAGACCGTCACCACGTAGTCAAACTCCATGCTCTGCAATGCGTCGAGCGTTTTCGACCGATGCCGCGAGATATCCACGCCCGCCTCGGCCATAACCTTCACGGCATTGGGGTTCAGGCCATGGGCTTCAAGGCCCGCCGATTGCGCGTCGATAACGTCTTCTTTGAGCGCCCGCGCCCAGCCCTCGGCCATCTGGCTTCGGCAGGAGTTGCCCGTACAGAGAAACAATACGCGAAGTCGCTCCGGCATGGGTGTTCACTCCCGGGTAATGTTAATGGCGATGCTCTTGGGAAGCGCCAGTCCGGCTGCCACCTGCATCGCCTTGAAAAGCCCCACCGGCGCGGCACAGGCCGCGCAACAGCCGGACAGGGTTTCGCGCGCCGCGGTCAGCAGCACGCTCTGTCCAACAGGGGAGATCTCCTGGTAGGCGTCCACGGCACCGCACTCGGCCAGACGCCGGGCCAGCGTCTGCACCTTGTCGCAATCGCTGTGGATATCAAATACCACGTATTGGTTGTCTTCGGAAGATGCCTGCGCGCTCTTCGCAAACCCGCAGATTCCCGGGTCGATATGCACTGTAGCTTCCATGATGTCTGCCTTTATTTACGATAGCGCCCCCCGCGCCTGACACTGGCCCCGGCACAGGATCTCCGGGTCCGTACGCACAATCGCCTGGAGTTTCTTTCTATCTGTCCGAACCACGGGATTTGTGGAGAGCCGTTCCTGAAGCCACACCAGGGCTTCGCGGGCATCGGGCGTGGCGTCTTCCGCGGCCAGGCGGTAGTAGGCCCATCGCCCCTGCTTTCGGCTTTCCACCAGGCGGGCCTGTTTCAGGATGCTCATGTGTTTGGACACGGTGGAAGGGGCCAGCCCCAGCAGCTCGATGATTTGGCAGACGCACAATTCCCGCCCCCGCAGCGCCATAAGCGCGCGCACGCGGTTTTCGTCCGCCAGGGCCTTGATCACGTCCATGAAGTCCCGCATGGTTCCATTTCCTTATTTCGCCATATGACGAAATATACACCCGGCAGAGCCCGGGCGTCAAGCGCCAGTCACGGCGCGGCATGGATCATCCACAGACCGCCCAGAATCACCAGCACGCCGCAGACTCTCTTCAGGAGGACGGCCCCCTTGCTGCGTTCGTTCCAGTTGAGGTACTTCTGGATGACCCCGGTAAAAGTGCCCGCGAAAACGATGACGGAACAGTGGCCCAGGCCGTAGGCCAGGAGGAGCATGACGCCGTAGGGGAGATTCGTTGCGGCGAGCTTGAACGTGACGCCGAGCATGGGCGCCATGTAGGCGAACGTGCAGGGGCCAAGCGCTATCCCGAACACCAGTCCCAGAATGAATGCGGCCAGCGCTCCCTTGCGCTGGATGCTGACCTTTCCGGGACCGGACCATGGCATGGGAATCACCTCCAGCAGATGCAGGCCCACCAGAAAGAAGATGGCGGCGACAACATAATTGCCATAACGGCCCACGTCGCCCATCATGCGGCCGGCAAGAGCCGTGAGCACCCCGATCAGGCCGATGGTGATGAGGATGCCCACGGAGAAGAGGAACGAGATCATGAATGCCCGTCGGGTGGTCGTGCGGCCCTGGCTGTCGATGAATCCCACGATCAAGGGAATGCTCGCGAGATGGCACGGGCTGAGCACGATGCTGAGAATACCCCAGGTCACGGCGGCGCTGAGCGCGAGAATGGCGTTGCCCTCGACGGCGCGGGTCAGTGTAGTAAACAGTTCCTGCATGACGTCTCCGGTCCCTGCGCCTGTGCAGCGGTTATCTGGGCACGCACTCGCCGATCTTGCACGCTTTGGAGATTTGTTCAGGCGTGAGCTTCATCTTCGCGGCCAGCGCCTGCTCGATGGTCGTCTGGTGTCCGGTTGCCGCCGGATAGGCCTCCACCCACTTCCGCAGATTCGCCTCGTTCGAGAAGAAACCCTGTTTAAAGCACCCTGTAGACACGATCTTGCCTTCGGGGTCTTTTCGCGCGCCTGCCCACGCCACCGCGGTGGGCGGTTCGAGTTCGGCGACGTGGCCTTCCAGGGTCGTTACCGTAATCGGCTCGCCCGTGAGGGCGTCCCTGGCCGTCATGTGGATGTCCTTCCCGGTGCGTGCCGCAACGCCCAATGCGCACATGACGCAACAGCCCCATGTCTGCATGCCGTCTACGCGCACGATGGAGGCGTCCTCCGGGTAGACCGGCCGGTCGCAGAACCCGCACCGGGCCACGGTCTCTTTTGCCTCGAACTGTTCCCATGAGAAGACGTTGCCGCCGGACCGGGCCCGTTCGGCTTCCGCGGCATTTCGCTCGGCAAAGGCCTTGACCTCCGGCCGCCCGCCCTCATCCATGCCGTAAAGGTAGAGGGCCTCCGTTACCGGAACACGCGTCCCGCCGACCCAGTCCGTCACGGCGGCATTCTGGTGCGATTTTGTCTCGTCGGTAAGGCTCGCAAACATGATCACGTAGCAGTGGGGCGAACAGAACCCGACGTCGCCGGCCGGCGTGCTCATGACCGTGCAGGTCCTGTCGTCAATATCGCCGTCGCACAAATAACAGACCGCGTCCTGGGGCCGGGTATCGGGCTGGGCGGGCGCCCAGCGGCTGAACGCGGGCTCCGCGTCAGGCGCGGTCCCGAAATCAAACCCCAGTTCCTTCCATGCGGCAAGGATGTCCTCTTTGGGAAAGAACCCGGTGTGCCGGAACAGTTCCTTGCCCGAAGCGTCGAAGAGAATCTGCGTCGGGATGAGCTGGATGCCGTACTCCTCGCCCGCCTGGGGATTCTTCCAGACGTCGATGAACTGGACCTCCATTTTGCCCGCATACTCTGTTTTCAACTCGTCGAGGATGGGGGCCATCATCTTGCAGGGGACACACTTGTCCGCACCCAATTCCACGAGCCGGGGCAGGCCTTCCGGGGGAGCAGGCGCAGCCGGGGCCGATTCGGGATCCGGCGTTTCGCCCGCCACCCGCAAGGGTTCAGGCGAGGCCACGGCCTCCGCCGCACCAGTCGCTGATTCGGGGGCGCTGGGGCGCGATTTCAGAGCCAGCACACCGGCAACCGCGACAGCCAACAGCAAAACGATAACGACTTTGGGCAGCGTCTTCATCAGTGAATCTCCGTGTTCACGACGTAATGCGGTCGGTCTGTTCGCCGCATCCGTTTCTTAACCCTGCAGCATCCCTGCGAGTTCGGCGACGCGGCGGCCAAGCCCTTTCGCGGTGCCGATGCCGAATTCGTCCTGTGCGATCGCGTCATTCTGGTTCCAGAGGGTCGCGCCGATGCGTCCCGAGGGTTTTCCGTCGCCGACGACGATGACGTCCTGGCCCATGAACCCGGCGTGGATCGCGCTGATGGTGAGTTCCTGGCCCCCGTTGCGGGCCGCGCCAACCGCCAGAGCGCCAAACACCTTGTTGCGCAACTCGAACCCGTTCTTGCGAAACTCCATGCACCGGTCGATGAACGTCTTGCACAACCCGCTCATGTTGTTGAAATAGACCGGCGACCCCACAATCAGGCCGACCACGGCCGGGTCGCGGAGTTTCTCGGCCACCGCCGGGAAATCGTCGGTCTCGCCTTCTCTCAACGCCCCTCCGACAAGCACCTGGGCAGGCATGCTCAGACCGGCCAGCTCGATCAGCTCGATTTCTAGCGCGGAGTTCATCTCTTTGACCGCTTCGAGGCAGAGGGTCAGCCCTGCCGCGGTAGTCTTGCCCGCCCGGAGACTGGTATTCACCGCGATGACCTTTTTGGCCGGAGCGGATGCCTGGGCCAGCGCTCCCCTGCCCAACACGCCGGTAACCACAGCCGCGCCAGCGGCCCCCAGTACCATCCTGCGATCGATTTCATGCGACATGGTTGCCCCTCCCAGCAGTTGCTCTATCCGTTTCCGCGCTATTCCAGCATCTTCTTGATTTCTTCGACCGACGGCACCTTGCCGGACACCTTCACCTCGCCATCCACGGCGAGCGCCGGGGTCATCATCACCCCAAACGCCATGATCTTGTCAATCTCCTTCACCTTTTCTACTTCGTATTCGAGGCCGAGTTCTCGCGCGCCCGCCTCGGCGGTCTCGGCCAGTTTCTGGCATTTGGGGCACCCTGTGCCCAGTATCTGCAGTTTCTTCATGAGCTGTTCCTTTCTGCGTTACGGGGTGGTGATTGCGCCAAAACACATGCCGGTGGCCGTAGCCATGACAATGACGAGCATGACAAACACGGCGGTCTTCTTTGTCCCCAATATGCTGCGGATTACCAGCATGCTGGGAAGGCTGAGCGCCGGCCCGGCCAGCAGGAGAGCCAGCGCGGGACCCTGGCCCATACCGTTGCCCAGCAGCCCCTGCAGGATGGGCACCTCGGTCAACGTGGCAAAGTACATGAACGCCCCGATGGCCGAGGCAAACAGATTGGCCCACAGCGAGTTGCCGCCGACGAGGCGCGCGATCCAGGCCGAAGGAATCAGGCCTTCCTCGCCCGGGCGGCCCAACAGCAGCCCGGCCACCAGCACCCCCGCCAGCAGCAGGGGCAGGATCTGTTTGGCAAAGGTCCACGTCTGTTCGATCCACGACTGCATTTCGTCGGACTCGCTGTTGGCCACAATGACCAGCCCGAACACCCCCAACATGAAGGGGACGAGCGGTCCGCCGGGCGCGAGGAAGGCCGCTGGAATCACCAGGGCCGCAACCGCCGCGAGTTTCCACCAGCGCACCCCGAACCACCGGGTCAGGACAACGGCCAGCACGAGCGCCGCGCCGCCCGTCAACAGCCATTTGTTCGCATAGACGGCGTACCAGAACCCGGCCGGCACGTCCGGCGCGCCCCAGTTGGCAAACACCAGCACGCCCACCAGCGACGCGAAGTACAGCGCGTTCTGCCAGAGCGGGCGGATAACCTCCGGCGGGGGCATGGCCGCCGCCGCCTTGGCTTTCTCCAGCTCCTCCTTGCGGAAGATCAAGTGCATCAACAGTCCGATGACGATGCTGAAAACGATGGCCCCCACGGCCCGGGCGATGCCCAGTTCAAGACCCAGCACGCGGGCGGTAAGGACGATGGCCAGCACGTTGATGGCGGGGCCGGAATACAGAAACGCCGTTGCGGGACCCAGTCCCGCCCCCATGCGATAGATGCCCGCGAACAGGGGCAGCACGGTGCACGAGCAGACGGCCAGGATGCTGCCCGAAATCGACGCAACGCCGTAGGCCAGCGCCTTCGGGGCATGGGCGCCGAGGTATTTCATCACCGAGGCCTGGCTTACGAAAACCGCGATGGCCCCGGCGATCAAAAACGCCGGGATCAGGCACAACACCACATGTTCCCGGGCATACCATTTCGCCAGATGAAGCGACTCCATCACGGCATGGTCGAACCGGGTCCAGCCCAGCGGGAGAAAGAAGAGCACCAGGAAGATCGCCACGATCCACGCAAACGGTTTCCATTCCTGTTTCCAGCCGGTCACGTTACTATCCTTCTTGGGCAAACAACCAAATTGCGGGCGCCTAGCCACCCCCAGCCGGTTCATCCGCGTTTACGATTCGAGCGCCGCCAGGGCTTCCGCTGCCTTCTGCTTCATGACCCCCTCAATGCAGGCAAACAGGTTCAGCACACAGGGCGTCCGCAGCGTATAGAACACCATCAGGCCGCGCTTGTCATCCTGCACGATGCCGGCGTTTTTGAGCAGGGAGAGGTGTTTCGAGACGGTCGAGATGTCCGCGCCAACCAGCTCCGTCAGTTCGCACACGCACTTCTCGCCTTTGGCCAGCTCATCGACCAGGAACAGCCGTGTGGGATGGGCCATGGCCTTAATGATGTGCGCCCGTGCCTCGTACCGTGCCAGCGTCTTTGGATCCATGGATGCCTCCTCGATTACTTGGCAATTATACCAAATAAGAAACAATAGCGCAAGCCCCGGCCCGTGACGCTCCGGGGTCCGTGCCGCCCTATTCCTGGTTCGGACCAGCCAGGGCCTGCACTCCTTCCGGAATAGCGTTGGCTTCGAGGTCGACATTCCGGTTATCGGGACCGTCGAGGCGCAGGAAGGTCTCGACGTGCTCCCCGGGCATGCAACCGCGGATCAGGACGTCCCGGACATTGCGGCAGCCGATGAGCATGGGCTGTCCGGGCGCGGCCTGGCCGCGAAATCCGTCGATATCGAGTCCCTGGACATCATTGCAGAGCAGGGCGGGCCGATGGTCGGGCTGTTCGAACGCGACCTCGACGTTGTCCATGCGCAGGTTGCGCACGTGGCGCACGAAGAAGCCGTAAGCGGGCAACGGGCCGAACATGGAGTGCTCGGGGTACTTGTCCTCGTTTTCCGGGACGTCGTAGGCGGCGTCATGCACTTCCCTGCTTCCGGCGAAGGAAAATCGCAGATTGCTGAGCGTGACATTTTCAACGCAATGGCCGGGGATGCCGGTAATGGAGCTTCCGACGGGGCCGGCGCCCGAGGCTTCAATGTTGCTCACGGTCACGTTGCGCAGCACGCCCACGCCGGGAGGATCCATACCGTCAACCGGGGGCCGCGCGCGATTGCCGAGCCGGATGAACAGCGGGCACCCGACATTCTTCATGGCGAGATTGGAGACAACAATGCCGTCCATCGTGCCGCCATCGACCACCTCGAGCGCGACACCCGCCAAGCCGTTGTCATAGACGACACAATTGCTGATGGCGATCTGCTGAAAGCCTCCGTTGGATTCCGTGCCCATTTTCAGGGCGTTGCACTGGCTGCTGAGAAGGCAGTTGGTGATGACGACGTTCTTTGTGGGCCGGAACGCCGTGCTCTTGAGCACAATGGCGTCGTCGCCGCTCCAGATGTCGCAGTTGCTGATGGCCACGTTCTCGCAACAGTCGATATCGAGGCCGTCATTGTTCTTATTGACCCGCGCGCGAATCGTGACCCCGTCGACCGTCACCGCGTCGCAATCGAGGAAGTGAACGGTCCACATGGGGCTGTCACGCAAGGTAAGCTCCTTCATGCGGATGTTTCGGCACGAGATGATGCGGATCAGATACGGCCGCACCTGGTATTCGCCCGAGAACGCGCCGCCCTGGCCGTCGACAACGCCCGGGCCTTCCAGGCCGACATCCTCGGCCTTTTCAGCATAAAGCAGGCTTCGCGTCGTGTAATTGTCGGTATAGGAACGGAATTCCTGGACGGTTTCAGGGTAATCCTCGAGACGCGTGCTGCCCAGGAGCACCGCCCCGGCCTCCAGATACAGCCGCACGCGGCTTTTCAGGAACAGCGTGCCGGAAAGGTAGCGGCCGGGACCGAGAACCACCATTCCCCCGCCGGCTGCGTGGCACGCATCGATGGCCTTCTGGATGGCCGCGGTGTCCAGGGTCACGCCATCGCCCGTCGCGCCGTGGTCGCGGACGTCAAAGACGGCCGCGCCAGCGCTCGCGAGCGACAGCCCGATACCCAGCACCAAAACGGCCATCGCGACGGCGAAGCGCCGCCGGTTTGCGTGGTGTGCCCGTTTGCGCAGCGTTGCCATGACCGCCCTCCCCCATTGGCTCTATTGGGTTTGCCCCGTGAGCCGGTCGGAAAACCGTTTCAGCACATCCATGTTCTCGGGCGGGGCTTCGAAATTCCAGGCTTCGTGGACGTCGATCCCGTCGAACCCATTTTCGAGCACGCGCAAAGCCCAGTCATTCATGCGCTGTTCGAGCGCGGCGGGATCCGCCGGGAGCCACTCCGAGAACAGGAAGAGTTTCGTCTTCCCGGCACAGTATTCCCGGTAGTGCGCGGCGGCCCATTGAAACAGGTCCTGCCCCTCGGCACGCTGGATGTCGGGCTTCACCGACCAGTACGCGTGGCCGGGACTTGACGCGATCTCATAGTCGGCAAGCACGAACGCGTCCGCGATCCCTTCATCGACCAGGGTCTTCCAGTGATTGCTGTAGCGCACCACGTTGTGCGTGCTGAAATGCGGGTCGACCGTGAACTGGGTATACCGGCCGAGCTGGAGCCCGAGCCAGAGTTCTTTGCCCTGCGCGTGACAGACCCCGGCGAGTTCCCGGTAAAGTTGCACGACGAATTCGCCCTTGAGGTCGTGCCACGCCTCCTTGTCGAAATCGTCAGTGGTCCGGATATCGACGCCGTAGCGCGCCTGGAACGCCTCCACGACGGGTTGTTCGTAGCCGTAGAAATCGGTTTTGTGCGAATTGGGCACGTGACGGCAATGGGCGCTGGTCGAACAGTGAATGCCGTCAGCGCCCAGCGCGAGCAACTCCGTTGCCTGAGCCACGCAGAACGCGCGCGCCTCGGGAAAGGCGTAACTGATCAGCCCCGGAAACCGCAGTTTCCCATCGCGGGCCGTCCAGACACAATCAGGATTCTCCTCGAGAAACTTCGAGCGGTAGCCGGGATAGAAATGGTCGTACATGTCGAGCCAGACCATGGCCTTCATCCCGCGCGCATGGGCCGCCTTGATGAACGCCTCGGGCGGGTTGCACGCGTCGATAAACGCACGGTACCGTTCCAGGACTTCTTTGCGGAGCGTGATGTAGGCTTCCACGTCGCCAAGGGCGGTCGACTGATGGAGCCGGGCGTGATCTTCATCGAAGTGCATGGGATAGCTCAGCGCGGTGCGGTACGGCAACAGCCCCAGATAGCCCATGCGAATCAGCAGCACCTCGCACCCGCTCTCGTGCAGACGGCCCACCAGCGCGTCCACGTCGGCCTCGGTCATCGCTTGCGGGCGGCCGTAGACCTCATCATTCACGTCGACATCCACAATCACGGTCGGAGCCCCAAGCGCGGCTACGGCGATCAGGGTGGCAATAGGCAACATAAACGCGGGCATTTGACCTCCCCTCATGGACCGGCAATCGGCATCCGGGCGTGACTGCGAGTTTCGTTTGTTCTAGCGAATCGAGCCCGGAAAAGCAAGACCGGCCGCCGGAACGAGAAGGCGGTAATGCAGCTAAGTGCTTACTCAAAATGATGTTAGGCTATCGTCTGGGCTTCAGTTAAATTGTGAATTCTGCGAATATACCCACCCGTTGGCATATAAACCTCGAATGTCCATAAAACGGGTGGACAAACTCGACCTTTCGTCGTAAAATTGAGGCGGTGAAAGCCCATGCAGGGAGATCGGGCTGCGTGGGTGAGCGTACGGGAGTTGAAGGGCGGCGCGCACGCAACGGGCCTTGGGATTATGGTCCGGTTTCATGCGTTATCGCGGTTGCAGCCGGCTCAAGGCCGGGGCGATGCGCGCTGCTTTTCTCCCTGGCGCATAGTTCACAAGGATGCCAGGAATCTTCCCGGGCAACGCCATCCCTGAAACGCGGCCTTTCCTCCGACGGGTGTGCCGTCGCATGGGCGTGCAATGCGTCTGTGTTGTTCAGGAAAAGGAGAGCGTTCATGAAGAGGTACGGATTCACCCTGATCGAGCTGCTCGTCGTCATCGCGATCATCGGCATTCTGGCGGCGATCCTGCTCCCTGCCCTGTCGCGCGCGCGCGAAGCGGCGCGACGCGCCAGCTGCGCCAATAACCTGAAGCAGTTTGGCCTCATTTACAAGATGTATGCCAACGAATCCCCGGGAGAGAAATGGCCCCCCATGGAACGCAAGCATGCGGGAAGCTGCATGGACGCCGCACCGTTTATCAACCAGAACCACGTGTTCCCGGACGGGCCGGCCTTGTACCCGGAATACTGGACCGACGTGAACATCGCCAAATGCCCGTCGGATCCGCAGGATGGGGATTTTGAGAACTACTTCGGCGTCTACAGCGGCACCAACCAAATTGAACCCTGCCGGTTCTGGGACATTTCGTACCAGTATTTCGGCTGGGCCGTTCAGCCCAAGCATTATCTGCCGGACCTGGACATGCTGAACGACGTCAACTTCAACCCGATGGTGAGCAGCCTGGTGTTTCTGCAAGGTGTTGCCACAGGCCTGACGGTAAACAACCTGCCGCCCGGCTCGACGCTGCCGCAGGACGACCCCCTGTGGGCGAGCGTTCACGAGAACGACATCAGTCTTCTCGACGGGCAGACCATCTACCGTCTCCGCGAAGGCATCGAACGGTTCTTCATCACTGACATCAATAACCCGTCCTCGAGCACGCTGGCGCAGAGTGAACTGGTGGTCATGTGGGACGTGTCGGTGTGGCCCACGGACCCGATCGCCGGTTCCCCGTCGTTCAATCACCTGCCTGGCGGCGGCAACATCCTGTATATGGATGGGCACGTGGAGTTTGTCCGTTATCCGGGCGAATTCCCCATCTGCGCGTCCTGGGTGGCGATGATGAATTTCCTGGCGTATGCAAATGACCCGTACAACCCGTAGGATCGTTGAGAATTCGTGCGGCATGACAATGGCGGCCGCGGGGAGCTCCCGCGGCCGCCGGTTTTGTCTGTACGAAGTGCATCCCGCCGGACGTCCGCCCGCCCTATTGGCCTTCCAGCCATTCGAGATCGGCAAGGTCTTTGGCTCTGCCGAGCGCCTTCTTGTTCGCAATCAGGTGTTCGCGGCTCAGCATCCGGACGGGCAACACTTCGAGCTCCGCGCTGACGGCTTCGGCCCATGCGTCGTCAAACGTCACGCCGGTCAGCGAGGTGAGCAGATCGATGCGGTTGGGCGGAAACCCGAGCTGGATGACCTGATGGGCCTCGGAGAAGTCCTTCGCGGTCAGTCCGGTGTCCGCGAACCCGAACGCGCGGATGGCCCGTTCCATGCGTGTGGCATTCTCGCCGGATACCCGCAGAAAGAGATCGATGTCGCCCGTGTAGCGCGGGCAACCATGGTAGGCCATGGCATGCGCGCCCACGACGACGTATTCAACGCCGTGGGAGTTTAACAATTCGATAAACGCGCGCAAGTCGGGATGCAGTGCCATGGTTGCCCCTTTCAACCAGTTCAAGCAGCAGATCAAGCCGTTGTTGCGGCGTCAACGCCCGGTACCAGGCCCGATCTGCCCGTTCGGCTTCGCCATGTGTCCGAAACGTGCGTACGCGACTCTCCATGCCTCCAGTGTAGCAGGAAACGGTCCCCAGGGCCATGGCATGCCCGCATCGGGCTTGAGATGGACCGGCCGCGCCCGCGATCTCCGGCGGGAACGTGCCCGTTTGGCGTTGCCAGTGCCCCCGGAGGATAGTAAGATGGTGTCTCGTCAGGACGAGCTACGGTGCGGTTTCGCACCGGGGGATGTGCCGATGGGACACCAATTCCAAAGGAAGGAATGCGATGAAAACGCACGTTTTGACCGTGGCGGTGTTGGTTCTGACAGCGCTCGCGGGCTGCGGTGGCCCGGACACCGCATCACAAGCACCGCAAAACCTGGAAAGCCCGCAGACAGGAGCACCGGCGGCAGGCGAAGCGACACTCGGTGTGGCGTTGCTGACGCGCACGCACCCCTTCTACCAGGACCTCGAGGCCGCGATGCGCGCGGAAGCCGAGGCGCAGGGGTTTGAACTGCTGGTTTCGACGGGTGAATTCGACGTGGCCCGTCAGAAAGACCAGATCGCCGATTTCATCGTCCGCAAGGTCGACGCCATTATCGTGTGCCCGGCGGACTCGACGTCCATCGGCACGTCCGTACACGCCGCCAACGTCGCCGGGATCCCCGTGTTCACGGCGGACATCAAGTGCCTGGCCGAAGGGGTGGACGTGAAGTGCCATGTCGCCACGGACAACCTCGAAGGCGGGCGCCTCGCGGCGCGGGCGTTGCGGGAAGCCATCGGCGGTTCCGGGCAGGTGGCCATCATCGACAATCCCGAGGTCGAGTCGGTGCTCATGCGCACTCAGGGATTCCGGGAAGCGCTGGCCGGCACGCCCGAGGTCGAGATTGTCGCGGTGCTGCCGGGCGGCGGTGTGAAGGACAAGGCGTTCAAGGCCGCGGAAGACATCCTGCAGGCGCACGCGGACCTCGACGGCATCTTCGGGATCAACGACGATTCCGCTCTGGGCGCCCTGGCCGCGGTCGAAAAAGCGAACCGGGAGGGCTCGGTCAAGATCGTCGGGTTCGACGCGGTTCCCGAGGCGCGCCAGGCCATCAAAGCGGGCAAGATCCACGCCGACGTGATCCAGAAGCCGGACGAGATCGGCCGGAAAACCATCGAGGTCATCGCGAAGTATATGGCCGGCGAGGAGATTCCCGACGAGATACTGATTCCCTGCGCCTTGTTCACAAAGGAGAGTCCGGAGGAATAGCCCGGCTTCGCGACATCGAATGAGGTCAACCGCAGTCAAGCCGGATGCGATTGGGGGATAGGGTGCGTCTATCGAGTGCGACATGGTCTCGCCTGGTCTCGAATTACGGGATGTTGTTTATCCTGGTGCTGCTGTGCGCGTACTTCTCCGTCGCGACGCTGACGGAGACGTATCCGGAAGGCGCGGACGCGGCTGAAGCCATCGCGGCCCGGTTGGCGGACACGCTGACGGGGCCGGTGGTTGCCGCGGCAGGCGATACGGAAGCCGACGCGGCGTTCACGCAACGGCTGGCCCGCCTGCTTGAGCAACGAGACCTCGAGGTGATCGTAGCGGCCGGAAGCCCCCGCGACGTGCGCGCCGTCTTTGAAACGCTCCTGGCGGAAGGGAAAACACCGGCGCGCATTTTCACGACCAGCGAGGCCCACGCCACGATTGCGCGGATCCAGGGGAGCCTCCCCGGCCTCGAAGAGGTTCCCCTCGTGGCGCCGCCCAGCCACACCTGGCCGACGTTTCTGAAGACAGACAATCTACTGAATGTGGCAAACCAGATCGCGGTGATGGCGATCGTGGCGGCCGGCATGACCATGGTGATCATCACGGGAGGCATAGACCTTTCGGTAGGCAGCCTGATCGCGCTGTCCACGGTGGTCACGGCGTGGCTGGTTCGCCGCAACGGGGGGGTGGACGCCTCGACGGCGACGCTGATGGCTGCAGCGCTGGGCGGCATCGCGGTCTGTGCCAGTTTCGGGTCCTTCTCGGGCCTGATGATCACGCGGTTCGAGCTCCCCCCCTTCATCGCGACGCTGGCCATCATGCTCGTAGCGCGGGGATTCGCCTACATCCTCTCGGAAGGGCGGCCGATCTACGAGTTTCCCGAGCGGTTCACGTGGCTGGGCCGGGGCAGCATCGGTCTGGGCATCCCGGCGGCGGTGGCCCTGATGCTCGTGATCTATGCGCTGGCCTGGGTGCTCATGAGCAAGACGCGTCTAGGCCGGCACATTTACGCCGTGGGGGGCAATCCCGAATCCGCCCGGCTCTCGGGCATCCCCAACCGGCGCGTGCTGATGTTCGTCTACACCGCCACGGGCGCCCTGGCCGGCCTGGGCGGGATCGTGATGGCGTCGCAATTGAAAGGCGGCGCGGGCACGTACGCGCCGATGTACGAACTCTACATCGTGGCGGCGGCGGTCGTGGGCGGCACCAGCCTGTCCGGAGGCGAGGGCCGCATTCCCGGCACCCTGATCGGCGCGTTCATCATCGCCGTCATACAAAACGGCATGAACCTGACCAACGTCGAAAGTTACACGCAAAATGTCGTGCTCGGCTTCGTGATCCTGGGCGCGGTGCTGCTCGATCGCCTGAAAAAGAGAGGCTTCGTGCGGCGCTGGTTACGGCGCGCGCAACACCCGTAGCCCCGGCTGCCGCACGGGCTGGCTCAGGAACCCTCGTTCGCCGGCGCCGGGGCGGGCACATCGTACGGAAGCGGCTTTCCGCCGGAAGCCTTCTCGAGCACGTCGGCAATGCTGACGGGGACGCCGCCCTGGCGTTTGCTCTCGTCGGCGGCTTCCATAAACGCGAAGATCTCGATGGTCTCACGCGGAGAAACCGGCACTTCGCGCGTCTTGAAGAACTTCGCCACCTCGACCAGCATCGGCCCGTATCCGCTTCCGGATCCCTGGAGCACGACGTCCTTCGTGCCGAAGATGATGACCTGGTTCGGCGTCGCCTGGTTGCGGAGCCCGCGCAGGGTGCCCACCTTGCCGCCTTCCCAGACGCCGGTGACCACATCGGTATTCTCGGTGTGGGTACGCACCACGGTCTGCACGCCGGGTCCCATCACGGTGAACAGTGCTTCGGTGGCGTGGACGCCATACCAGAACAAGTCCGGATGATGCTCTTCCGTAGTGGCGGGACCGTACGAAATGGCGCCGCGCAGCTCGCCGAAATCCTTCTGCATCATCTCCACCAGGCCGGGATAGTAGCGGTACGATGAGGAACTCCAGCAGGGCACGTTGTGCTCCCTGGCGAGCCGGTAAATCTCGATGGCATCGGCCAGCGAGCCGGCGACCGGCTTATCGATGTAGAGGGGAAGGCCCGCTTGAATGACCGGCCGCGCCTGTTCGAGGTGCGGGCGCCCATCCACGCTCTCGAGCATCACCCCGTCCACGAGCGTGCACAGCTCTTCGATGGTATCGACAATCTTCACGCCGTACGTGTCGCGAATCTGCTCGGTGTATCCGTCCACACGGCTCGCGCTGGATTCGATGTCGCTGCTACCGCCTTTAAACGCGGCGACCACCTTGAACCCCTGGATATGGTCCGGCGCGCCCGGATCGTTGAAGGTCTTGGTAAACGCCGGCACGTGCGACGTGTCCAGTCCGATCATCCCGATGCGGAACACGGCCTCTTCCGCCTGCGACACCCCCACAAACGCCAGCAAGACCACGGCAGCAAGCACCAGCGAATACGCGCGCAACGATTTCATGGCAGGTCTCCCCTTCCTCATGCGGTTTTTCGAGACATTGTCGCAGATACCTCGTGCAAAGGCAAAAACCAGACGAACACCCGGGCGCGATTCGGATGGGCGTACCGCCCGAGCGCCCCGCGAGACCCGGGAGGCGATGAATCCGTGGCCGGCCCGTGGACAGTGGACGGAATGGACGTAGCGCAGGCGTCTCGCCTGTATCTTGTAGCGGAGGCATCCTGCCTCGGTTGTTGTTTTGCAGGGATGATCCGGATGCAGGCGCTCGGGTGCGGGTTCGCCGCCCCCGGCGGTTATTCGAACGGGGACACGTTGTNNCCCGTTCTCCATCTTCTCCTCCGGAGCTTCGCTCGCGGGGTCATTCTTGTCTTCTGGGGGCCGATCCGGATGCAGGCGAGACGCCTGCGCTACAAGATGCCCCGTTCTTTGTCTTGTCCTCCGGAATTTCGCTCGCAGGGTCATTGGGAAATCCTAAGAACGATTCCCGCTTGCCCCTCCGGGCTGCCCTGAAAGGGCGGGCGAGAATAGCCCAGGGCAACGCCCTGGGATCAATATCGCCAAATAGCTACGCCCTGAAGGGGCATCCCGAGACCAGAGAAGACACGAAACAAGCCATCCTTCAACGGGGTTCTCAGGTCCTCTTCCATATCGAAATCGGGATCGTCATCGGGATCGGGAATCGCCGTCCATGATCTCCTGAGATGAGAATCTGATGAAAAACACGCGTGAGAATGGAGCTCAGTTTGCCCCTTCAGGGCGCAATGGCTTGGGGGACCGGTTCCCGGGGCGCCGTCACGCGTCCC
>DDYW01000136.1 GCA_002348185.1 Candidatus Hydrogenedentes bacterium UBA2224 | reverse complement strand
TCCACGCCGAACAGGTTGATGCGGTTCTCCCGATCCGAAGCGATTACCAGCTTGCGCCCCTGGTCATACCAGCAGGGGTAGGTGAAGTACGAGTGGTTGCTGTGCGCCCGGTAGTTTGTCAACTGGCGCACCGTGGCGCCGCTCACTGGATCGGTGGTGATGGTGAGTTCGGCTGGCCGGCGCGTGCCGATGCCCATCGTTGCCGTCATATCGTGTCTCCCGTCAGAATTCCAGCAGCAGGTCGAGTGGCTGGGCAGGTATTGTTGTAGCACCACATCGGCCCGGCGCCGCTGTTCGAGTAGCGGTCGGTGAAGGCGGTCTCTTCCGCCTCAACGGTCACTTTCAACGATTTTGATTCGCCGCCCGGTTGTAACTCATGTTCCCCTGGCATCAAGTTGGGTCACCCCCTGCATTACTAATACGCGATTTCTCGCCAACAAGCACGGTTTTATGTTTGGTTGCGGCGCAGCCGCCCTGCGCTACCGTCCACCAGTGTTCCTCATCCCACAGCCGGACAATGGCTGCCGGTCCGGCAACGGCGAACTGCGATGAGTTCGATCCGCTGATAAACCGCACGACAAGGAGATGCGCTCCCGGCGCGAGCGATAGCGTGACAAGGTGGTCCATGCCAGTGGGGGGATAGGCGCCGTTGCCGTCCGGCAGCGTATCGCAGATGCGTGCGCCGTCGACCCACGCCTGCAGCCACCAGTCCGCCCCGAGGCCCAGCGTGGTCTCGCCGCCGGCACAGGTGGTGAAAGGAATGTAGAGCCAGGCCTCTTTCTCGGGGGCTGTGCCGTGCAGCAATTCGGCCAGGTCGAGCCGGCCGTCTTCTACGACCACCGGGACGGGCGTGAGCGATTGGCCGTTGACGATCAGGCTGGCCGGTATCCCGAGCAACTGCTCACCTGTTGGTGGTGGAAAGGCCGGGGGCAGCGGGGCGAAGACATGCCAGGTGGATGATATCTCGGCATCGCCGCGGATGTCCGGGCGGATGCACGTCACGTTTTGTCGCCAGTCGGGGATAGCAACAGGCGTGGTCTGTACCGGCCAGCTCGCGCGGCAGGCGTCCGCGTACAGTCCGATGTCCTCGAAGGGGATAGGCCGGAAACCGAGCCTCGTGATGGGCGATGTGTCCGGTGCCAGTGTATAGTTGTCGCCCGCGGCATCGGCGAAGCCCGGGTCGGTGTGGCGATACACGCCGTTCGCCAGGGCATCGACGTCGCTGCCGTGGGGCTTGCGTTCGGCGCCGCAGTTGAAAAAGATATTGCGCCAGAGGAAATTGCATCCGGGCGCCTCCATCATCCACGCGATGGCGGGGTAGCGGGACCGATAGAGCGGCGTTGTGTAGAAATCCGCAGGCGCATCATCGTTGCGGATGCCTTGCCAGACGGAATTCCCCGGGTACCACCCGCCGCTGATGCCCCAGTGGCAGTCGGCGAAGATATTGTTGTCGATGACGTTGTCGCGCCCGCTGTTCATCTGCACGGCACCGAAGTTGCCGTTCGAGCTACGGACGAAGACGTTGCCGTATATCTGCACGCCGCTGATGGCATCGTCAAGGCGGATGGCCGCCTGCCCATGCACGCCATGCTCCGCACCGGTCTTGCCGTTGTCGTGGAAGTAGTTATGGCGGAAGATCAGCCCGCGATACGTCGGATTGAGAAAGATGTCAATCGCTCCCTGATCGTCCGACTCGCGCACGACGCTGTGCACCTCGTTGTATTCGATCACGTGGTCATTGCCTTCGATGCGCATGACGCTGCTCGGGCCGTCGTACATCAGATTGTGCGCCACACGGTTGCCCACGCCTTCGAGCTGGATGGCCGGGGTATAAGTGCGGTCGATGCGCCCATAGTTGTAGAGGCGGCAGTTCTCGACGAAGTGCCCGCCGGGCGTAAGGCTCTCCCGTTCGCCGCCCAGCACCTCCGCCGCTCGGCGCCCGACGGTGTGGACGTCACAACCATAGAGGCCGTTCCCGTGCCCGCCGTTGACGGTGATGCCGTTGCCGGCAAAGCGGCTGATGGTGCAGCCGGCGATGAGGCAATGCTCGCAATCCGTCAGGATCAGGCCATTCTCGCGTGCGAGATCGAAGACCAGGCTTTCGACACGCACGTGTGAGACGCCGGTCATCGTGAGCATGGGTGCCGCCCACATGCCGATCTCGATGGTGGCGGCCGCCGGATCGACCGGTGGCCAGAAATAGAGGATGCCTGTTTCGCGGTTGAGATACCACTCGCCGGGCTGGTCGAGTTCCTCCAGCAGGTTGTAGGCGTAGTAGATGATCCCCTGGCCGGTATCCATGCCGCCGGAGTAGTCATACGGTTCGGCGGTGGTGAGCGTCTTCGCCGCAGTGTCGATGGCGCCGACTTTGATGCTGGAATCCGCCCAGAGGTATTTGAAGTAGCCGAAGAGCCAGGGCTCCTCCGCACGGGTCCAGCGCTCGGGTCGGCCGCCGAGGTAACCGATGACGGACGGTTCGCCCGTCTCTGCGTTGCCGGGAGCGACCAGCCGGTCGATGCCGACGAATCCCTCGTTCGGCCAGCGCGCCAGGATCTGCGGCTGACCGTTGCAATAGAGTTCGAGCGTCGGCGGAGGAGTCCTCTGCAGGCCGAAACCGCGTACTTTTAGCTCGCCGTAGTCGGTAATGCCTAGTGATCGCAAATCGCATTGACAGATATGGCCGCGTGCTTCTTCCGGCAGGCGCGCCAGCACCGCAGGGTCGACCACCGGGGTGAAGCCGGAGAGGCGCACGCCGCCATAGAGTGTCGACGCGCCTATCGTTTCCGAGCGGTAGATAATGGGTGACTCCGGCGTGCCGCTGTCTTCCGACATGAGGGCCAGCGTCTCCCTCACCGGGTATTCGCCTCGCTTCATGGTGATCGCCACACCGCCCGCCGGCAGGCCGTTCGCCTTCAAGGCACGCACTGCGTCGCGGGCCTTATTCAACGTGGCGAAGGGCTGTGCTGCCGTGCCGGGATGCGCATCGCTGCCATCCGGAGCCACAAAGAATTCCCGCGCGGGAGCGACCGGGGCGATCTTCGTCCGGGAGGCGGCGGCATCGCGCGCCGGCAGCCCCTGTGCCTGGCGGTCGATCTCCCTGATGCACTCGGCGGCTTCAGACCGGTGCACCTCAGGACAGGCAGTGTCGGCGGCGATGAGAGCATACGCGGCCTTAGCCGTGGCGGTATTCCCTTCCGCCTGGTAACTCTGGGCTATGCGTAGACGCGCATAACTCTGATACTGTGGTGGAATCTCCGCCATCGTGAGGACCTGGCCGTATTCACTGCGCGCGGCAGAAAAATGCGTTGCCATCCAGGCCGTCGCCGCCCGTGTCCAGATGGCCTCGAGTTCCGCAAACATCGCTGCGGAGCCCATAGGGGAAATCGCGTTGTGCATCGTGGTGATCCTCTCTCCCGGTTTCAGTTCGGTTGACCGCTCGTGGAGTCTCTACTGCTTCGTGCTCGGTGGGCTCACATGGCTGCCGTCGTTTCGACGGCAGCCATGTGGAGGCGCATCAGAAACGAGTCATTCTGCTCCCAGGCCGTGACACTGGGGTACAGCAGGGACGAACTGTATCCGTAGTGCTCGCGCGAGGCCTGTGTTCCTCTCCGGATTATTTCTCCCGATATATAATAACCGGCCCAAGCAGGCCGCCGGTGCCCAACTCATTGAGGTGGTATCGGTCAGTCAGGATGGTGAACTGATTGTCACCGGCGCGCAGGGCATCCGTGATGTCGAATTGCGCGGGACGGCAATAGCCGGAGAATACCTCGCGGTCCGCGCTGAAGCGGATTAGCGTCCCATTGACGTATACCTTGGCGCGACCGTCGGTCGAGCCAAGCCAGAGGTAAACCTTCTTTCCCGCGGGCACGGCGGACATTTTTTGCGTGGTCCGGTATGCCATGCGTCCGGAGCGTCCTGAGGCCTCATCGCTCACCGTGAGATGATGGCCGATCGATGACCAGGTGTCGCGCACGACGTGCATTGTTCGCCAGTCCTTGTCGTTGAAATCCGGAGCGGTCCAGGGCAGGGCATCGGCCTCTGGGCCGGGGTTGTATTGCCATTTCCACGTCAGCATCGGCGCGCCGACGCGCGCGTATTCCCGCTCCATGCGGGAGCCGTCCTTGTAGCCGACGCTATACATGCTGTCGCTCCACGCCGGGTTCCCGTGCCGTCCCTGCACATGCACCATGCCCCAACTGGTATTGCCTTCCCGCGCAAATCGCCCGAGCACGCCATACTTGCGCTGCATCGCGCGGATGCCGTGGCGCCAGGTCTCGTAATCCGCTTGCAGGTCGGCCACTTTCCCTTCCGCCCAGTCGGTGCGCATCTTCATGTACCATTCGAACAGGCCGAACGATTCGTCAATCAGCAGCACCCGCCGGTACTCCGCGACGGTCTGGCATTTCGCCAGCGCCTCATCAATATTGGCGCGCGCCGCCGTCATCACCTCGGGTGTGAAAATCTTCAGGTAGCCGTAGGGACTGCCGGCGTATTCACGCGCATTGAGGTAGGCCTGGTCGATCTCTGTCCAGTAGCGGGCCATCGGCTCGGCAGCCTCGCCATAGTAATTGGTCCACAGGTCCTGGAGAATCTGCTCCGGCTTCTCCTGTGGGTAGAACGTCATGCGGAGGGCAATGTAGTACCCCGGCAGCATGGACTCCCAGCCGTTCATCGTCTCCGGATTCCAATGCTGCAAGTTGTTGTCCAACAGGATGGCGATGTCCGTGCCCCACTTGGTGATGAATGGACAAGGCGCGCTGATCTCGGCCAGGTTGATGCCGTACCAGTAGGCGCCCAATGCCGCGCCCGTTTTTCCCCACCCCTCCACCATGTCGCGCAGCCAGTATTCGTTGGGGTGATCCGGCCAGGTCATCGGGTGATGCCGGTTGAAATCGATCGGTGCCATGACGATCTGGAAGTCTTTGGGCACGGGTTGCCGGGCGGGCGGATAACTTTTATTCACGTAGGCATAATCCGCAAAATGGACGTCCGGGTACTGCGCGCGCACCTGTTCCGCAATCCGGCCGATCAATACCATGCAGCGGTCCGTCACCGACCAGCGGCCCGCCGCCGGCTCCCAGACGCGCGGGGTGGGATCAAATGGCAGTTCCACAGGGTCTTCGGTGGGCACCTGGCCATCGTTCGGCGTGATCTGGAACGCTGGCCGCAGCCCCACCTGGCGCATCGGCTCGTAGATCGTCTTGAGCTGCGCGTTGATTTTCCCGGCGACATAGGCGGCCACCCCTGGGTGGGTCGGGCGGATAGCCCAGGGATGCGGTTTGCCGTCCGCTTGCAGCGAACGCCACTCCGGATTGGCCTGCAAGTCTTTCGCGTCGAAGAAGCGCTCGAAGGAGCCATCACCCCGGGACAGCCAGATCTCGTTGCCGTATTCACCCAGCCGATTGCGCCGCAGGAAATCGGGGCCGCCATGCCACATGCCGCGGGTTTCCGTGGCGGGCGCCAGCTTCTCGTCCATCACCGGCACGGTCAGCGTCGGCCGCGTGGGCACCACCTCGCCGATGTCCGTGGGCATGTACCAGCGGCACCCCAGTCGGTGCAGCAGTTCGTAAATCGCGTAGCTCGTTCCCACCTCCGATTCGCCGTAGAGCCCAACGCCGCGACGGGCGTCGACCACGACGCGAAATCCATACAGGCCGGCTTTCGAGATGCCCACCGGGCCGAACACCGCCTGGGCGGCTGCACCGATAGCGATGGGCACGCGCCGGTCGCGTTCAGGCCGTGCCGTGACGACCTCGACTTTGGTGGCGCTCATTTTCCCCAGGTACAGTGCCAGGTCCTGTACCGATTCGCGAAGAAGACGCTGGCGATCCTGCAGCCGTTGTTTAGCTGCCGGGGGCAACCCCGCGGGCAGTTCACGGTCGTCCATCCAGTCGGGTGGCACGACAATCACACACTGCGCCTGGCCTTTCTCGGCCAGGGTCACGCCACGCTGGGCGACAGCCGCTGTCGTGGCGATGACCAGCAGCAGCGCAGCCAGCAGCAGAGTCAGAATTGGAGAGGTTGAAACCATTAGCCATTCCTTTCGTGTTGGCATTCGGTATATTAATGTGGTAAGACACCACACAGGTCGCAAAGATGTATGCTGGAGACAAGTATGGTCATCGTTCCTCCGGTGTCGTCTCGCATGAGAACGTAAACGTCTCCGGTTGCCGCCGCGTCACCGGACTCCACGGCGCCAGGTAGGTGCCATGCACGCAGCACCCACCGGTCACCTGTCCGGCGGCATTTTTGCGCAAGTGCACCAGGGACGAATCGGTCTCGAAGTCCGCTTGCTGCCCCAGCATCAGGCCGAAGTTGCACCCCCAGTGCACCTCATCGGCCGTGCCGTCGGCCCAGCGCAGGCGCACGTAACCGGTCTGGCCCATGGGCGACTTTGCCTCCATCGTCACCTCCGGCGCCACTGTGCCGCCATACGGCACCAGGAGGGAGACATAGTAATCGTGCCGGCGGTCCATGCGCGGGGTGGTGAGGACAAGTTGCGGCGCGGGTTTCTCGATGCCGACGTAGCCGCGCAGCGGGTCGGTCGCGCCGCAATAGGTCTCGAAGCGCGAGCCCTCGGGCCGGATGGGCGTCAGCAGCAACAATCCGGCATCCCGCCATTGCGCCACGGCGCGGTCGCGGTCCGGCTGCAGGGCGATCTTCGCTTCCGGCGCCAGTTGCCAGACGCATTCGAAGCTCGGGCGGTCCGCTTCAGGATCGTCCGGCTGATGCGGCAGGCGGAACATACTGTCGGCCACGAAGGCGAAGCGGTCCTGCACCCGGAAGAGCAGGCGCGCGTGCTGGGCCCAGATGCCCTGCCCCGCGTGGGTGACGTCCCAATTGTGTTCGATATCCCAGTAGCCGCCCTCATAGACGCTGAACACGGCGTCGTAGCCGGGCGCGTGATGCGTCTGCAGACGGCTGGGGTTTGTGGTCGATTGATTCAGGCCGTTCAGGTTGCAGGTACTGTGCGCGCGGGTGGAGCGCAGGTACCGCCACTGGTCGGAGTTGTAGCACCCGTTGGAGTCCACCACCATGCTCTGCCGGTAGGCGTGCAACTGGATAGCGTTGCGGGCGAGATGGCAATGTCCGCCGCCCCAGCCGCTGCCATCGAAGCTCATCCAGGCGGCATCTTCGTCCCAGCCGGTGCGCAGGAAGGCCAGTCCGGCGTCCGGGAAGACCTGGCTGGTGGCGGGATACGCGGGCGGCAGGTCGAACGCGCCGCGCCAGTCCTGCCAGATCCTCTCGCCGTCCATGCCGATCTGCCCCTCGGTGTGCACCCCGTCTCGCCGGTGGCCGGTATAGGCCGACTGGGAATCGTTCAGCCCGCAGATGTAGCCATTGGGTTTCGTGCAGGCCAGCAGGAAGTCGAAGGACGGGACCATGCGCTCCACCGTCATGCTCAGGCCCAGCTCCGGGAACTGGCGAGCCAATCGCAGCAGGCCGTGATAGGTGCCCGTCATCCCGCAGTGGTACACCGGGTTGCGCTCCTCGTGGACGCCGTCGGGCAGGAACTGGCGGTGCCAGCCGTCGTTGAGCACGCTGACGCCAAAGTGCCGCCAATCGGCCGCCTTGTCGAGAAAAGCCAGGTACAGGCTCCCCTGCAGCAGCGCGTTGGCCTCGAAGATGCGCCAGTTGATCGTGGTGGAGAGGTGGCGACGCAGCCATTCGAACTGCTCATCGACGAAGGCGACCACGCGCGTTACGAAGGCGTCGTCAAACGCGGCACTGTCGAGCAGCAAGTGCAAGCTGGAGGCCCACACGGCGTTGCGGCAGCACAGGCTCAAGGAACTGTCATATTCAACTTTGCCCACGGCCTGATCCGACGTCCAGAACGTCATCCAGTCGTCCATATAGTCACGGGCCGCTTCGGCATAGCACTCGTCGTGCAGGACATGGCAGGCGGCCGCGAGCTCCCTGATAAACACCATCCGGCCGAGCACCCCGATACCGGGCTGACCGGCCCAATCGATCCCTTTCCGTCCCAGCGACCATCGCGCCGTGCTATCGAACGGCGACATCAGCACGCCGTCCACCGCCGCGTCGGCCGCCTCGCGGGCGCGCGCGTCGATCTCGAACGGCGAGGGCCAGACCGGCGCGAGGCGTTCCGCCGCCTGGCGGATGTCTGCGCTGAGATTACCTGTCGTCGAAGGACTATTCGCCACCAAACATCCCTCCATACGCTTGCACCGTGGGCTTGTCGTTCTGCCAGGGGATGTGAACGATTAGCGTTTGTTCCCCGGGCATGACGATGCGCAGGGTGAGCGCCGCATCGCCATTCTCAATAATCTCACCTTGAATGGCCGGCACCTCCCCATGTGCCGGCAGCAGCAGCCAGGCGAAGGTCGATGTGCGCTCGATGCGGGCCGTATAGATTGATGCCGGACTCGGCTCCCAGTTGTTGTAGCCGTGGGCGTACCAGCCCTGCATGGTCCCGTGCATGCCCGCCGGCTCCTGGCCTGTGACAGTCTCCACCGCCCAGTCGAACCCGGCCACCGGCGCAATCCGCAGGTTCCCGACGCCCGGATCGACCGAGCGCGCGGTCTCGCCGTCAATCTCGACCGTGCAATGCGGGTGCCAGTGCCAGAGCGCGTCCAGCTTGCGCGGCCGGTCGGTCTCAATGCGGTCCGCCACCACGATGATCTCATCTCCCAGGACAACCACCGCCCGCGTATGCGCGGCTTCACCCGCCAGGCGGCCGGAATAGATCTCCTCGAAGAACGCGTCGCAGGTGCCCCGCGCAAAGGTCAACTCCGGCGTGATCAGATAATCCTCCTCGGACACCGGCTTGTCCACCCCGCCCGGCCCCATCGCCTGGCCGCGGTCGTCAATCAATATCACGTTGTGCGCCACCGACAGCCCCGCATACTTCCCCTGAAAGCGCCCATCCTCACTCTCAAAGGCATAGGTGAACCGCCCGGGATCAATCAGCAGATCGCGACCGTGCGCGTGCACCGACAGGTGGAGCTTGTCGCAGTGGGAATGTCCGAAGCCCTGCGGCCCGATGTCGAAGAACGCCCAGAGAGCTTCCGCATCCCAGCCGCTGCGCACAATGACCTGCCCGGCCCAGGGAAAGATCAGCGAAGGCCCCCGTTTCGGTTTCTCTCCTTGTGCGCCATTGGTGGCGATATAGCGCCAGTCCGGTCTCCCATACGCTTCCGCAGCCTGGATCACACCATTTCGGCAACTGCCGTGGTCCGAGTCGTTGTTCTGCGGAGAGCATCCGTCCGGCAGCATGGCATACGCCAGGTAGTTCCACATCTTTTCCAGCCAGTCCCGGTAGCCCGGCGGCAGGGAGAGGCCTGCATCACGGCACAGGGCGGCATACTGTTCAAACGCCCCCAGGGCGGCCCCGTGATACATGCTCGTCAGTTCCCCCTGGACGCCGTCCGGATAGACTTGCCCCGGCATCGACTGGAGCAACGTCTCCTCACAGTAGGTCTGCCACTCCGCCGCCTCCCGGAATTCCGGCCACGCCGCGGCGAGCAGGCCCAGCGCCGCCAGCTCGGTGGTGATCCAGTTGCCGCCGCCCTTGTGGAAATGCCGCAGGTAATGTGCGTGCTCCGGCAGGCTCGTCAGCATCAGCAAGCGGGTTGCATCGCTGAAGAGGCTATCATGCTGGAGCTTGAAGAAAATAACCGACCACCCGCAACTGATCCGGAGCGCGGTCTCCAACCCGCGCCACCGGGCGTCAATCGTGTCCTGAGCGGGATAGGGCAGGCTGCCGATCACCCAGTCGCGGATATGCTCATCGAGCCATTGGATGTATCGCGTCTCGCCGGTCTGTTGATAGGCCAGCAAGACCGTGGGCAGGTGTTCATGGCGGTTGAAGTTCCACAGCCAGCCCCGGTCGGAATCGATGGCTTCCTCGGCCCAATTAATGCGGCCCTGCGGCGTGCGCGGGATGCGATACTGCCGCCCCATATCGGTATAGATATCGGCCAGCAACAGGTCCGCCTCGCCGCCGCGATTCCCATGGTGAACCTCCCGCTCGCGCAGCCACTTGCCAGACTCGCCGGTGCGGTAATAGTCCAGCAGCGCCCGGCACGCGCCGGCTGTGTCCCCTCTCGCCGCGGCTGCTTGCACAACCTGCAGGCCGTCACGCTCCAGATCGAGTGCGCGCAATAGCGCATCAACGCGTTCGGGATATGCGGCCAGCACCCAGGCCAGCGTCGTTTCGTGGTTCATGATGCTACCTCTGTCATGCCGGGACGAATCAGACCCATTGACATACCACTCAAATTCGGACTGCTATGGTCGCGGGAAGCTCACCGACAGCATGGCGTCCACATCCAACGGATCGACACCGAACTGCCGGCGTTGTTTCTCCCGTTCGATAGCGTCGCTCTCGAGATCGCCTTCGAGCGGAAGGCGGATGCGGCGCCCTTCGTGCAAAGTGCTCTCATGTGCGCCGATCTCCATCATGTCGGACATCAGCGCATCCTCGTCAGTAAATTCGCTCTCACACAGGCTGCGCACGGCGAGGACGAAGTCGACTACGTGATCCATCACCGCCATACCATACCAGTCGCGTGAATTCACCTTGCCCATCTTGGCATGCGACATAAGCGGGCTGACATACGCTATGCACACGCTCGGGGTCTCGGCGTGCATGCCGGTCCACACATCGCCGGTGGTGTCATGGCTCACCGGGGTGATGACATCGGCCACCCCGCCGCCCCCGAGCCGGCCGGCGGCCTCCTGCGCCGGCGCGAGCTTCTCGTCAGAGACATAGCGCAACTCCGTCACTTCGCCGCCCCAGCCGGCGGAGACGCTCGCTCGGTGCACCAGCGTACCGCGCTCGCCCTGCCACTCGGTATAACCCGGCCGCGGGTGCCGCCCCAGGTGCCCTTTCACGTGCCCGCTTCCCACGTCCATGACGAACAGGTCGTTAGAGAAGTGGAAGAATCGCGCTTTGAGCGTCTCCTTCTCATGCCGGCGCTGGGGCATGGAGTAGAACGCCGGATGCGCCATGTCGTGGTCGATGCTCTGCACCCACTGTGGATGGCATTGCGCGAAGGCGATCCAGCGGGAGTTGTTGTGGTAGCCGGTGTGATCGGCATAGCTGACGATGCGGCCGATGCGGCCCAGGTAGCCGTGATCGCGCACCGTCTGGGCGAAGCGGTCGATGGGCATGCGGAAAAAGTTCTCCGCCACCCGCACAATGACATTGTTGTCTCTCGCCACGGCGATCATCTCCTTGGCCTGGCAGACCATGCTGGCCCAGGTGGTTTCGGTGTGGTTGGGGATACCATGGGAGGAGAGAAACACCGAGATCGAATGGTGGGAGGGGACGGGCGTCACCACAAGCGCCGCTTCCATCGGACGGTCTTTCACTAATTGGCGGATATCGCCGTAATACGGCACCCTCAGCGCCGCCGCCAGCTTCTCGCCATTCTCGGCGACCGGGTCGCACACCGCGACGGGCACGCACCAGGGCTGCAAGGATTCCCAGAGCGGCTGGTAAATCGTCTGGGCACGGGCGCCAGCGCCGATCAGCGCCACGCGCAAGGGTTCGGAAGGTATGGGCAAGGTATGCATTCATGGCTCCTTTATCTGATCGGTTGCATCCCGATGGCGTGCAGGCCATCGCGCAGGCGCTGGACCGCCTCTTCGGAGAGCGGCCGCACGGGGCGGCGAAACACCGGGGACGGAAACGTGCCCAGCAGCCAGCGCGCCACTTTCATGCGCTGGTGCGCGCCGCCGGACGGCTCCCCGAAGGCGTAGATCAGGCGGGCCAGCGGGTCTTCCGTCTGTTGCGCCTTGCGGGCGCGCGCAAGGTCGCCGGACAGTGCCGCGTGAGTGATCTCCACGATCAGTTCCGGCACGAAGCCGGCGAAGCCCACCAGCGCCCCGTCCGCCCCTTCCAGCAGCGTGGGCAGCAGGAACTCGTCGTGGCAGGTGATGATGGAGACGCGCGGCGCCGCTTCCTTTAGCTTCTCATAATCGTACCGCCAGCGCGCCATGTCGCGGGTGCCCATCTTGATGGAGACCACCTGCGGAATTTTCACCATCTCCAGCATCTCGGTCAGCGAGTAGCTGGCCTTCGTCCATGCGGGGTACTGGTGGATGATGATGTTGATG
>DDYW01000020.1:15423-35941 GCA_002348185.1 Candidatus Hydrogenedentes bacterium UBA2224 | reverse complement strand
GACATTTCTAATGTGGCTTGACACGGGGCGAAGGGCGCTCTTGTCAAGCTGGCCAATGTGTACTATACTGATTGTTCGTACCATTTTTCGGAAAAATACCCATAAACGGGGGTTTTATGAGGCACCGGGCCAGTCTCGTGGTCGATATGGAAGGGATGAGCCGTCCCGCGTTTCACATCGCCCGCGAACTGTCTCAAAACAGCCGCTCCGGCCTGACCACGCGATTTCTGGCCAAGAAACTCGAACTGCCCATCGAGGAGATCGAGTATCTGGTCGATATCCACGACCGGGTGTTTTTCACCGATATCACCAAGGTGAAGCTGGTGACGGAAGCGCCCGACGCGATCCGGCGGATCTGCAGCGGGCTCGAGAATCACGGCGACGTGCCGTCGCTGTTTCAAAGCATCAAGGCCCTGGATTCCCACGGGTTCCGCCGTCTGGAGGAACAACTGGGCATCGAGCGGCCCGGGGGCAAGAAGAGCGCCGGAGAACGGTTGCTTAAGCGGTGTTACCAACATCCCGATTCGCTGGTGGAATACGTGGCGAGCCGGGGATTTTCTCCCATTGCGCGCGAGCTTTTCGATATCGTGTGGCAGTCCGACGACGGCATCATGCCGGTGGCGCAGCTTCGGATGGTCCATGGAGGTTCGGAATACGACATCGAGCAGGGACTCTGGGAGCTTTTCCGGGGCTTCGCACTGTTTGAACTGTTCCGCTTCGATGCTGAAGACCGCCTGCTTCGCGTGGTGAGCCTGCTCAAGGAATTGCGCCAATGGCGGGGCGATGCGGAGAAGCGACGCACGAGTGTCGGCCGCCTCAAGCCCGTCAGGGGCGAGATCGATGCAGTGGACGCGCGGGGCGTGGAGTTGAGCGATCGCCTGTCGCGTCTGGTGGCGGCCGTTGCGGCAAAGCCCGCCCGTCTGCGCGGAGACGGCGAGCTGTTTCGCGAAGATCGCCGCAGGCTCTCTGAGGTTGTCCCGGAAGACGGCGAACCGTCCCTCAACGTATGCCTGTGGGCGGCCCAGGGAGTAGGGTGGATTGCGCGCGTGGACAACGAACTGCGCGCCATCGACGTGGAAGGGCTTGCAGCCGCCGAGCGGCTCGACCGGCACCTGCGTCTCTGCGAAATGTTGCTGGCACACAGCAATGAGTGGGCATCGCGGTTCGCCATCACGCCCTTGCTCGGCGATCTGTCGGTGGGCGCGTGGTATCCGGTCATGGGTTTCGTGGAACACGCGCTTCATCGCAACGAGGACTGCAACGAGCCGGTGCTTCGTTCTACCGGGGGGTTCTGGCATTACACATCGCTCAGCGCTACGGGCTCGTCCAGCCGCTGGCTGGCGCGTTCGCTGGAAGAAACGATGTTGTGGCTCGGCCTGGTGGACCGGGGGGAGTGCGAGGGGGAAAGCGTGTTCCGCCTCACGCAACTCGGCGCGATTGTGCTGGGTGAAGGAGACGTTGCCGCGGCAAAGGCGCTGTTCCCGTCGAGAAGATCGGAGCTGGTGGTTCAGCCCAATTTTGACATCGTGGTGGATATGCAGGCGGCGGATCCGCTCATTACGGTGCCGCTTGGCCAATTCTGCGAACGCGTCAGCGCAAGTCAGGTTGCCGTGTACCACTTGACCAAGGACACGTTCACGCGGGCGGTTCAGCAGGGCGCAGACAGCGGCGCGTTCATCGAATTTCTCCTCACCCACAACAAGAACGCCGGTTTGCCTCGCAATGTCTTGACCACCCTGGAAGACTGGCGCGGCGGGATGAAGCGCGTCCGGGTGCGGACGATCCAGGTGCTCGAGGCCGACGACCCGCTCGTGATTGCCGATTTGAGGCACCGGAAGCGGGTGGCCAGGTATCTCAACCCCGCCACGCCCGAGCATATGGCCGTACTCAAGCGAACCCGGAAGAGCGAGTTGAAGCGGCTGCTGGAGAAAGAAGGGTTCGTCGTCGAGTGACGCACGCGGATGCGCGTTCGCGCGATGCGTCCGAATAAGGCGACGGCGGGCGCGGCCTCCCGGGAGGAACACGCCCACCGTCTTCTCCCTGCGGTGGGTCGCAAGAACTTAGTCGCTCATCACACTCGCGGACGCCGGAAGCGATTTGGCGTCCGCGCTTTCGGCCACGGTGTTGGAGAGGTGGATCAGGCCGAGGGGTTCTTCCTCGGTAGCGATCGCGAGCAGGTGGCAGGTTGCGAGCAGGCCGCTCCCGATGCGTTTTCCCGACGCGCCGCCGTTAACGGTCACACGCAGGATGCCGGGACCCGCCAGAGCCGCGGTCACGGTTTTGCCGGCCGCAAGCGCGGACTCTTCGGCCGTCGCGAGCGTGCCCCCGGCCGGTTTCGCAGTAAAGACCGCCGGGTCAAAGCACAGATCGAATGTCACCGTGTTCACCTGGCCGCCGCTGAGATCCACAATCCAGACCGGCACATCGATGGGGTCTCCGGAGGCCACGGTCTCTTCGGGCGTCAGGGTCAAATGCACCTGCGGGATGAAGTAGGTGAAGCCGCGCGCCAGGGTGGATGTTCCCGTAGCGCTTTCCACCGTAACGTCGACGGCGCCGCCGCCGGACGGCGTCACGGCCAGGAGGGCGCTGCCGGTGGCGTCGCTGCGCAGCCAGGGAGACGCCGCGTTCCCGAACAGGACCCGCGAGACATCGCCGAGGTTGGCGCCGGTGATGCGAACGACAGTCCCGCCGGTCTCGGCGCCCGACTTCGGGGCGAGGCCGGCAAGCACCGGTTCCCCGAGCCCTGAGGACTCCTCACAGAGGAGCAGCCCGTCGTTCAGGTCGGCGGTTTCGAATTTGAGGCGGGTGGCCGCGCCGGACGTGACAGACGGCAAAGCCCTGAAGGTGAGGATGGCCAGGCTGCCCTGGCCTGTGATGGCGCTGGTATCGGCGTTCGTGACGATGATCTTGCCCACGAGCGGATTCACGATGGGATCGATCCATCCCCCCGTGAGGGACCCGTTGCGGGTGTTTACGTATTCGAGGGCACGCGAGTCGTAGAGCAGCTCGAAGCAGTAGCCGCGCGTGATGCTGGCCGTGTCGACGCTGACCGGAATCTCGTAGGTCGCGCCCGGTTCCAGCACCACTTTGCCGGGGATGCTGAGGATACGCATGGCCGCTGCCGGATCGGCATACTCCCGGGACACGGCCTCTTTTACCGCGGCCTTCTCGCTGGTACGTTCCGGACCGGTGCCGTTTCCGTCGAGATCGACCGGGAACGAGCCAATCAGCCCTTCACTAAACCGCATGACGAGCGAGGCATCCACCGTCCCGATGCGCGTGGGGTCGTCGCCGCTGACGTCGCTTGCGGCATCGGCCAGGTCTCCCTCGGTACCGTCGGATTTTCCGGTCAGACCGGAGCGCCGCTTGAGAATGTACACGGCGTCCGCATGGTTGACACGGCCATCGCCGTTCGCGTCGCCGTAGAGGTACGTGACATTGTTGACCGTGAACAATCCGTTCCGGATGGACGTCGGCACCGTGCCGCCGTTCAGCGACGCGGAGATGAACCGCAGCGAGGATCTCTGGCCGGACGCCGCGGATTCATTGACGGTCATGTTCACGACCGCCACGGACCCGGAGCCGGACCCCAGGGCGGCGCCCGACGCCGTGATCGAGACCGAGCCGCTTCCTATCGTGGCGGCGGGGGCGCCCCAGCCGCTGGTCACGGCGCCCGTGGTCACATTGGCGACTTTAAGCACGTTGGCGTCGAACAGGAGGGTGATCCGGAACGCGTTGAGCCCCTGGGCCTCGACGATGTTTATCGGACAGGCCACCGTCGCGCCGGCCATGCCGGTGAGGTTGGTGGGAATGGAGAGCGCATACGTGACCGGGGGCTGGACCGTGACGGTCCGGGTCACTTCCGGGGCAGCGTTGCCCGCACGGTCGGAGACATTGTAGCGGAGGGTGTAGGTGGCGGGCTTGGCGGTGTCGACTGTGCCCGTGACCACGATTCGGGACGTGAGATCGCCGTCCACGGCGTCTGTGGCCGTGGCCCCGGGGTCGGTGAAAGCGGCGTTTTGCGCCAGGGTGAGCCTGGACGGGCCGGTCAGGGTGATCGCGGGCGGAGTCCCGTCGGCGCGTGTGCTGGTCAGGCCGATCCCCGAGGGCTCGGAGCTGAGGTTGCCCGCCCGGTCTTCGAGACGGAAGGCAAAATAGTACGTTCCCTCGACGCCGTTGGGATTGAACGTGAGCGTCCCGGATTCCGTGGAAAGCGACTGACCGGTCCGCGCCCACCCGCCGTCATTGGCGCGCACCCACAGCGTAGCGGTTTTCAAACCGCTGACGGCGTCGGTCATGCCGCTGCAGGTGACCGGAATGGCCGTGGCCCGGGCAATCGCGGGAGATGTGGCCGTTCCGACCACCGGCGGGGTGGTGTCGAAGATGGTTGCCGAGGCATAGGGTACGGCCAGAGTGGCCGGCGCAGCCAGGTAGTTTTTCAGGGCGACCGCGGTGGGTTCAGACACGGTAGGCAGGCTGCCATCATCGAAGGCCAATGCGGGAAGACCCACGGCCGCGAGCGCGAGCGCCCAGACCGTGCCCCGCCAGAGCGGTGTGCGATGACCATTGAGACCCTGCCAGCGGATTCGGCTCATCTTCGAAGACCCCCATGTGGCCGCGTCAGTCGGTAGTGAGAACGCCAGCCGCGTGATGCGCGTAAAACATATCATGAATTCATACCCAACGCACCCAGTATCACCAACTGGACATCGATCGCGTCGGTGTCGCCGACCGCATTGACATTGGTGGGCACCGGCGTCGTCATGCCGAGCGCGCCGTTGATCACAAACTGGATGTCCACGGCGTTGACGAAGCCATCCTGGTCGATGTCGCAGCGAACGCCGCTTTTCGGGTACGAACTCGCGCAGGCGCCGTCGGTGCCGCGGGAGCATTCGATGAAATCCCAGTACCCGTCGTTGTCGGTGTCGCACGCGAACGGCGACAGACCGTGCTGATACTCATCCAGGTTGTTGACCCCGTCGCCGTCGGAATCGTCCCAGGCATCCATGCCGTCCCGGGGATCGAGCCCGTTCCAGACTTCCCATCCGTCGGGCATGCCGTCGTCGTCGCTGTCGGCGTTGAGGGGATCGGTACCCAGTGCCGTTTCCACCTCATCCGTCAAACCGTCGCCGTCAGTGTCCGCGAATGCCGCGGCGGTGACCAGCACAAAGACGGCGTCGCCGGCGCTGGTCGGATTGGCCAGCACGGGGGCGGTGGTTGAAGTTCCGATAAAGGCGCTGATGACTGCAATGCGTAGAAGAGTCCATGCATATGACGGTACGTGCATTCCCGGGATCTCCTGTGCGCACACCGTTGACGTGGTGGCGCGAGGGCACAAACGCAAGGCAGGTGCCAAGGGAGTGCGCGTGAGGAGGCACCGGGGGCCGAGATTGTAAGATGCACAAAAATAAGGACTTGTGCGGAAGGCGGGTCATGCGGCGCGCTTCCCGGATGCCCGGGTCCGGTGGCAGGACTTCGTCGGATTGGCAGGGCCTTGTCAAGCTGACGCACACCCGCGTGTCCGGGAGAGCGCGTGGTCCGGGGGTGGGGCAGGCAGGCCGCGGCGTGGAGGACGCCGGTTCACGCGGGCAGGAAAGGACGGGCAAAAAAATGCGGCAGCGGACGTGGGACTCGTCCGCTGCCATTCGTGACAGTGAGGTGTTTGGTCTATAGAGGTCTAGACAACATCAGGACTCAAATGTCAGTTACGCCTTTGGGAAGGCTCAGGCGACCAGAAAACGCCGCAGCGCCACCCCGGCAATGCCCAGGCCGAACAGAATCATCGTGGCCGGCTCGGGAACGATCTCGCGGAACCGGATTTCCACCACGAGGTCATTGTAGTCGCCGTCGTACCGCGGATCGGTAGGCCGGATCTGCGTGGCCGCGGCTACGAAGTTGTTCTCGCCCTGACTCGGCAGGGGCAGGTCTTCCCAGCACAGCAGCATCGTATTCGCATCGACGCCGTACGCGACCATGTGATCATCGCCGAGCCAGTTGAGCGCCTGCTCCGAATGCCAAGTCGCGCCTTCGCCCGCCGGATCCAGGTAGAAGCCGAACTCGTCGGTGATGTTCAATACTTGGGTGTACCCCAAGCCCGAGACATCCCCCACCTGATTGACGGAGAAAATGCCCTGATAGTTGGTCGGGGCGCCCGCCGGGGTGTAATACCCGAATTCAGAGACTACATACGCGTAGCGCGCTTGGGCCTCGATGACCAGGTCCTGTCCCAGCGGGATCATGAACGTCTGCAAATCGACAATGCGCATCACGTCCAAGTCCACGTTGCTGGTGAATCCCGTGCCGTAAAGGTCGTTGTAAATTTCCCATACGCTCAATTCAGCCGCATGCGGTGTTTCATTCGGGATGTTGATGGCCATCGCCGACGTAGAGGCAAACACCAACCCCGCTATCCCCAGAATCATCAAGTACCTCATCTCACTGTGCTCCTTTCGACGTGTTGTCTGACCCATAAGTTCAGAATTGGAACTGATTTGTACTGCCACTCCGGCCCGGGACGACGTGCGATGATGACTCCCTTGACCGCTCGCGGGAGTCGCTCTGGTGAATCTGCCAGCCTCCGCCCTCATGCAGATACTACCGTCGCGCTTTTCATATAAGACAGCATGTTCTGTGCCAATCTTGGCAAATATACGATAACGCATTTATTTGCAGTGGTTTAGATAGTGATCCTCTGGTGTTCTAGAACAGGCTTCGGTGGTCATTGTGGTTGTTTGTTGTTCACGCTTGATTAACTTTTTTCTATCAACAGGCCGCGCGGGGGCCCGAAGTGGAAGAATCGGCGACCTTTGCAGGGTGCAATGCTCCGGTATGCGGTGTCCATCTTTTGGGGCGGGGAGATACCGGCGCGCCGCGCACCGTATCTTGTTTCTACATTCTCGCGGGCATCTGGCGCCGGCCGTGTGGTCGAAGCCAAAAAAAGAACCTGGCGCGAAAGGGGGTATCCGTTTCGCGCCAGGAGTTTGTGTTGAGCTGTTCAGTCTGTCAGCCGGGTCTTGGCAGGATCAGGCGAAGAACCGCCGGATGCGGACCGCGCCCATTCCGGCGATCCCCATTCCGAAGAGAAGGATGGAGGCCGGTTCGGGGACGATCTCACGGAGGCGAAGCTCCACGATCAGGTCGTTGTAGTCGCCGTCGGGAGCCGGCCCGCCGTTGAGGGGAGCAATGCTGCTCTGCCGCGCAGGCAGGGGCACATCTTCCCAGGCGAGCAGGAGGACGTTGGGGTCTCCCGCGACGGAGTAGGCGACCATGTGGTCTTCACCGAGCGGGTTCAGGCCCTGCTCGGAATACCAGAGCGCCGTGCCGGCGGGGTCCATGTAGAACGCGAACGGATCAGTGGTGCTGATCACGCCATCGAAACCGGCACCCGAGACGTTGCCCACGCCGGTCACCGAGAACAGCGCATTGTACACGGCCGGTGCGCCGACCGGAGTGTAGTAGCCGAACTCGGATACGACGGTTGCGTAGCGGGCCTGCGCCTCGACGTACAGATCGCTTCCGAGGGGAAGCAGGAAGGTCTGCAGGTCCACGACGCGCTGCACGTCCAGTTCCACGTTGCTGCCGAATACCGTGCCATAGAGGTTATTGTACACCTCGTACACGTCGAGCTCCGCCGCGTGAGGCGTCGGACTCGGAATGTTGATGGCGCCTGCCGGAAGCGCCGCCGCCAGCACTACTGCGAGTGCCACAATTCCCATCCCTTTATGCATAGTCAATCTCCCTTGTCGCGGTCGCACAGCGCCGCCGTTTGCTGGCTAATCACTTGTTCTTCCCTACCCACGTGTGCGCCCCAATACTTCCCGCATTATGGATGAAAGAAGGTCTTAGCCACGCCCTCTCTCGCAGACAACGCAATCCCAAACATGGGGAGCGGCCGGTCTATTCCGGAGATTTTCACATGATTTTACGCGGATGGCGCCAGCACGGCATGTCCGCAATTGAGGCAAGAAAATCTTGATTTGGACGCGGTATGAACGGGCGCGCGAGGCCGGACCTCAGCGGCGGCGGTCCAGACGGAGTTTTTCGATGCGTCTGCGAAGGGTCTGATAGCTGATGCCGAGTTCCTCGGATACTTTACGGCGGTTCCATTTGTGTTTTTCGAGCGCGTCGAGAATACGTTCGGTCTCGGTGCGTTGCGCCTGCACGGGGATGTGCGGAGGCGCCGACTCGCCGGACGGCGGTTCGTGGCCGTCCTGCGTGGAGGGGTCGCCCTCCTGCATGCGGTTGCTTGTGCTGAGCGCGCTTTTTCCGAGGGCCATCCATCGTTTGACGGTGCTTTCGAGCTCGCGCACGTTGCCGGGCCAGGGCTGATCGATGAGGCGGGCGAGTTCGTCGCCGGAGATGTCCAGCGCTTCACCGGCGCCGAATCCGCCGTGTTTCTGAACGAAATGGCGCACGAGCAGGGGGATGTCTTCTCTGCGGGCGGACAGCGGCGGCACCCAGATGCAGACTTCATTGAGGCGGAAATACAGGTCGTGGCGGAAGCTGCCTTCTTTGGTTTTGGCTTCGAGATCGGCATTGGTGGCGGCGATGATCTGCACGTCGACATGGATATGCTTTCTTCCGCCCAGTTTTGTGAATTCTTTGTGTTCGATGACCTGCAGGATCTTGGCCTGGAGGTTCGCATACATCTCGCCGATCTCGTCCATGAAGATGATGCCGTTGTTGGCGAGTTCGAACCGCCCCGGTTTCGAGGACAGGGCGCCCGTAAAGGCGCCTTTTTCGTAGCCGAACAGTTCGCTTTCGAGGAGCTGTTCGGGGAGCGCCGTGCAGTTCACCTTGACGAAGGGCCGTTCGCGCCGCGCGGACAAGCGATGGATTTCGCGGGCGACCACGTCCTTTCCGGTACCGCTTTCCCCGCGGATGAGGCAGTTGAGGTCGGTTTGCGCGACCTGATGGATGATGGTGCGCAATTCCTGGATCGCGTGACTGACGCCGATCAGAAATGACGACTCCATGTCCGCTTTGCTCGAGCCGGGGCGGCGCAGGACGCGCTGTTCGGACTGGCTGGCGAGCGCGCGGCGGAGCACGGCGCGGACATCGTTCAGGTTGAAAGGCTTTGGCACGAAATCGGCGGCGCCGCGGCGCACGCATTCGATGATGGCCTTGGGTTCGGATTCCATGGAGACGCAGATCACCTTGGGCCGGGACGGTGATTCGAGGACGCTCGTCAACACGTCCGGGGTGAGGTCCGCTTCGGGAAGGATTTCCATGATGACGGCGCGCACCGGTTCGGCGTAGAGGAGGCGCAGCGCCTCGCCGGAGGTGCTTGCGGTGCGGACGTCGTAGCCCGAACGTTTCAGCCCTTTCTCGAGCGCCCAGCGAACGCCGGGGTCGGTGTCGAGGACGATGACCATCCCGCCGTGGTCGCGGGCGCGTTCTTCGCCCAGTTCGGCTGGTGAGATGCCTGGGTACGTCACCGGAGCACCTCCCGATGCGTGGCCACGCGGGTCGCATTGCGCGGGAGGACGATGCGGAGGCGCGCGCGCCGGCCGTCCTCCAGGTCAAACGTGAGGTTGCCGCCGCAGCTATGGACGGTGCGCCGGGCGAGCTGCAGGCCCGGGTTGCCCTTTTCCCGTGCCCCCAGCGCGGAGTTCAGCGACGCCAACGCCGTCAGGGAATTGGTCGAAGCGCTTTCGTAGCGCATCTCGAACGCGAGGTGGTCGGCGTCGGTGCCGCGCAGGGCCAGCACGATCTCCGCGCCCGGCTCGACCGAGCGCACGGCATCCAGGATGAGGTCGAGAAACGTGCGGGCGAGGGTCGTTCCGTTGAGCAGCACACACTCGCCGTCGGTTTCGAACTGCCGGTTCACGGTGAGCCGCCGGTTCTGGATCGCGACGGCCAGCACGTCGATGGCGTGCTCGATGAATTCATCCAGCCGTACCGTTTCGACGGAGCCTTCGCGCAGCAGCGCGAGTTTGCGGAACTCCTGCGTCTGCCGGTGGAGCTTGTCCACGTTTTCCAGAATGATGTGCACGCCTTCAATCGCGTCGGACGAGATGGCGGCTTCCTGTACGATGTCGGCGGCGGTCCGGATGGCGGTCAGGGGTTGAATGAAGTTGCGGGCCACCTCGATGCCGATATTGCCCAGGCTCGCATGATGGGCGACGTGAAGCAGGAGTTTGGCCTGCTCCCATTCGAAGACCAGGAAGCGGGCGCAGGTGTCCAGGAATTCGCGGTCGCCCTGGAGATGTCCGAACGCGGCTTCAGTAAAGAAGCCGACGATGTACCGCATGGTGTTCTGCTGTTGCTGGGAGAACGCGAAGGAACGGAGCGCGGCGCCGGCGAGCTCGGTGTTCCGTTCGAGCCAGCGCTGCAGGAGGAGTTCCGGTTCGGCTTCTACGAGCAGGGTGCCGGTTTCTTCCAGGTCGAGCGCCGTGCTGGTCTCGATGTAGGTCGATTCCTCCCGGACGCTCCGGTACAGACCGACCAGACGTTCCGCGGAAAGGTCGCAGATTGCCACCGCCCGCAGCGGAATATGGTCGCCCAACTCGGTAAACAACCCGCGCAGCAGGGCTTCCTCGCTGAAGTATCCCGAGGCAAACCGGCTCAAGCGGAGCAGGGCCTGCAAGCGGGTGTTGCTGCGCTCACACGCGGAGGCATACTGCCGGATGTCTTCGGTGGCTTCTTCCACGCGGGCGCGGAGCTGCTCGCGTTCCTCGAGCAGCAATTCGAAGAGTTCTCCGCGCTCGCGCATCACGGAATGGTGAGATAAGGCCCGCGTCAGGGCGGCTTTCAGCGTGGCGGCGTCGACCGGCTTAACCAGATAGTCAAAGGCGCCTTCGCGCATCGTGTCGATGACGGTTTCGGTTTGCCGCGCCCCAGTCAGGACGATGGGCACGAGGCAGGGGTCGGCCTTAGCAAATTCGCTGATGAGAGACAGGCCATTGCCGTCGGGTAGGCCCAGGTCAATGAGCGCGCAGGCGAACCGGTCCTTTTCGAAGAGCGTCCGGCCCTCGGCAATCGACCCGCCCGTGATGCACTCGTACTCCCATTCCCGCAGGATTTCTTCAAGAAACGCCATCTGAGTGGGCTCATCTTCGACGATGAGAATCCCCGGTCTCTGTGCCCCGTCTAACTGCACCTGACTCGCTCCCGCCTTGCACCCCGGACGGCCCGCCCCCGGCTCGCACTTTTCGTGCTTCGCGGCTACATGCTACCTGAGCGCGGGGTGTCTGTCAAGAATTGAATCACGATTTGATGGCGGATACCGGTTGAACATAATGAAAAAGTGGTCAGAATTGACAACCTTCAGATCATTCTGGCAGCAAATTTGATCTTGCGCTGGGCCTCTCAAAAGCCGTAAAGCGTAAGGCTCCTTATGACTTAGCGGGGTGTGCCCCAGGCCGTACGCATTTGGCACATATTATGCTTTGACCCAAGGGGGAGAGGAGTTGCCGTTGTGGAAGATACGAAAGAATTGAAAGCGGCGATTGATGATCTGCAGGCGCGTCTGGATGACGAGGCGCGCATGCGGAGCGAACTCGAGCGCCGATGCCGTGTTCTGGAGAAGCTCGCGTACCGGGATCCGGGGACGGGCCTGCGGACCGAGCCGTATCTGCATGAGCGGGTGCGGGAGGAAATCGAGCGGTCGATCCGGTACCCGTCCGCAGCCACCCTGTTGACGTTTTGCGCGCCGCGGGCCAATCCCGAGACGGTCACCCGGCTCGGGCTCCAGTTGACGGATGATCTCCGCATGACGGACCAGGTCTTCGCATTGAGCGAGGGCGGCTTGGCGGTGCTTCTTGTGGAAACGCCCGAGGAGGGCGCGCACAAAGTACTCCAGCGGCTTACGGCGGAACTGGAACAGGTTCTCGTAAGTTTTGGCTATTCCCTGACGAGCTTTCCCGTGGACGCCAATCTGGCGGAGGACTTCCTGAATCTGGCCATGGAGCGGCACAACAGCGTCGCGCGCCAGATGTACACGAACAATGACAGCGCGGCGCCGGCGGCGCCCTCCACGCTCCACTGACCGGCAGCTCCTCACGGACCTGCCGCGGGGTTCAGTGCTTCAGGCGGATGCTTCCCTTCCTCCCTGCATTTGTATTCCCTCGTTCGAATGCGGCCACGCTGTCGCGCCGGGGACAGGTCCCCGTTCTTCGTTTTCTCCTCCGGATCCACTTTCGCGGGGTCATTCCATTTGTTCGAACGGGGACACGTAGTCGCGCCGGGGACGGCGCTTGGANNGCTTGGAACATGTCCCCGTTCTTGGCCTCCACCCCGCGGGCCACGGGGTCATTCGAAAGGGGTACACGCCGCCGCGCCGGGGACGGCGCGAGCCCGGAGAACCCGAGGCCGCCGTTTCACATCCTGCCCCGTTTCTGTTACGCTTTCTGGCGTCGAGAGTCCGTACGATTAATTTCCCGGCGCCGCGTGTTTCATTTTCCGCGCAGTTGCGTAAGCGTCATGGCGCGGAGGATTTGACCGGCGCTTTTTCCGGAGGATTTCGGGACGATGAAAGCAGTGAAATGGTTTGGCCCGCGCGACATGCGGCTGGTCGAAGTGGAAAAGCCCAGTCCCAGGCCGCATGAGGCCTTGATCCGAATCGAATCCACCGGGGTTTGTGGTTCGGACATGCACTATTTCGCGGATGGCCGCATCGGGAACACGGTCATCACGGAACCGCTGATCCTGGGCCATGAATACGCGGGCGTGGTGGAAGCCGTGGGTTCGGAGGCCGACCCCTCGCTGGTGGGCCAGCGGGTGGCCGTCGAGCCGGGGATCCCGTGCCTCACATGCGAATGGTGCACCACCGGCCACTACAATGTGTGTCCGGACATGGTGTTTCCGGGCGGTCCTCCGTACGATGGGGCGCTGTGCGAGTACATTTGCGTCGATGCGCGGTTCTGTTTTCCCGTGCCGGACACCGTCAGCGCGGCCGAAGCGGCGATGCTCGAACCGCTGGCGGTGGCCGTACACACCGTGGAACTCGCCCGCCTGAAACCGGGTGAAACGGCAGCGATTCTGGGGCTGGGCCCGATCGGCCTGCTGGTGGCGCAGGTCGCGCGGGCGGCGGGCGCGGCGCGGCTCTTCGGGACGGATCTGCTCGATTACCGCGTGGCAGCCGGCAAACGATTCGGGGTGGATGACGCGTTTAACGCCTCGCAGGCCGATACGGTGGAGACCGTGCTGTCGAAGACGAATGGGCGGGGTGTTGACGTGGCCTTTGACTGCGCGCGGTCCTCGGAGACCCAGGGGCTCGCCTGCCGCATCGCGCGTCCGGCGGGGCGGGTGGTGCTGACGGGCATTTCCGGCGCGGAAGAAGACCCGTTCCCGGTATGTGTGGCGCGGCGCAAAGAGTTGACGGTGCAGTGGTGCCGGCGGTTTCGCTTCGACTATCCCCGGTCCATCGCTCTGCTGGCCTCCCGGCGGGTGGATGTGGCGTCGCTGGTGACGCATTCGTATCCGCTGGCACGGTCGAACGAGGCATTTGAACTGGTGTTGACGTTCGGCGACAACGTGTTGAAGGCATCGATCGATCAGTAACGGCGCGCGAGACGGGTCCCGGCGCCGGAACGGAGATGCGCACCGATGAAAAAGAAACTGCTCATTGCGGGCGTGGTGCTAGTGGCGCTGCTGGCGGGCGCCGTGCTTCTCGTGGGGCCGTGGCCGGCGTATTCCGGGGGGGACGTGACGCAAGAGCGCTACTTCCAGCGGAATGTCGACGCCATTCGGGCCAGCGCGGGCCGATCGACGGTGGACGGGCGGCCGGGCCCGCTCCGCGCGGGCTGGGCGAAACGCCCGATCGCCCCGCCGACAGGCACCCCGCTGGCGGGGTTTGGCGACCGCAAAGGCAAACCGTCCACGGGGGTGCACGACGAGATCTTCGTAAAGGCCCTGGCGCTCTCCGACGGAAACGACAAGGTCGTGCTGGTCGCGGCGGACATGCTCATCATTCCCGAAAACCTGGCCGGGCTGGTGCGCGAACGCGTCTCCCGCCAGACGGGCCTCGCGGCTGACGCCCTGTTGTTCAATGCTTCCCACACGCATTCGGGCCCGGGCGGCTGGGCGCCGGGGCTTGTGGGAAAACAGTTTGCGGGCACGTACGACGCGGCGGTGCTCGAATTTCTGGCGCAGCAATTCACGGACGCGATTGTGGAAGCCGACGCCAGCGCGGGGGACGAGGCGGCGCTCGGCGCCGGGGGCGTCCCGGTCGACGCCCATATCCGCAACCGGACCCGGGAAGCGCCATGCGACACCGAATTGAGTTACCTGGTAGTCGAGAAGGAAAACGGCGCGCGCTGTTTTGTGGTGAGTTATTCGGCCCACCCCACGGTCCTGGGCGGGAGCAACATGGAATTCAGCGGGGATTATCCGGGGTATCTCGCACGGGCGCTGGAACGCGAGACGGGCGGGTTCGCGATGTTTCTCGGCGGGGCGGTGGGGAGCATGACGAACCGCTACTCCGGCAGCGAAAGCGGTTTCGAAAAAGCGGAGGCGATCGGGGAAGGGCTCGCGCGGCAGGTGCTGGACCGTGTGGACGGGCTGGAGCTTCGGCGCGAGGTGGAACTGGCGTCGGCAGGCGTTCCGCTGGAGCTGCCGTCGTTCCAATGGCGCATCCACCCCTCGTGGCGGCTGTCGCCGTTCCTGATGCGGTTCCTCGGGATTGATTCGGACGGGTGGCTGCAGTGCGTCCGCGTGGGCGACGTGTATTTTGCGGGCATGCCGTCCGATTTCAGCGGCGAGATCAGCGTTCGCCTGAAAGCCTGGGCCGACACGCAGGCCGCGGACTTGTGGGTACTCAGTTTCAACGGCGACTACGTGGGCTACGTGTCGCCGGACGAGTACTATGCCGCGGCGCGGCCGGACGGCAAGGAGGCCTACGAGATGTACCTCATGAGCTGGTGCGGGCCGAACCAGGAGGCGTTCTTCACGCAGCTCACCCGGGAAGCCGTGACGGCGCTCTCACAGTCCGGCATGGCCGGATCGTAAGCCCCGCATGGAGCCGATGGCGCCGGTGGAAAACCACACACCGTTCCGGGTGGGCGGCATCCTCCTGGTGTGCGGATTGGCGGCGCTCTTCGCCGCGGCACACTGCGAGCGGTCCCTGGTGGGCGCCGATCCGTGGCGCGATCTGCTGATTGCCGTGGACGCCCCGGCCGCGCCGGAGGGCGCGATGCCGCTGCGGGCCCGTCCGTTTCCCGAAACCAACCTTCCCCTGGAGACGCAGGAATTACTCGAGCGGATGCGGGCGAAACCCGGCAGCGAAGAGATTCTGAAACTGCTCGGGCTGTCGCCGATGGAGCGGTTGTTCCTGGTGGATGCCGAACCGGCGTTCTTCGCGCCCGCACTGGTCTCGGGGCGCTTGCCGGAAGCGGGTCAACCCGAAGTGCTTGCGGGGGACCTGGTCCGGTACGACACATTTGAGATGGACGGGACAACGTTTCGCGTCGTGGGGCGTCTGGCCCCGCGGATTCCTGGAACCTTGACGGCCTGTTTCCTGCCGGCGGACCCGGTATTTGAGGGGTTGTTTTCCGATGCGGAGCTCAGCACGCGGGGCTGGATGGCTCCCGACGCGATGGCGCGGGTCGACGCATTCGAAGGAGCGACTTCGCCCGGCGATGGGTCCCCGCGTTTCATGTTGCCGGCCGGGCGGCTTCCTGTTTCGATTACGGCGCTGACGCTGGGCGGGTTGTTGCTGGTGGCCGCGGGCGGCGCGCTGCTCCAGATGCGGCTGCTGCGGCTGCTCGCGCCCCGGGCCGGGGACCTGCTGGGACCCTGCCTGGCCGAACTGAGCCGACGGCGGGCGCTGCTGGTGGCCGTGCACGTGATGCTGTACGGCGCGCTGTTCGGGGCGATGGCCGCGGGTGTGCTGCTGCCCCGCGCCACCTGGAACGCGATGCATTTCACGCGGTCGGTCTTTTCGGACGGGGCGCTGGGCCACATCGGCCGGGCGTACGCGTCGGGGAACATCCCGCGGGCCACGCTGGCGACGCTTCACCAGAACTACCTGGTGGGCACGTGTCTGTATTCGGCGCTGCCGTCGCTCATTTTTCCATTTGCGGGCCTGTTCAAGAACCTCTTGAGTTTCGGGTTCGTGGGGTTTGTGATGGCGCCCCTGTGGACCGGGAGCGCCGCGCAGAACACCTACCACAGCATCACGCTCACGCTCGAGCTCGAGGCGTACGTGGTGGTGTCGTTTGCGGTATGCGTGCTGCCGTTGCGCGTGTTCCGGGGAATTCAGACCGGCGAATGGGCAACGCAATACGCGGCGGGAGTGCGCATCATCGCGAGCGCGGTCGCGCTGGCGGGGATCATGCTCACCATCGCCGCCGTATACGAGGCCACCACGCTGATCCTCCTCAACTGAGCCGGGGGGCGGCGCGCCTTGCGGGTGCGCGCGGGCTTACGCGGCGCCGGGGTGTTTGATCTTGATGTCGACGCCGTGCTTTTCGAGGCGGGCGGCGCCGGCTGGGTTCGCGATGAGCAGCACGTACCGGCTGCCGACTTGTTCGCCGCGGACGATCGGGTAGCCGCGGACTGCGGGATGCATGGGGAGGATCCAGCGCCAGTCGTTTTCCATGACGAACAGAAAGGCGGGGGCGTCGGATTCAAAGGCCTCGAGGAAGGCGTTGGTTTCGCGGGCGAGCGCGTCGCGGAACTGCTCGAGCATTTCCGGGGCGACCTCATCGTCCGCGGCGTCGTGCATGGCGGCTTCGAGTGCGAGCAATTCGTCTTCGGTCACCGTGTCCACCACTTCGATGGGGACGTCTTGCACGGCATCGGCGATGCTCTCCTTCATGCGTTTCTGTAACTTGGCGTTCTCGCGGGGATCGAGCGGCTGGACGGTTTCCAGGTCGAGCAGTTCGGTAAGCACAGGCGTGTGGGGATGGTGTGCGTAATAGACGTATTCTTCGCGTGAAAAACCGACGGAGTAGAGCTGGAACGGTTCGCCGGCCTCCGCCAGCACGCGGACGGGCTCGCAGAACGGCCGGGCCGACTTGAACTGATTGACCACCGGGAAGACCACCAGCGCGGCAAGGATGGCGAGTCCCGCAACATGGCCGGCGATGAGGGCGTGGAGCTGCCGCATGCCGGTACGGGTCGCGTGGTAGAGGCTGATGACCCCGAAGACGGCCGCGCAGGCCGAGAACACCAGCAGGTTTGGGGACCAGGCGCCGGAATATCTGGAAAACTTCAGGGCGAAAGGCGCCGCGGCCAGGAGCAGCAGCGCAAGCGCCCAGACCAGTCCGGTCCGGCGCCGCCAGACGGCCCGTTCGCCGTCCATGAGATCGAGCACGCTGCGGGCGATGAGAATGGCCATGGCGGGAAACAGCGGAAGCAGGTAGAGGGCGCGCTTGCCGACACTGATCGAGAAGAAGGCGAAGGCGGGGAGGAGCCAGCAGAGCAGCAATCGCATCTCTTCGCCTTCCCGGCGGCGTTTCCAGACGTACTGGAGGGTCCAGGGCAGGAACAGGGTCCAGGGCAGCCAGTCCACGGGGAGGGTTTCGAGGTAGTACCACGGCCATTGGGCTTTGCTGACGCCGAGGATGAACCGCCCGATGGTCTGGTGGAACAGGTTCGCGGCCACAGCTTCGGTGGCGACGGTCTGGGCCTCGCGCGAGGCGGCGATGCGGGCGGGGATGAGCCACAACGCGATCAGCGCGGCGACGGCGAGGACTCCCAGCACCCAGTGGGTCCGTTTCCGGGGTTCGGGACGCTTCCAGTAAAACGAGAAGACGAGCAACAGGGGGAAGATGATGCCCACCGGGCCCTTGGCGTAGACCCCGGCGGCGCTGCACGCGTAGAAAAGGAGCAGCCAGCCCGGGTGGGGGGCGGTGTGCCAACGCCAGAATGCATACAGGCCGCCGGTCATGCACGCGGTCAGGAGCATGTCGATCTGGGCGTGCGTCGCCTGCCACCAGAACCGGTTGGCCGTGATGAGGATAAGCGCCGACCAGAAGCCCACACGGGGGGAATGCAGCCGGGCGGCGAGCAGGTAGGTGAGCGCCACGACCACCAGGGCCGACACGACGGAGGGGATGCGCGCCGTGACGGCTGTCACGTCGCCGAACGGTTTGGAGACGGCCGCGATCGCCCAGAAGAGCAGCGGGGGCTTTTCGAGATAGGGCTGTTCGTTGATGCGGAGGGTGACGCCGTCGCCTGTTTCGAGCATTTCACGCGCGACCTGCGCGTACCGCGGTTCGTCGGCCGGCCACAGGTCGTGGGTGCCGATGGCGGGCACGAACACGGCCAGCCCCAGCATCAGCAGAAACAACAACTGCGCATGCTTTACATTCAATTTGGTATCCCGCCTTCCCTTGTCAAGATGTCCTGAAATTTCCTGACACCGCCCGTACGATACCCGACTTTACTGCCGCGATTCCGAAACAGGAGCGTGCCTTTCCGGGGCAGCACGACATGCGGATAGTATACGGCAAGGCGGCCCGTCCTCGACAAGCCGGACCGGGCTCGATGGAGGCGATGGGCGGAGCGGGCGCGCGCCCGGCGGTCCTCTCTTGAAAAAGAACGGCCACAGAGGGCTAAGAGAACACAGGGTTTGAAAACCCCGGACAGGAACGGGGACGTGTTGGGAACGATGCCTCCCAGGGGTTTATCCGGTCAATCGTGTGAATCGTGTCGGAAGGATCTCCCGTGGCGTGCGTTTTCGGTCGCGGTTGCGCTATGCTTTTTCGGGACAGGCCCATCCACGAGGAGAAAGGACGGGAATCATGCGAAAGGCGGTCGCGATTGCCATGCTGGCGGTGCTGATGGCGCTGTGGGTTGAGGCCTTGTACGCGGGGGAGAAGAAGCCGCTGCCGCGTCCAACGGGTGCGGTCACGCCCGTTCCCACGGGTGAGGGCTGGGCGGACCTGTTCGACGCGGAGAACGCCCGGCTCTGGGAAGTCGATGCGAAGAACCTGTTCGAGTTTCAGGACGGCGTGATGCACATCTTCGGAAAGAAGCCTACGCATTACATCCGCTACACGGGGGACAGCTACGGGGATTTTCAGGCGCATCTGGAGTTCAAGCTGACGGCCAAGGCCAACAGCGGGCTCATGTTCCGCGCGGCGCCCGAGGATCCGGTCTTCCAGGGGATGGAGATACAGCTTATCGATTCCTTCGGGGAAGACCCGAGTTACTACAGTTGCGGGGCGCTGTACGATGTGGCCGCGCCGATGTTCAACCTTGTGAACAAGCCCGGCGAATGGAACTCGCTCGACCTGATGGTGCAGGGCAAGCACATTGTGGCCGCGGTGAATGGCTGGAACGTGCTGGATGTGGATCTCTCGAAGATGACGATGCCGATCGGCAAGTTTCCGACCCCCCTGAACGAGCTCCCCGTGACGGGCAGCCTGTTTCTTCAGGACCACGGCAACGAGGTGTGGTTCCGGAACCTGCGCGTGAAGAAGCTGTAATCCGGCGCAGCCGCTTACACCTCGAGCTCGCGCTGGAGGGATTCGATGGTGCGGCGGAGGCCGTCCCGGAAATCGACTGTGGGCGCCCATCCCAGCACATCGCGCGCCTTGGTGATGTCGGGTTTGCGTTGACGGGGATCGTCCGGGAACGGCTGGGGAACGCAGACGATCGTGCTTGAGCTCCCCGTCAGTTCGAGGATCATCTCGGCGACCTGCCGCATGGTGAACTCCTCGGGCGTGCCGAGATTGACGGGGCCGGTCTCTTCGGAAAGCAAGAGGCGGTAAAAGCCCTCGACCAGATCGGTGACGTAGCAGAAGCTTCGGGTCTGGTTCCCGTCGCCGTACAGGCTCAGGGGTTCGCCGTGGAGCGCCTGGCAGGCGAAATTGGTGATGACGCGCCCGTCGTCGGGCCGCATGCGGGGACCGTAGGTGTTGAAGATGCGCACGATGCGGGTATCGAGCGCATGGACGCGGTGATAGGCCATGGTGACGGCTTCGGCGTAGCGTTTGGCCTCGTCGTAGACGCTGCGGAGGCCAATGCAGCTCACGTGGCCCCAGTAGTCTTCTTTCTGGGGGTGCTGCTCGGGCGGGGGATCGCCGTAGATTTCGGAGGTGCTGGCCAGAAAGAACCGCGCCCCGTGCGCGCGGGCCAGGTCAAGCATCTGGTGGGTGCCAAACGAGCCGGCGCGCAAGGTTTCCAGGGGCAGGGTTTTGAAATCGGGCGGGCTGGCGGGCGACGCCAGATGCATGACGTAATCCAGACGCTTGCCGTACGCGAACGGCTGGGTGACGTCCCGTTCCAGGAACTCGAACCGCGGNNTGTCGCACAGGTGCGAGCCGAGAAATCCCGCTCCGCCGCTTACCAGGACCCGTGGCATTCCTTTCCTCCCCATTCTCGCGCTATTATCCCCGCGGATGGGCCGTGATGCAACGGCGGCCTGACGGCTGTGAGAGGCTGGCGGACGCAGGCAAAGGAAACGCGATGCAATGCAGGGTGGCGGTCCTCTCGGACATCCATTACGACCGGCCCGCGTGTGATGACAAGGCGCAGGGATGTCTCAACGGCAGGGAATTGCTGACGGAGGCGGTGCAATCCCTCAACGCGTGCATCGCGCCGGACCTGGTGCTGGTGCTGGGCGACC
>DDYW01000020.1:0-15411 GCA_002348185.1 Candidatus Hydrogenedentes bacterium UBA2224 | reverse complement strand
GAGGTGTTCTATACGGTATTTGATGCGCCGCCCGCGTGGCTCGACGCCGGCGGTGTGCGGTTTGTGCCCTTTGTGGATCCGGAAGCGCCGGAATTCAATGCCCATCGGCCGACGGCGTCCCTGGACCGATTCGCCGAGGCCCGGGCCGGGTTTGCGGGGCCGCTCGTCTCGGTGCAGCACGTGCCGCTGTTCGCGCCCGGTGCGTGCGAGTGTCCGTACAACTACACGAACGCGGAGGACATTCTGCGCGTGATGAAGGCGTGCGGCGCCGGATGCGCCATCAGCGGACACTATCACCGGGGGATGGACGTGGTTCATGCCGGCGGGCTGGTGAGCATCGTGACCCCGGCCCTGTGCCGGGCGCCGTTCCCCTTTCTCGAGGTGAGGTTTTCGGACGGCGCGATTGCCGTGCAGGGGCACGCCCTGCCGTCGTTCGCAGGCGCGTCCTGAGCACTGTTTCCGTCCTTGCGCCCGCGAAGCGCAACGGCTGTGCCTGTCCGAAGCACTCAACCCCGCGTCCAGCGCGGTCAACTGTTTCGTCATTGTACTGGGGCCGCCGTGTTGGCTAACCTGTTCGGATAATGTGACGGCCGGGTATGAAACGCATTCGCGGAAATGTTACCGGTTCTATTGGCCCGGACTTGCGAAAGAATCACGGAAATATGGAATTTCTTGAAGCGCTGAACGACCGCATTCTGGTTCTGGACGGGGCCATGGGCACCGAGATCCAGTCGCGGGGGCTTACGGACGCCGATTTCGGCGGCGCCCCGTACCGTATGCTGTCGGATCTCATCACCTTCTCACGGCCGGAGGTCTTGCGCGACATCCACCGGGGCTACTATGCGGCCGGGGCGCACGCGGTGGAGACGAACACGTTTGGGGCGTCGCCCTTCCGTCTGGGCGAGTACGATTTCGCAGGCCTGGACCTGAGCGGTTTTGCACCGCTGCCCATGGAGGGGGATCTCCGGACGCTGTCCTGTGAGGACCTGGCCTATCACTTAAACGTGCGCGCCGCGCAGCTCGCCTGCGAGGCGCGCTCGGACTATTCCCGGGAGCCGGGATACGACGGCAGGCCGCTGTTTGTGATCGGTTCGATTGGTCCCTCCAACCGGGTGGTGTCGAGCACGGACGCGAACCTGAAGCGCGCCACCTTTGACGAGATCGCCGCGAATTTTGAAGTGCAGGTGCGGGGTCTGATCGACGGTGGGGCCGACGCGGTACTCTTCGAGACGCAGCAGGACATCCTGGAGACCAAGGCGGCGGTGATCGGCGCGTTGCGCGCCATGGATGAACGGGGCGCGCGCCTGCCCATTATGTGCCAGGTGACGGTGGACGCGTTCTCGAAGATGCAGATCTTCAATACGGACATTCACGCGGCCCTCGTGACGATGGCGGGCGTGGGCATTGATACCTTCGGCATCAACTGCAGCATCGGCCCGGACCTGATGGGCAAGACCGTCGAGAAACTCGCGCGGTATTCGCCGCTGCCGATATCGGTCGTCCCGAATGCGGGCCTGCCGGTATCCGAGAACGGGCGCACCGTCTTCAAGTTTCCCCCGGAGCAGATGGCTGAATTTCTTTCCCGGTATGTCCGGGAATTCGGCGTGAACCTCATCGGCGGATGCTGCGGCACCACGCACGAGCACACCGCGGCGATGGCGGCGGCGGTGGCGGGGCTGCGGCCCCTGCGGCGCGACCCCGAACGGACCGTGTTCGTATCGGGGCCGCAACAGGCCATCGCGCTGGACAGTTCCGGCGGGCTGGTCATGATCGGCGAACGCCTGAACGTGCGCGGGTCGAAGGCGGTCCGGGAAGCGGTGGAACGCGGCGGCCCCATCGATCACCCCGCCCTCGACGCGGTGATTCGCGAGCAGACGGTCGACCTCGGCGTTCAGATCATCGACGTGTGCATGGACTCCAACGTCGTCAACACCGCCGAGGCGCTCAAAGAAGTGGTCTACAAGCACACAACCGATTTCCGCGGGGCGATGAGCCTGGATTCATTCGCCATCGACGCGCTTCTGGAAGCGGTCAAGGTGTATCCGGGGCGGCCCATCATCAATTCGATCTCGATGGAAGGCGCGGGGGATGGCCGGACCAAGGCGGACGTGGTGCTGGAGGCCACCGCGGCGCATCATCCCGTGTACATTGCGCTGGCCACGGGGCCGGAAGGACCTGGCGCTACCGCGGAACAGAAGGTCGCTCTGGCAAAACAGGTGGTGGATTGCGCGGCGCGGCACGGCGTCACCCCCGATCAGCTTATGATCGATATGAATGTGTTTCCCATCGGGTCGGAGTCGCAGGAAGGGATGAATTTCGCGCTCGAGTCGCTCAACGCGATCGCGGGCATCAAGGCGCTCGACCCCCGTCTGCTGACGACCTGCGGGGTGGGCAACCTGACGAACGGTCTCGCCGCCAAACCGTACATGCGCAAGGTGCTGACGTCGGTCTGGCTCGACGAGGCCCGGAAACGCGGGCTCGACGCGGCCATCATCAATCCCAACCACTATGTTTTCGTGCAGGACCTGGAACCGGAGGACTACGCGCTGGGGCTGCGGGTGGTGCTGCATCACGACATGGACGCCTTCGAGCGGCTGGAAGACATCGCGGACCGCAAGAAGGGGGTCGAGGTGTCCCGGCGGTCGTCGTACGAGGGACTGTCTCCCGAAGACGCGATCTGCGAGAAGATCAAAGACGGGTACAAGGAGCGGGCGGAGGGCGCCGTGACCCTTGGCGGGGCCGAGTATCCGTACCAGGACCGCATCGTCATTCAGACGGCGGAGGTGATCCAGCGGCGGGACCCGCTGGAGTTCATCAACACGTTCCTGATGAAGGCCATGAACGAGCTGGGCGACGGATTCGCCCGCGGTTCGGTCTCGTTGCCGCACCTGCTCAAATCCGCCGACGTGATGAAACAGGTGATGGGGTTTCTCGAGGCCTACATGAAGCGGTCGGCGGGCATCGATGTGCATGAGCAGGTCGCGTACAAAGGCACGATCGTGCTCGGGACCGTTCACCAGGATGTGCATTCGATCGGAAAAGATCTCGCGAAGACGCTGTTCGAGAATTACGGGTACCGGACCATCGATCTGGGCGTGATGACGCCGCTGCAAGCCTATATCGACGCGGCCCGGGAACATGAGGCCACGGCGATCGGCATGTCCGCGCTGCTGGTGCAGACCTCGAACCACATGATCACGGTATCGCGCATGATGGCTGAACAGGGTCTCGGGGAACTCCCCATTCTTCTGGGCGGCGCGCCCGTGAACTGGCGGCACGCGGCCTACGTGGCCATGGCCGGCCAGGACGACCCTTCGAAGATCCGTCCCAACGTGTTTTACTGTCCCACGGCGATGGACGGGGTGAATGTGATGAACCGCTGGGTGGGCGGGCAGGACCGGGCCCCCATCCTGGAGGCGAACCGCGAGAAGCTGCTGGCCAACCTGGAACGCGCGGAGAAGAAGCGCGATGAGGACGCGCGGCTCATGCGGGAGCTTGCCCCCCGGGTGATTCGGTTCGAGGAACACCGCGTGCCCGATTCGCCGTGGTTCCGGTCCGAGACGCTCCGGTATTCGCTGCGGCAGCTCGCGCCGTATCTGGATACGAAGACCCTGTTCGGCCTGAACTGGAAATTTGGCGGCACGGCAAGCCGGGAAAAGCGCGGCGAGACGGCCGAAAAGCTCATGGCCCTGTTCGAGGAGTGGATCGACAAGGCCGGCAAGGGCGGGTGGGTTCAGCCCCAGGGCGTGTATGGGATCTACCCCTGCCAGTCGGCCGGGGACGAGGTGCTGGTATACGACCCGGACGATCTCGAGGTGGTGTTGTGCCGGTTCGGGTTCACCCGCGTGCTGGGGGCGATGCGCAAGGATACCGTCTGCGCGGCCCAGTATTTCTATCCGCGCGAATCGGGCAGGATGGACGCGATCGGCGTACAGCTCACGACAAGCGGCCCTCAGGTGGAGGCGCAGATCGCGAAATTCCGGGCCGAGGGCAACTCAGAAGCGGTGCTGTATCTGCAGGGCCTTTCGGACCGCGTCGCGGAAGACATGGCCGACCGGGTGCATGCCCAGTTGCGCGAACGGGCGGGCGCGGCAGCCGGCCAGGGCATCCGCTGGTCGCCCGGTTACCCTGCGATGACCGAAACAAGGTATAATAGGGTAATATTGGATTTGCTGAACGCGACGGCTCGGGTGGGCGTGCGCATCACCGAGGCGGGCGAGTTTGCGCCTACGGGCAGCACGGCCGCGGTGGTGTGTTTCCATCCCGACGCGCGATATACGTGATATCAGGCGGGAAAACGACATGTAGACTTGGCCAGAGCCCGGGTCCTGAATGATTTGCAGGTCATTGAAGACCGGACGGGCTTTGTTAATCCAATTCGGCACCCATTTCCACAGGCCGGCCGCATACCGGTTCCGGGACCCCTGCAAGAATCTGGAGAATAGTCGTGTTTGTATCTGAATCTGAACTGGACGACTCCTGCGACGAGTATGACGAGTTTGACGACGCCGATTCCGCGGAAGACACCGGCGGGATGGCGGTTTTGTACGTGTGCGCCGGCGGCGGCTGCCAGAACAAGAATTCCAAGAAAATCCGTGTCCGGTTGAAGGAATTGGTGAAGGAACGGGGTCTGGAGGACCGGATCCGCGTCAAGAAAACGGAATGCCTCGGGATGTGTGGACGCGGCCCGATCGTCAAATTGACGCTCGGCAACCTGATCTTCATGCGCGTAAGGCCGAAGAAAGCGGAAGCGATACTGGACGCGGCCGAAAAAGCGCTGTGCACAAAGCTGGCCTCAGGCGAATGACGGCGTGACCGGGCGGCCGCGCCGGGACGCGCCTAACTGCGGACGGTGATGAATTCGGTCTGGATGGCGTCTTTGGTCACATGGAACAGGCGGTAGCCCTTTTCCGGGGTTTCATCAAAATTGTCCCTTGTGGTAGAGCAGCATGCGGTGGTGGTGAACAAGACGCCGTTGTGCTCTTCGACCTGGTTACCGTGGTAGTGCCCGGCGGCGACGAGCTTGAGGCTGTGTTCCGCGAACAGGCCGAGCACGGCGTCGGCATTGATAACACGGTAGGCCTTCGTGCCGGGATTAAACGGATGATGGGCGAACAGCGCGATGGGGCGGCTCCGGTTGACCTTTTTCAGGGTCTGTTCGAGCCAGTCCAGCTCGGTTTGCGGAAGGGTCACGTCGCTCTTGGACTCCTCGCACGAATTCAATCCGATGAACAGCCAGCCTTCCTCGCCCTCGTCCCAGTGGGCGGGGCCGTAGACGCTGGTGTAGTTGCCGAAGAGGTCTTTGGCCTTCATGTCGACGTCGTGGTTTCCGGGTACCGCGAAACAGGGCATTTCGAGGCGGTCGAGCGCCACTTTGGCGAGTTTGAGTTCCTCGTAGCGGCCGTCGGTGGCGATATCGCCCAGGACGACCGTGAATTGGACCCGGTCGTCGGCATTAATGGAATTGACGGCCTGATTGACGATCCCGGCGCTTTTCGTGTCGAGGACATGGAGGTCGTTGATCGTGGCGAAGGTGAACTCATCTCCCCCGAAACTGGGGGTGAAGCGGGCGAGGTTGAGATCCGGAACGACGTTCTTGACCTTGGCGCACGAGGCCAGCCCGAACGCGCTGGCGAGACCCAGAAACTGTCTACGCGTGAATTTCATGTAAAGAATCCCCTGACGTGGGTAATTCAACCCGGTTGTTGGATGCCGTTGCCGAATCAGCTTCCCGACCGCCCTGTTTCTCCGTATTGTTTCCTCTGGAATGCCGCAAAGTCAACCGGGAAAGCAGTTTTGGCAGGACTGACAAGATTTACACGAGGGGTGGGCGGCAGCATGGCCGTCCCGGCCATGGTCCGCTACGGGTGCAGGCGGGTTTTACATTTCGTCTGTTCCGTGCGACAATCCCGTGTCCATGCCTGCCAGAAGGGCCTGCAGCGCCGGTCGGCCACAATGAGAGACTGGTCCCGGACAGTGCAGCACAAGGATACGTGAGAGTGACCGATTACGCGACTTCGCAACGTACGATGTTTCCGGCGCGCCGGGACAGTTGGCGCATGTTCGACCGCATTGTGCGGCGCTACGACCTGCTGAACCGCGTGCTGTCGCTTCGGCTGGACCTGTTGTGGCGCCGGCAGGTGGCGCGGATGTTGCCGGCCGGGCCCGGTCTGCGCGTGCTCGATCTGGCCACGGGCACGGGAGACATGCTGTTCGCGATTCTGGACGAACATCCGGAGCCTGGCCGTCTGATGGGCATGGACATGTCGGCGAAGATGCTCTCGCGCGGCAGGGAGAAGCTTCGTGAACGGCAGATCCTCGACACGGCGCCGCTGGTCCGGTCGGACGCCACGTCGATCGCCGCGGCGGACGGCGTCTTTGACGCGGTCACGATGGCGTTTGGCATCCGGAACGTGGAGCAGGTGCTTACGGCGCTGCGGGAAGCGCGGCGGGTGCTGCGTGCCGGGGGCCGCCTGCTGATCCTCGAGTTTTCCATTCCGCGGGGGCCGTTCTGCGGGGTGTACCTGTTCTATCTGCGGCACGTGGTGACGCGCATCGGGGGACACGTTTCGGGCGATGTGGCGGCCTACGAATACTTGAACCGGAGCATCGAGCATTTCCCCTGTGGCGAGGCATTCTGCCGGCTCATGCGCGAGGCGGGGTTCCGCAATGTTCGGGCCTGTCCCCAGACGCTGGGGATTGCCACCATCTACAGTGGCGAACGGTAGGCCGTCATGACGGCACAGCCGCCGCACGCGCAGGCCCTGGATCCGGACAGCGCCCGGGACATGCTGGCATCCCTGGTGCACCGGGCCGTGCGGACCGCGAGCACAGCGCCCTCGGCGTTTCCTCAGGGCCTGCGGGTGGAGGTGCCCGTGGCGTACACGGAGGCGCTCGCGTGGCTCCGCGCACAGCGGGCGGACTGCAGCGTGTACTGGGCCGGGCGCGAACGCCGCGGGCAAATCGCGGGTGTGGGCGCCGCCGATGTGATTGCCGGGCAGGACGGAGGCCTGGAGGCCGCTTTTTTGGAGCTGCAGCGCGTCCTGGCGCCGGCGCATCTCCATCTCCGGTACTACGGGGGGATGGCGTTTGACCCGTCGCGGGAACCGTCAGCCGAATGGCAGCCGTTCGGCGCGTACCGGTTCATCCTCCCGCGGTTTCAGCTCGAAAACCATGGCGCGCACTCGTATCTGGTGTGCAACGTGCTGCTGCGGACGGCCACGGACTGTGCGCGGGAACCCGAACAGGTGCTGGAGGGGCTCGACGCCCTGGTGTTTCCCCGCGAATCCGCCGCGGCGGCCCTGCCGATCCCCAGACACCGCGTGGACCTGCCCGATTCGGCGGGCTGGGCGGTGTCGGTCGGTCGTGTGCTGGAGACCATCCGGCGGGGCGGCCTCGAGAAAGTGGTTCTCTCGCGGCGGTCGGTGTTTTCGTTTGACGCGCCGCTGGACCCGCTCGCGCTGCTCACGCGGATTGTGGCGCGGACGCCGGCCGCATACGCGTTCTGTTTCCAGCCCGAGGCCGGCGCGGCGTTTCTCGGCGCGTCGCCCGAACGGCTTTACAGCCGCCATGGCGGGCACGTGGAAAGCGAAGCGGTGGCCAGTACCCGTCCGCGCGGGGCCACGGATGCCGAGGACGCGGCTCTGGCGCGCGACCTGCTTGCCAGCGACAAGGATCGCCGCGAACACGCGTTCGTCGTGCGCGCGATTGAGGAGGCCCTCCAGCGGCTCTGCCGGAGCGTGTATGCCGGACCGGACATTTCGGTGTTGAAACTCCCGCATTGCCAGCACCTGCGCTGTCCGCTGGAAGGTATCCTGAACGACGGCGTTTCGGATGCGGCGGTGATGCAGGCGCTGCACCCGAGCCCCGCGGTGGGGGGCGTTCCCACGGACGAGGCGGTCGCGCACATTCGCGGGCACGAGCCGTTTGACCGGGGCTGGTACGCGGGGCCGGTGGGCTGGGTCGGACCGGAATCGGGCGAGTTCGCGGTGGCGATTCGCTCGGGGCTGGTGCGCGGCAATGCGCTGTCGTTATACTCGGGGGCGGGCATCGTCGACGGCTCCACGCCGGACGGCGAATGGAGCGAGATCGAGACCAAACTGAGCAACGCGCTGAGCGCACTCACCGGACACGATGACTGATACTGCCGCGACGCTGAATCATCTCTGGGCCGGGCTGCTGGTCGAGGAACTGGTGCGGAACGGCGTCGACACCTTCTGCATCTCCCCCGGTTCCCGGTCCACGCCGCTCACCCTGGCCGCCGCGCGGCATGCGGGGGCGCGATGCGTGGTGCATTTTGACGAGCGCGGCGCGGGGTATTTCGCGTTGGGGTACGCGCGGGCCGCCGAAAAACCGGCGGCGCTGGTCTGCACTTCAGGAACGGCCGCCGCCAACTATTATCCGGCCATCGTGGAAGCGGCCCGATCGCGCATTCCTCTGATTGTGCTGACCGCGGACCGGCCGCCCGAATTGCTGGACACGGGGGCCAACCAGACCATCCTTCAGGCCGGGATGTTCGGCCCGTACACCCGCTGGCGATTTGATTTGCCGTGTCCCGCCCGGGATATCCCCCAGGCGTTCGTGTTGACCACCGCCGATCAGGCCGTCTACCGCGCTACCGGGCCGGATGCGGGCCCCGTACACCTCAACTGCCCCTATCGCGAACCGCTCGTTCCCGACGATTCGGCCGAGGAACTCGATGCCCCGGCCGTCTCGCTCTGGCGGGGGCCCAGCGCGCCCTATACGGCCTATGCGCCCGTCCGCCAGAGCATCGAGCCGAGGACCGCGAACCGGTTGCGCGAGCTGATGGCGGCATCCCGCCGGCCGATCGTCGCGGTCGGACACTTGAACCGCGCGGCAGACCGCGCCGCGGCCGCGGTGCTGGCGTCCACACTGCCATGCCCGGTGTTTCCGGACGTGGCCTCCGGGCTTCGTCTGGGGTGTTCGGGCGATTCCGTGGTGGCCCATTTTGACCTGCTTCTGTCGTCGCCGGAAATTGCGCGGGCGCTCCGGCCCGATCTGCTGATCCACCTCGGCGGCGCGATGGTCTCGAAGAGCTTTCAGCGCTGGCTGGAACGGTGTCCCCCCGCGCACTGGGTGCGGATAGCCGGCCATCCTGAACGCGACGACCCCGCGCACGGCGTATCGTGGCGCATCCAGGCGGACATCCCGGAGGCGTGCGAGACCCTGGCGGCCTGCGGCATCACGGGCAACGGCTCGGACGAAGGCCCCGGCGCCTGGCTTGAACGGGTTCGCGCGTATCAGGCTCAGGCGGCGCGAGTCCTGGACGGCTTTTTTTCGTCGCGACAGGAGTTGACGGAGCCGGGGGTCGCGCGGTACTTCGCCGCGGCCGCACGCGAATCGGACGGATTGTTTCTCGGCAACAGCATGCCCATCCGGGATGCGCAACGCTACGCGTCCGCGGGCGGACCGGGGCCTGTCGTCTTCGTCAACCGCGGGGCCAGCGGAATCGATGGCAATATCGCGACGGCGGCGGGGGCGGCTTTCGGAAGCGGCCGCGCGCTTACGGCGGTGCTGGGCGATCTCGCGGCGCTTCACGATCTCAACAGCCTTGCGCTGCTGCGCGACATTGCCACGCCCGTGGTGCTCGTCGTGATCAACAATAACGGCGGCGGGATCTTTCATTTTCTGCCGGTGTCGTCACAGGTGGCGCTGTTCGAGCGGTATTTCGCGACGCCCCACGGGCTTTCCTTTGAAGCCGCCGCGGCCCTGTTCGGCCTGGCGTATGCGAATCCGGACACCCTGGACGGATTGAGCGATGTGTACGAGGCGGCGCTCGGCCGTGCCGGGGCTACGCTGATCGAAATCAGAACCGGCCGTGCGGAGAATGCGGCGCTGCACAAGACGATTGACGAACAGGTGTTCAACGCTCTTCACGCCTGACGCAACTCAGGGCAGAGGGCCATGACGCGCGAAATTCACTATCTGGTGCTGAACCCTGCCGGGAACGTGACGGTGTTGTTTCTGCACGGGTTCATGGGGTCCGGCGAAGACTGGCGTCCGATTGCGCAGGGACTGTCGGCCGAGTACCGCTGCGTGCTGGCCGATCTTCCGGGCCACGGGTGCACGCCGGTACGCAGCGATGCCGCCGCGTACACCATGGCGGCGGTGGCGCGGCACGTGATGCGTCTGATGGCCCGGGTGGCGCCCGGCCCGTTTGTGGCCGTGGGCTATTCGATGGGCGGCCGGCTCGCCCTGTATCTCGCCCTGGAACACGGCGACCGCGTGCGCGGGCTGGTGATGGAATCGGCCTCGCCCGGCCTGCGCAGCGAACCGGAACGGTCGAAACGGCGCGACCAGGACGAACAACTCGCGATGGAACTGGAAACCGGCGACTGGGAAGCGTTCCTGCGGCAATGGTACGCCGCGCCGATGTTCGAATCCCTGCGCGGTTGCGGGGAGCGGTTCCAGGAACTACTGGCGCGCCGCCGCAAAAACAACCCCCGCGAACTGGCCCGGGTTCTGCGCGGCATGGGCACGGGCGCGCAACCCTCGTTGTGGGACCGGCTGCCCGAGGCGGCCGCGCCGGCGCTGCTCGTCGCGGGAGAGCGCGACGCCAAATATTGCGCGGTGGCCACGGCAATGGGCGCGATGATGCCCCGCGCATCCACGGCGGTGGTGTCCGGGGCGGGCCACAATGTGCACTTCGAAAAACCGGCGGACTATACTACGCTTTTGCGGGGTTGGGTTGACGAACTGCGCGGAACGGCCGCGCACTAGCCGCAGCATCCAATAACGCGGGAGTCGCAGAGATGGCCAGTATCGAATGGACCAGCGCCGGCGCCTTTACGGACATCCGGTACGAAAAGGCCGAAGGCATCGCGAAAATCACCATCAACCGTCCGGAGGTGCGCAACGCGTTCCGGCCGCTCACCGTCGATGAGATGTCCGAGGCGCTCGCGGACGCGCGTTTTGACCCGGAGATCGGGGTCATCATCCTGACGGGAGAAGGCGAAAAGGCCTTCTGTTCAGGCGGCGACCAGAAAATCCGGGGCGAGGCCGGCTATGTCGACGACACGGGACAGCACCGTCTCAATGTGCTGGATTTTCAACGCCAGATGCGGACCTGCCCCAAGCCGATCATCGCGATGGTGGCGGGGTATGCCATTGGCGGGGGGCATGTGCTCCATCTGATGGCCGACCTGACCATTGCCGCCGATAACGCGATTTTCGGGCAGACCGGTCCGAGGGTGGGGTCTTTTGACGGGGGCTACGGGGCGAGTTACCTGGCCCGGATCGTGGGACAGAAGAAGGCGCGTGAGATCTGGTTCCTGTGCCGTCAGTATTCCGCCCGGCAGGCCCTGGAGATGGGGCTGGTCAATGCGGTCGTGCCGTATGCGCGGCTCGAGGAGGAAACGGTGCAGTGGTGCCGCGAGATCCTCGCGAATTCGCCTACGGCCCTGCGCTGTCTCAAGGCGGCCATGAATGCGGACTGCGACGGGCAGGCGGGCCTGCAGGAACTGGCGGGGAACGCGACGCTGCTGTTTTACCAGACCCCCGAAGCGCAGGAAGGCCGCGACGCCTTCAATGAAAAACGGCCGCCGGACTTCGGCAAGTATCCGCGGCATCCGTAAGACGGGGGTGACGCCGGCGCACCGGCTCGAGGTGCCATGACAGACGATTTCACGCAAGCAGACGCCTGGATAGAAGCGGCGCGCCCGAAGACGCTGGGCGCCGCCGTGTCTCCCGTCATCGTCGGCACGGCCCTCGCGCTGGGGCACGGGGGCAGCCATCTGCCCGCCGCGTTCTGCGCGCTCACGGGCGCCCTGCTGATCCAGATCGCCACGAATTTTGCCAACGACTATTTCGATTACATGAAAGGGGCGGATACCGCGGAGCGGAAAGGCCCGCTCCGTGCGGCGCAGTCGGGGCTGGTGAAGCCCATTCATGTGCTGCGCGCCTCGCTGGTAACGTACCTGCTGGTCTTTCTTCCGGGGGCATACATTGTCTGGCGGGGCGGCTGGCCGTTCATCGTAATCGGGTTGCTTTCGGTCGTGTCGGGCATTCTCTACACGGCGGGTCCGTATCCGCTGGCGTATACGGGCCTGGCCGATCTGTTTGTGCTGGTGTTCTTCGGGCCCGTGGCGGTGGTGGGAACCTACTACCTGCAGACCCTGGAATTGCGGACGGCGCCGTTTGTGGCGGGTCTGGGCCCGGGCCTGCTCGCGGTGGCCCTGCTCACCGTGAACAACCTGCGCGACGTGGACGAGGATCGCCAGGCGAACAAAAAAACCCTGGCCGTGCGTTTCGGCCGGGGATTCGCGCGCGCCGAATACCTGTTCTGCGTGGTGGCGGCCTGCGTGGCGGTGCCCACGTATTTCTATCTGCGCGAGGGCGACGTGTGGTTCATGCTGTGCCCGGCGCTGCTGGTCTTTCTTGCCGCGCCGGCGCTTCGCGCCGTGTTTCTCAGGCGCGACGGCCCGGCCCTGAACCGGGCGTTGGCCCGCACCGGCGGCATGCTGCTGCTGTTCAGCGTCCTCTTTTCCCTGGGCTGCATTCTATGAGAATTGCCCGTGTAGACGTCTTTCGTTACGACCTCCCGCTCGTGCGGCCGCTGGTGCTGCGGCAGTGTATCTGCACCTCGCGTTCCGGGCTGCTGTTGCGGTTCGAAAACGCGGACGGGGCGTTCGCGTTTGGCGAGGCCGCGCCGCTGGCGTGCTTCAGTCGCGAGAATCTGGACCAGACCCTCCGGCAGGCGTTGATGCTGGCAAAAGGTCTCCAGGGCGCGGCCCTGCCGCCGCGTCTCGAACTGGTGACGGACCATTTCGAGCGCTGGCTGATGCCGTTCGAGCTGGTGAATTCGCTGAAGTTTGCGGTCCAGAGCGCCCTCTTGCGGCTGTTGACGGGCGAACATGCGATTCCCGCGTTTGGTCTGGTTCCGCGACCGCACCGGACCTCGATCCCGGTCAACGGACTCCTCTGGGGAACGCAGGACACCGTGCTTGCGCGGGCGGAGACGCTGCTGCGCGAGGGGTATTCCACCCTCAAACTCAAGGTGGGACGCGAATCGCCCGGGGAAGACGCCGAAACCGTGCGCGCGTTGTGCGCGGTGTGCGGCGACCGGTGCGCGGTGCGGCTCGATGCCAACCGGGCCTGGGAACTGGCGTCCGCGATGACGTTTGCCCGGGCCATCGAGGGGTGCGCCATCGAATACATCGAGGAACCGCTTCGGAATCCGGCGGATCTCGTGGCGTTCGCGGGCCGGACCGGGTTGCCGGTGGCGCTCGACGAGACCGTGGCCGAACAGGGGGAGTGCGAACTCGACCACTGGCGCGGCGCCCGGGCCGCCATCATCAAACCCACGCTCCTGGGCGGGTTTGAAATCGCCATGTACCTCGCGCGAAAAGCGATCAACCTGGGCATGATGCCCGTCATCAGTTCGTCGTTCGAGTCCCCCGTGGGCCTCACCGCACTGGGCCAGCTCGCCGCATTCGTGAACGAAGACGAGGTGGCGGCCGGGCTCGACACCTGGAACTGGTTCGCGGCGGACCTGTTCGATGCGCCCATGCCCATCGAACGGGGGCGCCTGAATCTCACGCTCGCGGATGCTCTGGTCCAGCGGCTCAACACCGGCGCCCTGGAGCGGCTCGGGCCATGAGCCGCGCGGTTTGTCCACTCCATGCAGCGGCGATGCGCGATCCGGACGCGCCCGTGGTCATCGCAGCGTCCGGGGAGCGCACCACGTTTGCGGAATGCGACGCGAATGCCTCGGCGGTTGCGGCGGCGTTTCGGTCGGCGGGTCTGGAAGCCGGGAACCGGCTCGCGCTCCTGGGACCCTTTGACGTCTGGTCCGTGCCCGTCCTGTTCGGCGCGTTTCGCGCGGGAGACGCGGTCTACCTTCCGAACGCGCGGCTTCCCCGGCCGGCACTGCTCGAGAACCTCGCCCGCGCGTCATGCCGCTGCGTGGTGGGCCCGGCAAGCGCGGGAGATCTGCCGCATTGGCTGTCGCCCGGCGACCTGCTGGCGCATCCGCACCGCCTGGCCGCCGCGGAAGTGGAGCCGGACGCGCCCGCTATCCTGATCGCCACCTCAGGAAGCACGGGCGAGCCCAAACTGGCCGTGCTCTCGCTCGACAATCACCTGGCCAACGCCGCCGCATCGAACCGGAACATCGAGCTTCTGCCCGGCGACCGGTGGCTGTTTTCCCTGCCGCTGTATCATGTTTCCGGATTGGGGACCCTGTTTCGCTGCATGCTGGCCGGCGCCGCGATGGCGGCGCCCGCGCCGGGCGAGACGCTCGAAGACGCGATCACGCGCCTGAACGTGACCCACCTTTCGGTCGTCGCAACGCAACTGCAACGCCTGTTGAATGCGCCCGCGGGACGGCGCGCGCTCCGTCAACTGAAGGCGGTCCTCGGCGGCGGCGGCGCGATACCCGCGGACCTGATCGAGCGCGCCGCGGACTGCAATGTTGCGTTGTACACGACCTACGGGCTTACGGAAACGGCGTCGCAGGTGACCACCACGCCGCCCGGCGCGACCCTCGACACGCTGAACACCTCCGGCGCGCCGCTATCACCCGGGACAGTGCGCGTTGCATCCGACGGCGAGATTCAGGTACGGGGCCGGACCCTCTTCCTCGGCTACCTTCAGGCCGACGGCCCCCTGCGCCGCCCCGTGACCGCCGATGGGTGGTTTCCGACCAACGACCTCGGGCGTTTCGACGCGGCCGGCAACCTGGTGGTCACGGGGCGCAAAGACGCCATGTTTGTCTCGGGCGGCGAGAACATCCACCCCGAGGAGATCGAAGCCGCCCTCTGCGCCCTCGAAGACGTCGAGCGGGCGCTGGTGGCGCCGGTCCCGGACGCCGACTACGGATTTCGTCCGCTGGCGTTCATCGAGCCCGCCCCCGGGTTCGCCGTGGACCCCGCTTCGCTGCGGGAACGTCTGGCGCACACCCTGCCCCGGTACAAGCTGCCGGTCCGTTTCCTCCCCTGGCCCGAAGACCTTGCGCAGACCGGAATCAAACCCGACCGCGCATTTCTGAGAGACCTGGCCGCCGGCTTCGGCGACGACCAGAACGCGCGCCCGGACTCCGGGTAGGCCGTCAGAATACCGGCCCGAAGACGCCGACTCCACTGCCGGGCGCTGTGGCGGGCCATCCTGTGATCGGAACACCCAAATCTGAAGCCCTCGCCTTGCGCTGGTGAGGGATGCTGGCGTTCCCCGAGTCCCGCAGGGACGACAGACAATAGCCCACCACTTCAGTGGTGGGAGCCTCCGCATCCCTCTTATCACAAGTCCCGTAGGGACGGCAGACCATAGCGCCACCGAAGTTCAAAGTCGTAGTGCGGACGGTATGGACGATATGGACGACATGGACGGGGAGACTTGGGCCAAAGAATCCACCCCCGTCCGCTTCGCGTCCACCCCCGCCAGGGGCCTGTCGAA
>DDYW01000079.1 GCA_002348185.1 Candidatus Hydrogenedentes bacterium UBA2224 | reverse complement strand
ATCACATTATGCGTTCAAAAGTTGCCCCGCAAACGGGGGCACTCTCTAAGACCCCATCCGGTTGCGCGGGTTCGTCCATCGGCCGGGGCCGGCCCATCCCAGGCGCGGCGTATGGCGTCCAAACGGTCCGGGGGTGTATTCTCTTACTGACGGGGGATGCCCTTACGATGAGGACCATTTGGTCGTTCGCACCAGGGCTGGCGGCGTTGGCGCGGGCGGAACTGGTGGCCCCCGGGTCTCTTGCGTCCGGGCTGGACACCGGCTGGAGCAGGACGGTCGAGAGGGCGCTCGAACAGGGGGACGGACGCGGCAACAATTTGCGGAAACACCGCAAAAACAAGTACACTCACTGGAATTATTCCGTGTCGAGACGTGCGACCGAGTGTTTGGAGTGACGTTTTATGCCGAGAATCAAGAAATTCACTGTCATCGCGAAATTGCCGCCCGCCCTGGAGCCGTTGCGCAGTCTCGCGTACAACGTGTGGTGGTCGTGGGACCCGGAGGCCATTGACCTGTTTTTCCGCATTGACCGCGACCGCTGGATCAATGTGAAACAGAACCCGGTCCGGCTTCTGGGCGAGGTGCCGCAGGGGCGCCTCGAGGAACTGGCCCGCGACGACGGGTATCTGGCGCACCTGGAACGGGTGCATTCGCGGTTCCTGGCGTACCTCAAGGGCAACAGTTGGCACGAGAAGAACCCTCAGGCGCCAGAGGATTTCCGGGTGGCCTACATGTCGGCCGAATTTGGCCTGCACGAATCCCTGGCGCTCTATTCGGGCGGTCTGGGCGTGCTGGCGGGCGATCATCTGAAGGCGGCCAGCGACATGGGCCTGCCCCTGGTCGGCGTGGGCCTGATGTACCGGGAAGGCTACCTGCAGCAGTACCTCAATGCCGACGGCTGGCAGCAGGAACGCTACCCCCTCAATGATTTCTATAACATGCCGGTCACGCTCCTCCGGGACGAGGCCGGCAACCAGATCCTCATCGAGGTGGAGTATCCCGAACGGCCCGTGAAAGCCCGGGCGTGGCGGATCGACGTGGGCCGCGTGCCCCTGTACCTGCTGGACTGCGACTTTGACGCGAACGAGCCCGACGATCGCGAGATCACCGCGCGCCTGTATGGCGGCGGCAACGACATGCGGGTGCGGCAGGAGATCCTGCTGGGCATGGGCGGCGTCACGATGCTGCGCAGGCTGGACATCCACCCCACCGTGTGGCACATGAACGAGGGCCATTCGGCGTTCATGACCCTGCAGCGGATCAAGAACCTCGTCAAAGGCGAGGGGCTCAGCCTGGATCACGCCGTCGAATCGGTGAAAGCCGCCAGCGTGTTCACCACGCATACGCCCGTGCCGGCGGGGAATGACATGTTCCTGCCGGAAATGATGGAACACTATTTCCGCAAATACGCGGCGGATGTCGGCATGGGCATGGACCGCTTTCTCGGGCTCGGGCGACAGGATCCCAGCGATCCCCGGGAGCCGTTCTGCATGACGGTGCTCGCGCTCAAGCTATCGGCGTTTGCCAACGGGGTGAGCCAGTTGCACGGCGCGACGGCGCGCGCCATGTGGGCCCGGACCTGGGCCGGCGTGCCTGAAGACGAAGTGCCCGTTACGGCGATCACCAACGGCATTCACCAGCAATTCTGGGTGTCGCGGGATCTCGCGGGCCTCTTTGATCGCTACCTGGGGCCAGCCTGGATCAGGAATCCTTCGGACCCGGCAGTGTGGAAGAACATCGAGCAAGTGCCCGACGCGGAGCTCTGGCGGACCCATGAACGCCGCCGCGAACGCCTGGTCAACTTCGCGCGGCGCCGTCTGGCGGCGCAGCTCAAATCCCGGGGCGCGCCCAACGCCGAGGTCGAAGCGGCCTCGGAAGCCCTCGATCCCGAGGTGCTGACCATCGCGTTTGCCCGCCGGTTCGCCACCTACAAACGCGCCAAACTGCTGCTCAGCGACCCGGAACGGTTCACGAAGATCCTCTTGCACCCGGACCGGCCCGTGCAGTTTATCTTCGCGGGGAAAGCGCATCCCGCCGACAACCAGGGCAAGGACCTCATCCGTGCCCTGATCCATTTCATGCGCGAAAACGAGGTGCGCAACCGCTTTGTCTTCCTCGAGGACTACGACATGAACGTCGCCCGCTACATGGTGCAGGGGGTGGACTGCTGGCTCAACACGCCGCGCCGGCCCCTTGAGGCGTCGGGCACCAGCGGCATGAAGTCGGCCGCCAACGGCGGCCTCAACATCAGCATCCCCGACGGGTGGTGGTGCGAGGCGGAAGGCCTGGGCGAGAACGGTTGGAGCATCGGCCGCGGCGAAATGTATGAAAATCCCGACGAGCAGGACGTCGTCGAGAGCGAGATGCTCTACGAACTCCTCGAGCAGGAGATCATCCCGATGTTCTACGAGCGCGGCACGGACGACCTGCCGCGCCGCTGGGTCATGCGCATGAAGAACGCCATGCGGACCATTAACCCGGTGTTCAACACCCACCGCATGGTGCAGGAATATACGGATCGGTTTTATGTGCCGGCGACGCAGCGCCGCATCCTCATGCAGGCCAACAACCGGGAACGGTCAAAAGCCCTCGCGGAATGGAAGATGAAGGTGCGTGCGTGCTGGCCGCAGGTGCGTATTGCGGACATCGAGAGCGGCCCGCTCGACGAACTGCCGTACGGTTCGAGTCTCGAGGTGACGGCCGGACTGTATCTCGACAAGTTGTCCACCGACGATGTGATCGTCGAAGTGTATTATGGCAACGTGGACAGTTACGGCCGCATTCACGACGGCCGCCAGGCGCCGATGGCGCTTCAGGAGGCGGCCAGCGACGGCGTGTACCGCTTCAAAGGCTCCATCTATTGCGACAAGACGGGCCAGCAGGGGTTCACCGTGCGCGTGATGCCCAGCCATCCCGACCTTGCCGATAAGCATGAGACGGCGTTGATCACCTGGGCCTGACGGGTCCGGATACAGGATGGTTCCGGGGGACGTGGTGCGCCGCGGGCCGGCGCGCGGAATCCGTGAAAAGGAGCATGGCATGATGGCAGCGAAACCCTTGCGCGTAGGCGTCGTGGGTACGGGATTCGGGCGGTATCATATGGAGGGGTTCAGCCAGGTGCCGGGGGTCGAAATCCTGGCCATCTGCGACCTGAACAAGGCGGAAGCGCAACAGTTTGCCAGCCAGTACGGCGCCAAATACGTGTTCACGAGCGCCAAACGCATGTTCGCCATGGACGAGCTGGACGCGGTGTCCATCGCCGTGCCCAACGCGCTTCATGCCCCGATGACCCTCGATGCCCTGAACCAGGGCAAGCACGTGCTGATCGAAAAACCCATGACCATCACGCCGGCCGATGCGCAGAAGATGGCCGATGCCGCGAAGAAGGCGGGTAAACTGCTCATGGTCGAACAGGCCCTGCGGTTCCGGCCCGAGGCGCAGCTCGTGAAAGCCTATGCCGACCGCGGCGAGTTCGGCGACATGTATTACGCCCGCTCCACCTGGTACCGACGGAAGGGCTGGCCCCATCTTCACATGCCGCCGGACGGCACGCTCGGGCGCGGCGTCTGGTTTCTTCAGAAGCGCCTGGCCGGGTTCGGCGCGCTGGGCGACATAGGCGTGCACCTGCTCGACCTCGCATGGTACCTCATGGGCACGCCCAAGCCCGTGTCGGTGTCGGGCCAGCTTTTCCGGCAGGTGGCCGTTCCCGAGCTGAAGGCCAAGGGCCTGCCCGCGGAAGTCGAGGAAATGGCCGCGGGACTCATCAAGTTTCAGGGCGGCAAGGCCATCATGGTCGAAGTCTCCTGGGACACCTACACCCAGCCCGCCATGGAGTGTTTCCTCATGGGCAACCGGGGCGGCGCGAGCGTATTCCCCGCCCGCGTGTTCCGGGGAAGCGACATCGACGAGACCGTCGACATCGAGACCCACTACAACGGCCTCCCCATCGAGACCGCGTTCAGCCATTTCATCGACTGCATCCGCGACCGCCGCAAGAAGTGCATCGCCCCCGCGGACCAGAACGTCACCCTGATCCGCATGCTTGACGCCCTCGCGCGCTCCGCCAAATCCGGCAAGGAAGTGCGGCTCTAGGCCGGTCTTGTTTTCCACGTGGTCGCAATGGACCTCATGGACGTCATGGACGCTATGGAGGCGCCTGCCTGAACGATCGTGAAGGGGTCTATTCCTCCGGTGCAGGACCACGCGGGGGCGCGCGGTCATCCCCTTGTCGAAAGCTTCGGGACCGCATAGTGCCCGGGGCCCCCGGATCGGGGTCGAACAAAGACGCCAAATCTGTTCAACCCCTATTCAGGGGTTGAGATAGGGGGATGCTGCCGATCCACGGGCTTCGCCCGCGGCTACCCAAATTCTACACCTTCGGTGTCGTTCAGAAATAGCGACGATGCGGGTTCAACGGCTGAGCCCGCGGTCTCGACCCCTGCGGCGTCGTTAAGGGCCGGATCGCCCATGCCGTCCACTGTGTCCACCGCGTTCACTGTGTCCACTACGTCCACCAGAAGACACGAATGCAGGCGAGACGCCTGTGCTACAAGACAAGAATGCCGGGCCGGGGCGACTACGGGTCGCCGTGCGAACCGGATGGGCAGGCACGGGGGGCTGCCCCTACAAGAGGCATCGGATGGGTAGCCCCACAGGCGATGAAAATGGGGTTCCCGGGACCCCGGAACGGGGTCCAATTTGAGTAGCCATGGGCGCAGCCCATGGATCACCCCACCATATAAGCCCCAACCCCGATAGGGGTTGAACAACAGCGCCAAATCTGTTCAACCCCTATTCAGGAGTTGAGATAGGGGGATGTTGCCGATCCACGGGTTTCACCCGCGGCTACGCAAATTCGACACCTTCGGTGTCGTTCAGAAAAAGCGACGATGCTGGTTCAACGGCTGAGCCCGCGGTCTCGACCCCTGCGGCGTCGTTGGGACAGAGTCGTCCATCTTGTCCACCGCGTACATCCCGTCGATCGCTCCGCGTTCGACCGCCGGGCACGCCCTTCGTTTCTCTGGCCGCCCGTCAGCGGCAACCGCATTTGCGTCGTGCTTCTCCAGCAATTTGCGCGGTGCTTTTTCGCGCCGGATCACGCGGCGGAATCGGCGGTTTCCTTGCCGTCTTTGAACCGCACCGAGACGATCTGGGAGACGCCGCGTTCCTGCATCGTGACGCCGTAGAGGGCGTTTCCCCGCGCCATGGTCTGTTTGTTGTGCGTGATGACCACAAACTGGCTCTGGTCGGTGAAGTCGTCGAGCATGGACAGGAACCGGCCGATGTTGGCGTCGTCGAGCGGGGCGTCGACCTCGTCGAGAATGCAGAAGGGGCTGGGTTTGGCCCTGAAAATGGCGAACAGCAGGGCGAGCGCGGTCATGGCCTGTTCACCGCCGGAGAGGAGCGAGATGCTTTGCGGCTTTTTGCCGGGGGGCCGCGCCTCGATCTCGATCCCGCTTTCAAGCGGATCGTCTTCGTCGAGGAGGTAGATGCGGGCCTGGCCGCCGTTGAACATGGTGCGGAAATAGTTGCGGAAATGGTCCGCGACGAGGGTGAAGGTCTCCATGAACATGGCGAGGATCTTTTTGTCGCTGCGGGCGATGACGCCGAGCAGGGTCTCGCGGGCGCTCTGGAGATCCTTGTACTGGGCGGAGAGGAAGGTCTCGCGTTTTTCGAGGGCGTCGTATTCCTCAATGGCCATCAGGTTGACTTCGCCAAGCCGCTGCAGGCGGGACCGCACATCGGTTACGAGTTTGTCGCGTTCTTCGGGGGAGTATTCGTCCGTGCCGACTTCCTCTGCCCGCAGGGAAGCCAGGGCCACGTTGTAAGCTTCGAGGATGCGCTCCTGGAAGTATCCGACCCGGTCTTCGCGCTGGCGCAGGGCCAGTTCGGCCTCGTGAAGGCGGGACTGGGCGTCGCGGGCCTGTTCGCGTATTTCGCGGAGCTGTTTCTCGACCGTTTCGGATTCGTCGAGGAGCGTCTGCCGCTGATTCTCCGCCTCGATGACCTTGCCGCGGGCCTCCTCTTTGGTTTCCGACAAGGCGCGGGAGCGCTCGAGATGAAGGCGGATCGCCTCTTCGAGGCGCGTGCGCTCTTCCTGACGCGCGGTGATCGCCTCGCGGCGGCGCTGGGCTTCGTCGAGGGCCTCCTGGCGGCGGGCCTGTTCCCGCTCCACATCGCGCTCGATTTCCTGGATGCGCTGGGCGACGCCGGCCTGGCGCACGCGCAGGTCGGCCAGTTCGCTGGCGCACACCGACAGCGCCTGGCGAGCACGCGACGCGGCCTCCTGGGCCTCGGCAATTTCGTGCTGCATGACTTCGTCGTCGCTGGCCATGGTGTCGGCGCGAGCAGCGGCTTCCTTGCGCTGGTCTTCGAGCGCGTCGCGGCGGGCGCAGAGTTCGTCGCGTTGCGTGTAGAGGTTGCGCGACCGCTCCACCAGGCTGTCCAGTTCAGTGCTTTGGCGGGCAATGAGCACGCCGAGTCCGCTGAGTTCGCGCCGGAGCGTGTCTTCGGCGGTTTCGTGGGCCTGGATCTGCGTGCTGAGGTCCTGGATCTGCGCGCCCAGCGCCTGGCCCTGGTCGGCGATCTCGGAAAGCCGGCGTTCCAAGCCGACCAGATGCTTCTCGATCTCGGCGATTTCCGCGCTGCGCCCGAGCAGGCCGCCGCGGTCGTGGCGCGTGCGGCCGCCCGTTACCGCGCCGGACGACTGCATAACCTCCCCGTCGAGGGTCACGAGTTTCGGGTACGACGACCTCTCCCGCGCGATGCGGATGGCGTCATCGAGCGTCTCGACGACGACGGTGTCCCGCAACAGGTATTCCACGGCCGGCCGGATGTGTTCGTCGAACTGGACGAAGGCGATGGCGTCTCCGACCACGCCCGGGCGGCCCGCCAGGGAATCCGATTCCCGCGAGGACGGGCGCAGAATATCCAGCGGCAGGAACGTCACGCGCCCGGTCTGGCTGCTTTTCAGGTAATCGATCGCGCCTTTGGCCGCGCCCGCATGTTCCGCCACGACGTTGTTGATGTTGCCGCCCAACGCGGCCTCGATCGCGCGCTCGTACTCCTTGTCCGTCGACAGGAGATCCCCGACGGGGCCGATGATGTCCTGCATGCCGGAGTGGCCTTCGGACTTGGCCCGCATGACCGCGCGGACGCCCGACGCGAACCCCTCGTAGTTGTCGCGCAGCTCGCGGAGCGAGGTCAGCCGCGCTTCGAGGCTGCTCTTGGTCTCGCGGAGCCCCTGCCACTCCTGGTCGAGCGCGCGGAGCGCCTGCGACGTATCGGCCTGCGTGCGCAGCGCCTGGGCCCGCGCGGTTTCGGTTTCCGTGAGCCGTTTCTGGGCATCGGATTCATGGGCGCGCTGCTGGTCGAGTTCCTTGAGGAGTTCCTCGCGGCGCCGGTCGATGTGGCCCTGATTCTCGTAGATGGATTCGAGCTGGACCTCGATGTTGGCGATGTTGACGCCCAGGGTTTCGAGCTCGGTGGCGGCCCGGGCCCGGGTAGTCATTTTTTCGAGGGCCTGCGCGCGCTTTTCTTCGAGGCGCGCGTCGGCGTGCGACACGGTTTCGGTCAGGGCGGCGTGTTCGGCGGCCTTGGCGTCGATGGCGGCCGAACACTCGGACAGGCCGGCCTGAGCCGTTTCGCGGTCCGCCCGGGTGGTCTCGATGTGCGCGGCGATGGCGCCGGCGCGCTCCTCGAACTCGGCGCCCTCCACCTCGGCGCGTTTCTCCTGCTCTTCGGAGAAGGCCATTTTCTGGCGGGTGAGGGCGACCTCACGTTCGATCTTCTCCATTTCGGAGTCGATCTCGTGCACGCCTTCGCGCCGAGTGAGCAGGACCCGGTCCTGCTCAAGTTTTGCGAGGCCAAGTTCCTCGAACCGCGCGTCGAGTTCCGCGATGCGGGTCGACGCGGCCTCGTATTCATTGCTGGCCTGGGCGAACCGCTGCTTGAAGTCGGCGATCTCGGCCGTCAAGGCCGTGTACTTCAGCCAGGCCGCGCGGATTTCCACGTCGCGCAGCATCTCGGTGAGTTCGCGGTAGCGGATGGCGGCGTTCACCTGGCGTTTCAGCGTGCGCATGTGGCGCTGCACTTCGGCGATGATGTCGTTGAGCCGCAACAGGTTGTTTTCCGCGGATTCGAGTTTGCGCAAGGCCGCGCGTTTGCGGTTCTTGTACTTGATGATCCCCGCCGCCTCCTCGAACAGGAAGCGCCGGTCTTCGGGCTTGGAACTCAGGATGAGGTCCATTTTCCCCTGGCCGACCATCGAGTAGGCGCTCGTGCCGATGCCGGTATCCATGAACAGCTCCTGGATGTCTTTCAAGCGGCAGGGCGCGTTATTGATGAGGTATTCGCTTTCCCCGGAGCGGTAGAGCCGGCGCGTCACGGCCACTTCCGCAAAATCCACCGGCAGCTTGGAGTCCGCGTTGTCAAACAGCACCGTCACTTCGGCCATGCCGAGGGGGTTGCGGTTCTCGCTCCCGTTGAAAATGACGTCCTGCATGAGGGAGCCGCGCAATTCCTTGGCGCGCTGCTCGCCCAGGCACCATTTCAGGGCATCGAGGATGTTGCTCTTGCCGCACCCGTTGGGCCCGACAATCGCCGTCACCCCCGGCTCGAACCGCACCACCGTGCGATCGGCAAACGACTTGAATCCCGACAATTCTAATTGCTTGAAATACATGGCAAACGGAAGTCCGTGTGGTTTGGGTTACGCATGTTCCGGATCCTCGCGCAAGAGGCGCGTGATCGACCGGGCTCTCCCCGTGTTGTCCTCCGCCTCGATGACTACCGCCCCCAGGGCGGGCCGCTCCTTCGCCACCTTGAATTCCGCCGGCATGCCGGTCAGGAACCGGCGGACCACCAAATCGCGTTCGACGCCAATCACCGAATCCCGTGGGCCGGTCATGCCCACGTCGGTGATGTAGGCCGTCCCTTTCGGCAGCACCCGCTCATCGGCGGTCTGGACATGCGTGTGCGTGCCAATGACCGCCGTGCAGGACCCGTCGAGATACCACCCCATCGCCACCTTTTCTGACGTGGCTTCGGCATGCATATCGACCACGACCAGCGGCGTGGCCTGGCGAAGCTCAGCGACCACCCGCGAGCCCACCGCGAACGGGCAGGCCACGGGTTCCATAAACACCCGGCCGAGCAGATTGACCACACCCACCTTCCGGCCGTCCGCCAGCGTATACAGCGCGGCGCCCAGCCCCGGCACCCCCTCGGGATAGTTCGCGGGCCGGACTACGTTGTCGAATGCCGCGATCGCCTTGACAAACTCGCGCTTGCGCCAGGTGTGGTTTCCCAGCGTGATCACGTGGATCCCCAGCCCCTGGAGCTCGCGGAGGATGGCTGCGGTGATCCCCAGCCCTCCGGCCGCATTCTCGCCATTCGCCACGACCAAGTCAATCGCGAACTCGTCGCGCACCCGCGGCAGCCAATACGCGACGCTCCCCCGGCCCGGGCGGCCGACAATGTCCCCGATGAACAAAATGTTCATACGTGTGGTTCGCTCGTATCTGATCCGGCCCTAATTGGCCGTTTCGGTCGCACGGGTCTCGCGGATGACGGTGATCCGGATCTGACCGGGATAGGTCATCTCCTGCTCGACCTTTCGGGCGACGTCCCGGGCCAGCTGGGCGGCCTGCGCATCGTCGACCTTCTCGGGCACGACGGCCAGCCGCACCTCGCGCCCGGCCTGAAGGGCATACGATTTCTCGACCCCCTCGAATCCGTTGGCCAGAGCTTCCAGCTGCTCGAGGCGCTTGACGTACGATTCGATGGTCTCACGGCGTGCGCCGGGGCGCGCGGCGGACAGCGCGTCGGCGGCCTGCACCAGCACCGCGATCACGGAGGATTTCTCCTGCTCGTTGTGGTGCGCGGCAATCGCGTTGACGATATTGGGGATCTCGCCGTAGCGCCGGGCGAAATCCGCCCCGATCGCCGCGTGCGACCCTTCGATCTCATGGGTGACCGACTTCCCGATGTCGTGAATCAGCGCGGCCCGCTTGGCCTCCGCGACGTTCAGACCGAGCTCCGCCGCCATCATGCCGGCCAGATGGCAGACTTCCTGCGCATGCCGCAACACGTTCTGGCCGTAAGACGTGCGGTAGTTGAGGCGTCCCAGAAGCTTGACGATCTCGGGATGGAGGCCGTGGACGCCCGTCTCGAGACAGGCCGCCTCGCCCAGTTCCTTGATGGTCTGGTTCATCTCTTCCTGGACCTTGGCGACGACCTCCTCGATGCGGGCCGGGTGAATGCGGCCATCCTGGATGAGGCGTTCGAGCGCGATACGCGCCACCTCGCGCCGGATCGGGTCAAACCCCGACAGGATGACGGCCTCGGGCGTATCGTCGATGATGATGTTGATGCCCGTGACGCTTTCCAGGGCGCGGATATTGCGGCCCTCGCGCCCGATAATCCGCCCTTTCATCTCGTCGTTCGGCAGGTCAACCACCGACACCGTGCTTTCGGCGACGTGGTCCGCCGCGCACCGTTGAATGGCCTGGCTGATGACCCATTGGGCGCGCTTTTCGGAGTTTTCGACGAGTTCGTCTTCGATCCGCTTGAGCCGGAGGGCGGTGTCGCGCCGGACCTCGTTCTCCAACTGGGTGAATAGTTCGCGCTTGGCCTGCTCGGCGCTCATCCCCGACACATTTTCGAGTTTGGTGCGCTGTTCCTGGATGATCCGGTCGATTTCTTCCTGGCGGCCCTCGAGCGCCTGCTCGCGCTTGGCCAGTTCGCGGTCTTTGGCGCTGACTTCGTTGGCCTTGGTCTCGAGCAATTCGACGCGCTTGTCAACACTTTCCTCTTTGGCGAGGATGCGTTTTTCGAGCGCGACGAGTTCGCGGCGTTGTTCGCGGGCCTCGCGTTCGACTTCGGCCCGCAGTTCAATCCGCTGTTCCTTGAGTTCGGTCTGCGCTTCCTTGAGGATCGTAGCGGCTTCGCGTTCCGCATCGGAGATGGCCTGGGCGGCCTCGCGGCGCGCCCTGCTCACGTAACGGCGGCCCATAATGCGGCTGCCGATAGCATTGAGGATGATCCCGATGAGGATGCCCACTGCGATCCACGCCATCTTGAGTGGATCCATGTGTGAACCTCCGCCCCCTGGGGGACTGTTAAATCCGACGGGAGCGTAAGGTGAAAGAAAGCACGCGGGGTTGGGTCAGCCCAACTCCAGAAGGTTGCAGCATTTAGCCTTGGGAAAACCTACATCTGAGATCAAATTAGCCCACCCATCATATCTGAACACCGTCACGACAGTCCGCCGCGGCCCTCCCTCGGATGAAGCCGCTGTGCCTCGTACTGTCTCGCAACGTGGGCAAAATGCAACCAATATGCTCTACCGCCCCACTTCCAATCGGACAAGCTTGGGTCAAAACGTTACACAATACTGACTACAGGCGGCTTAAGTATATTTCCACCACCCGGCCAAGTCAAACGAACGCCCGCGTCAAGAAGTTTCTGTAA
>DDYW01000048.1 GCA_002348185.1 Candidatus Hydrogenedentes bacterium UBA2224 | reverse complement strand
ATGGCCAGGGTGCGCGGGATGGGCGTGGCGGTCATGTGGAGAATGTCGGGGCGCGCGCCCTTCTGGACCAGGGCGTCGCGCTGCACCACGCCAAAGCGGTGCTGTTCGTCGATGATGACCAGTCCGAGATTGCGGAAGCCGGTTTTTTCCTGGATCAGCGCCTGGGTGCCGACGAGGACGTCGACGCTGCCGGCGGCCGCGAGCTGGCGCACAGTGCGGGCGGCGCCCGTCGAACCGGTCAAGAGCTCGACCGACATGCCCAGCGGCTCGAGCGATTCGCGGAGGTTGAGGGCGTGCTGCTCGGCCAGAATCTCGGTGGGGGCCATCAACGCGGCCTGGTAGCCCCCGTCGGCGGCGGCCGCGAGCGCATGCAGGGCGACGACCGTTTTTCCACATCCCACGTCGCCCTGAAGGAGCCGGACCATCGGGCGGGCCGACGCCATGTCCGTCAGGATGTCGTCCACGGCCCGTTTCTGGGCGCGCGTCAGCGTAAACGGGAGCGAATCCCGCAGCGCGTTCAGGCGCGGCCCGCCGACAACGTGGCAGTAGCCATCCTCCTCATGCGCGCGACGCACCCGGCCCTGAAGGATGCCGAGTTGAATGCCGAGAAGCTCTTCGTAGGCGAACCGTTCGCGCGCCTTGCGGGCCTCTTCCAGGCTGACGGGGAAATGGACCGCCTCGATGGCGCGGCGCACGTCGCGATGGGCCCAGCGCCGGGCGATATCGGCAGGCAAGCGGTCTTCGACGAGGTCCCTGGCGTCATCGAGGGCGATGCGGACCCAACGGCGGAGCATCCGCTGGGAGACTTTTTCGGTGAGACGGTATACGGGCACAATGCGGCCGGTGTGGAGCCGATCTTCGTCGTCATTTGACAACAATTCGTAGTCGGGATTCCGCAGGCTCAGACCGTTCCATTTCCCGGCCGTGCCCGTGAAAAACCCTTCCCGGCCGGGGGTAAACGTGCGCGAAAGAAACCCCAGCCCAAACCAGATGGCCTTGATCTCGCCCGAGTCGTCGCGCAACAGGGCTTCGGTGGCGGAGAGCTTGCGGCGCAGGCGCCGGGTGACCGAGCGCACCACCACGGCCCGGATGGTGGCGGTGCCGCCTTCTTTCAGTCGCGCAATCGGGCAAGGCCGGCGGCGGTCCTCGTAGCCGCGGGGAAAATGAAACAGGAGGTCTCGAACGGTGACGATCTCGAGATTGCGGAGCAGCTCAGCGCGTTTCTCGCCAATCCCGGGCAGGACGGCCACGGACTGATCCAGCGACAGGCTTCCCGCCTCGGAGGCGTTGTTCTGGCTGCTCGTCGCCTTGCCGGTCAAAGGGGCTCCTCACCTTCCGATGCGGGGGCATCCCGGGCATTCAAGCCGGGAACTCGGCGCCCCTCCCCCACGCGACATCATGGCACCAGTTCGGCGTTCTTGAGCACGAAGAAGAACTTGGGGCCTTCCTGCTCCCGCAGCTCCAGGGTGCCCCGGACGGCAAGCGCGGCGCCGTCCGTAAACTCGACGGGTTCGGCCGCGCGCACGTAGATGGCCTGGTTCAGCGGAGGAACGCGTTTCCAATAGCATTCCAGCGGCAGCGGGGTGAGCATCAACTCCGGCACGCCGCTGTATTTCTGGGAGTGGTCATGCTGCCCCCGGAGCAGTTCGAGTATGGGCAGGGGGAACGGCAGCATCGATGCCTGGGCGTGGCCGTGACCTTCATGCGCGTCGGCCGGAGGGCCGCCACCCAGGGGCATGCCGTATCCCACGATCGTGATCTGTTTCCCCGCGAGTTCCTTCACTTCCGGCGGGTAAACCGGAACGGATTCAAACTCGCCTTCGACCTTCCCCAGCAATTCCCAGCTTACCGGACGCATGCCCTTGTCGACCAGCGATTGCCGAACGCTTTTCGCCGTCTCGGTGTGGAAATTGACGATATTGCTCAAGCGGTACCAGTGATTAAAAAAAGCCACGCCGGCAATCACGACCACCACTCCGAGAAACGTCAACAGCTTCCTCATACAACCATCTCCCTCTTTCAAGGAGCCGCAGGAGCTTCCCTGGCGCCTCCTGCGCAGCCTGTAACGGCAAACCCTGGAATTGAAAAAACCGTGATGTTTCATTTTGGCCTATCCGCGCCCCCGAACGCAACTTGCCGGAATCGCCGTGGGGCAGCGGAATAACCGCGTGCGGGGTTGCGTTAGGTATTAAAAAGTATTAAGATGCCGGGCGCAATCCGGAGATGCACCCATGGCCCACTCAAAGAAGCAGGAAATCATCACGTTCAAGGTCGACGAAAGCCTGTCGCACGCGATGCAGGGGATCGGGAACCGGTCGGAGTTCATTCGCCGGGCGATTCTGGCCGCGCTGGAGAACGTGTGTCCGCTGTGTCTCGGCGCAGGCACCCTGTCGCCCGAACAGCGGAACCACTGGGACCGGTTTGCAGCCACGCACAATGTGGAAGAGTGTGAGAACTGCCACGCGATGCACATTGTGTGCGCGGCGTCGGATGAACCAGACATAGCGGAGTCTCATGCGCACTGAACGAATGCGGTTATGTTGGGTCATGCCCGGGCTCCTGGCATCGCTGGCGCTCGCGTGCGGATGCGGGGCCGGTCCCGCGCCGTCCGGAGCCGATGGCCCGGGTGACGGGGCGCTGCGGGTCTTTGTGAGCATCCCGCCGCTGGCCGCGCTCGCCGAAGCGATCGGAGGAGAGCACGTGCGCGTCACGACCCTGCTTGCGCCCGGAGAAGGCCCGCACACCTTTAGCGCGACGCCGAAACAGGTGATGGCTCTTGGCGGCGCGTCAGCGTACTTCCATGTGGGCGGGTTCCCGTTTGAGCTGGAGCTTGCCCGGCGGATCGAGGCCAATTTCCCGTCGCTGATGATTCAGGACGCGGCCGCGGGGCTTGCGCGCCAGAGGGGCGAACCGCACGACCACGGCGGAGAGGCGGCCGGACATGACCACGGCGAGGAACTGGACCCGCACGTATGGATGTCGCCCGTGCTGCTGGAGACCATGGCAAAGACGATCGCGGAGACCCTGCAACGGATCGACCCGGAACATGCGGCTGATTACGCCCGAAACCTCGGTGTGCTTCAGGGCGACCTCGAATCCCTGGATCGTGCACTGCGGGAACAGCTCGCGCCCTTCGCGGGCCGCACGTTCTACATCTATCATCCGGCGCTGGGGTATTTCGCGGAGACGTACGGGCTTCAGCAGAAATCCGTCGAGGTGAGCGGCAAGAAACCCACGCCCCGGCAGCTCCAGGAACTCATCGAACAGGCCCGGGCAGACGGCGTGCGCGTGATTTTTGTGCAACCGCAGTTCGATCAGCGCAGCGCGGAATCGGTGGCGGAAGCCATTCACGGTTCCGTGGTTCCGCTCGACCCGCTGCGCGAAGACGTGCTGGCCAATCTGCGCGCGATCGGGGCCACGCTCGCCGGCGCCCTGACGACGGAGCAGGCGCCATGAGCGCGGACGCCCGGACCGCGGGTTCCGGCGCGTCCGAGGGCGCCCATCGGCCCGCGGTGTGTCTGCAGAACGTGTCGTTTGCGTACAACGGCCATCCCGTGCTTCGGAACGTCAACCTCGATATCCCTGGCGGCGCATTCTCCTGCGTGATCGGCCCGAACGGCGGCGGCAAGTCCACGCTGCTCAAACTCATCCTCGGGTTGTTGACGCCCGCCGAGGGCGAGGTGCGGGTGTGCGGCGAACCGCCCGCGAACGTTCGCGGGCGCATCGGATATACCCCTCAGTCTGCCCAATATGATCCGCAGTTTCCCGTGTCGGTGATGGACGTGGCGCTGATGGGGCTGGCGGAGCGTCATTGGGGCGGCCGCTACACCCCCGGGGAAAAGGACGCGGCCCGGCGCGCCCTCGATGAAATGGGGATTGGCGACTTGAAGCGCCGGCCTTTTCCCGATTTGTCGGGAGGCCAGCGTCAGCGGGTGCTGATCGCGCGCGCGCTCGTCTCCAACCCGGAGATCCTGCTCCTGGACGAGCCGGCGGCCAGCGTGGATCTGGCAGCCGCGAAACGCCTGATGCACACCCTTCGGGAAGTGGCGAAACGCATGACCATCATCATGGTTTCTCACGACCCGGCCTTTATATTCGACATGGTTTCGCGCGTGATCTGCGTCAATCAGCACGCACACATCCACCCCACCAGCGAATTGACGACAGAGCGCCTGCGCGAGCTGTACGGCGAGGACGTACGGCTTATCCGGCACGACCTGAGCGACCAGGAAACGGACCACGCCCATGCATGAGTTTCTGCAAGCGCTGCTGCATCCGGACATTCCGGTCCTGCGCCACGCCATGCTGGTGGGGCTGCTGTCGAGCGTGGCGTTCGGTATCGTCGGCACCTTTGTGGTCACGCGCCGGGTCACGTTCATCGCCGCGGCCATCGCGCATTGCGTGCTGGGAGGCATCGGGGCGGCGCTGTATCTGCGCGCCCGCCTGGGCTTGACCTGGCTCGAACCCATCCACGGCGCGCTGCCCGCGGCCCTGCTCGCCGCCGTCATCATCGGGCTTGTCAGCCTGCGCGCCAAAGAACGCGAAGACACCGTCATCGGTGCGGTGTGGGCCGTAGGCATGGCCCTGGGCCTGCTCCTGCTCGCCAAGACCCCCGGGTACAACAAGGACACCATGAGCTACCTTTTCGGCGACATCCTGCTCATCACGAAGCGCGACGTCTGGCTTGTTGCCGGGCTGGACCTCGTGGTTGTGGCGGTCGCGGTGTTTTTCTACAACAAGCTGCTGGCGGTCTGTTTCGACGAGGAATTCGCGCGCACGCGGGGTCTGGCCGTCGAGCGCTATTACCTTCTGCTGCTGTGCCTGATCGCGGTGACGATCGTCCTCCTGGTCTACCTCGTCGGGATTGTTCTGGTCATTGCCCTGCTGACCCTGCCCGCGGCGGTGGCGGGGCAGTTTTCGCGGCGCATGGCGTGGGTTATGGTTATCGCGGTTCTGTTGTGCATGGTGTTCTCCACCGCAGGCATTGCCCTGAGCTATCCCTATGACCTGCCGAGCGGCCCCACGATCATCGTCACCGGCGCGGCCGTCTACCTCGCTGTCCTCGCGGCAAAACGTCTCCGCGCCTGAGCCATCCGCTTTCCCGGGACACCGCCGGGCATCTGCCTCGGCAACCCGGCGCCCTCTGGTGTGGGACCATGTGGACTGTATGGACCTGGTGGACCGTGTGGACACCCGGGGCCTACGACCCGGCCCCGTCGCAGTCATTCAGAGACGGACCTCCAGACGGTCCATATAGTCCATATAGTCCATCCTGTCCACCAGTGGCCCTGCCGATACTTGAGAAACGCGCAAGGGCTTCCGTAGACTGGTGCGGGGCCACAACCGGTACTACCCAGGGGATGACGCGCCATGAAAGACCGCTGCAAGGCTTTGCTCGATGAAGTACAACACCACCTCCGCGAGGAGTTGATCCCGTTCTGGATGACCCACGGAGTCGACGAGGAATACGGGGGGTACCTGACCTATTTTGACAAGCACGGCCACCCCACCGGCGAAACGCTCAAGACCCTCGTGTGCCAGACCCGGATGATCTTCACGTTTTCGTCGATGTACCGCGCCGGGTACGGCGGCCCGAAGGCCCTCGACATCGCCCGGCAGGGCGTCGATTTCCTGCTCGAACACATGTGGGACGACACGTATGGCGGATGGTACTGGACCGTCGAGCGCGACGGCACACCCGTCAATCGGAGCAAGCTGGGCTACGGCCATTCGTTCGGGGTCTACGCGCTGAGCGAATACCAGATGGCCACCGGCGATCCGCGCGGCCTGGAATGGGCCATGCGCAACTATGAAGTCCTCCAGACCCGCATGGCGGACAACTGCTACGGCGGATATTACGAGTTTCTCGAGGAAGACTTCACGAAGAAGCGTCCGGGCAAATACGGCGGCGACCGCAAATCGTTCGACATTCACATGCACCTCATGGAGGCCTTCACCAACCTCTACGAGGCCTCAGGCGCGCAACTGATTTACGACCGCACCGTCGAGATGATTCAACTCCTGTTCAAACGCATCATCGATCCGGAGTTCGGCACCGGCATCGCCCAGTTCGCGCTGGATTGGACGCCGCTGCGGGCGATCCTCTTCGCCGACGTCTGGGGTTCGGACCGCGATGTCGAGGACGAGTCGGGACGGCCCATGAACAACACCAGTTTCGGGCACAATGTCGAGTTCGCGTGGCTGTTGAACCACACGCTGAACATCCTGGGCAAAGAACGCAGCGGCTACCTCGAGGCGTTCCGCAAGATCTACGATCACTGCCACCGCTACGGCATCGACTGGGATCGGGGCGGGGTGTACTGCGAAGGGCCCCACGACGGGCCGGCCCGCGAGAAAAACAAGGAGTTCTGGCAACAAGCCGAATGCCTCGTGGGCATGCTCGACGCCTATCTCCTCTTTGGCGACGACAAATACCTCGACGCCTACGAAAACGTTCACCGCTTCGTGATGGACCACGTCATCAACCACGAGGTGGGCGAATGGTATCCCCTCTTCGACGAAAACAACAACCGCCTCTGGGATTACATGGGGCATGCGTGGAAGATCAACTACCACACCGTGCGGTCCATGATTCAGTGCGAGAAACGCCTCATGCAGATCGTGGGGTAGGGGGGCGCGTCACGTCCCCCACTCTGTACACTCTGTGTTTTCTGTGACGGATATCCGGAATCTTCATCCACAGAGAACGCAGAAGTAGAGAGCGGGAAAGCGTGAGCACAGGGTAGTGGTCCGTCATGAGCAGGACGCCCATGCCGCCTCGAAGACCACGCCGCCGTGAGTGCGTGTGGAGGAAACGTTTATGACGGAACCTCAACCGGATGCCGTTGACGCGCGCGCGACCCTCTTGAGCGCGTCCGTCTTTCTCTTTTTCATTCAATTGCTGACGCTATGGATCGAGAGCATCTACCGGCTGAGTCTGATTGAACTGCGTCCCGGAAAAGAGGTGTTGGGACTGCTTTTCGTGTTGGCTCCTCTGGTGGCGCTACTCGCAGGGCGAGGCGCGCAGCGGTGGCTGTTCCCGGGCAGTCTCGTCGTGATGTTTGTGGCGCGAGCACTCTGTCCGGTCCTCGGTGGGGCGGCCCTGATCATTGTCGCGGGCACGGGTGTGGGCGCTTTTCTCATTGCGGTCTGCTGTCTGCCGCTCGAAGGGTCCCGAGTCTCGCCGAAGAGCCTGGGCCTGGGTCTGGCAATGGCGGTACTCCTGTCGATAGCGTTGCGGGCGTGGGGGTCCTCGCTCGACATCTCGATGGGGAGGCCGGGGGATGTTCTGGCGTGGGCCCTTGTGGCGTGCGCGGCATTTCTGTGCAAGGATACGCTTTCCGGCTCCGAAACCGGCGAAACGGCGCCAACCGGCACATTGGCCGGCCGCATGGCCGCATCCATTCTCCTCTTCTCAAACCTCGCGGTCGTGTATCTGGCGCTATCGAGCCCCGCCGTGGTGACGGCATGGTCGGGAAGCAGTTACCTCACGGGTCTGATCCTCATCTCACTCTCGTTCGGATTGACCCTGCTTTTTTGCGCCGCCGGGCTGCGGAGTCCGGTCCCGCTATCGCGCGGGGTGCTTGTCGTCTGGAATGTGGCGTTCCTGGCGGCCCTCGTGAGCGGGATACTGCTGCACAGGGTGGAATTTCCGGATTCTCCGAGCGCCCCGGAGCTGATAGTGCACCCCACGGCGTGGCCGTACCACATACCCTTCTATCTCATGTTTCTGTTGTCTCCGGTCGTCGTACTTAACGTCATGGCCGCGTTCAGGCAGGCGGCGGGTGCGAGTCCGCGCGCACAGGTGCTGCCCGTCCTGTTGGGCGTGATCTTTCTCGTCGTGGTTACACTGCTGTTGATCTTCACCAATACGTGGGGTTACATGGGCTCCCTGGGACACGCGCTCAGGAACAGGTTTTACCTGCCGTTTGCCCTGGTGGGCGCCGGGATGCTCGTCCCCTGGCTGGTTCCCGTGTGGCAGGCCGCGTTTCCGCTTCGCAAAACCGGCCCGCGGTGCATTCCTCTCGGGATTACCGCGCTGGCCATTGGCCTGTTTGCCATCGCTGGCGCGGCGTATTGGAGCGCACGCGCGTCCCATCCCCCGACCAGCCCCGATACATTAACCGTGATCACGTACAACATGCAGCAGGGAACGGATATGGAAGGCCATCAAAACCTGCACGGCCAGCTCGCATTTCTCCGAGAGGTGAATGCGGACATCATCGGCCTGCAGGAAAGCGACACGGCCCGGCCGTCGCAGGGCCAGACGGAAGCACCGAGGTTCTTTGCCGAGAGATTGGGGTACCACGTGTATTATGGTCCTAACACCATCTCGGGGACATACGGGACGGCCATCCTCTCGCGCTATCCCCTGGAAAACCCGCGGACCATCTTCACATATAGCACCATCGATGAGGTCGGCACCGCGGTGGCCGAGATTCAGGTTGGCGGCCGCCGCATCGGCCTGTTCAACAACCACCCGGCCGGGCCGGAGGAGGTCAAACGCGCCCACGCCGAGGCCCTCGTGAACGAATGCGCCCCATACGAACACGTGATCACCATGGGCGACCACAACACGCGCCCCGGGAGTCCCGCCTATGACATGGTGGCGGACGTGCTGTCCGAAACCTGGCTGCGGATGTATCCCGACGGCAGTGGGCCGCCGCACCCGCGCTGGCCGGAAAGTACGCCCGAGAATCGCGGCTACGACGTCAGCACGGAACGTATCGACTACATATTCACATCACCCGGATTCGAGGTTCTCGAGTCGTATTATGTGCTGTCCCCCGATTCAGAAACCGACCACCCGGCCCACTGGTCCGTCTTGCGGTGGAAATAGGCCCCGGGCCGCGAAACGGGAGGACTGCGGCTACCCCCGATTTCAGTCCCATGGGCCAGGGGGCTCCGGCCTCGAGTATTCTTGATTTTCCGCGGGGAAAACTCCACGATACGTTCGGGCACGCAACCAGGAGGACGAAGCATGCGCACGGCGGTTTTGCTTGTTTGTTTTGGCGTTATCGTGGGAAGTCTTGCCGCGGGGGCGGCGGAGACGGCCGCGCTGGAAAAAGCCCGATTCCTCGACAAGTGCCGGGGCGCGTGGGCGGGGCAGATGTTCGGGGTGTGTTTCGGCGCGCCGTATGAATTCCGGTTCAACGGCATCCCCATTGACGAAGAGCTGCGCCCGTGGAAGCCGGAATACATCGCGGGGGCCATTCAGCAGGACGATTGTTACGTTGAGATGACGTTCTTGAAGGCGCTCGAAGACCACGGCCTGGATATCACGTACGAGCAGGCCGGCCGGGCCTTCGCAGACACTGAATACCCCCTCTGGCATGCCAATTATTACGGCCGCGAGAACGTGCGGGCGGGCATCCTGCCGCCGATGTCGGGCCATCCGCTGTACAACCGCCATGCTGACGACATCGACTTCCAGATCGAGGCGGATCTGTTCGGCATCCTGTGTCCCGGACTGCCCGGGGAATCGAACCGGCTGTGCGAGGTATTTGGTCGTATCATGAACTATGGCGACGGTCTGTACGGCGGGATGTTCGTGGCGGGGATGTACGCGGCGGCGTATTTCGAAGATGAAGACGTCCGGGCCGTGCTCCAGTCCGGGCTCGACTGCATCCCGCCCGAGTCGCAGTACCGGCACTGCATCGAGGATGTGATTGCCTGGCACGACCAGGCGCCCGGCGATTGGCGCGCGACATGGGAGCGCATCGAGGAGAAATGGCAGGACGACATCGACTGCATGCCGGGGACTCCGTTTAACATCGATGCGAAACTCAACGGCGCGTACATCGCCATGGGGCTTCTGTACGGGCAGGGCGATATGCTGCGTACGGCGGAGATCGCCACACGTTGCGGCCAGGACGCCGACTGCAATCCTTCCAATGCGACGGGCGTGTTGGGCTGCATGAAAGGGTTCAACGCGATGGGGGCGGAATTCACCGCGGGCATCGACGCGATTCGAGACGAGAAGTTCATTCATACCGACTACGGATTCGACACGCTGATCCAGGCCTGCCAGACCGTAACAGAGCAGGTCATCGCACGTTCGGGCGGGAGGATCGAAGGCGACGTGTACCACATCCGGAGGCAGCCGGCCGCGCCGCCCCTCACGCTCGAGCAATGGGTGCATCAGGAGGAACTGCTGCACACCGTGATCACGCCCGTCGAAATGGGCCTGTGGAACCCCGCGTGGCGCGTGGTGGCATGCGGTTTTGACATGGACCCGGGGGTGCGGACCGGACGGGACGGCGTGGACAAGATGCTCGTTCTGCACCCCGTAAGCGAGGAAGAGCCGGCCGCGATCGAAGCCGCGCTCGACGTGCCCGCCGCCGCGAAGGAGCTGGCGGCGACGGTGGCCTCGGACAGTCGCGGCGATTTCCTGCTGCGCATACTGGTAAACGGCGAGCTGGCACACGAATCGCTCATCGACACCCAGGGGAAATGGCAGGAAGTGGCCGTCGACCTGGCGCCGCACGCGGGCAAGACCGTTCAGGTTCGCGTTGAGAACGCCGCCAACGACTGGCGCTTTGAGGCGGCCAGCATCGCTTCGATCGAGGTGCGGTAACCCGTCGCACGACCCGCCTGCGCCGCCCGCAGATGGCGTATGGCTTGGGCCGAGAGAGCCGGTACGCCCGGCAGGGGAGAGCGCAGACATGCAGTTTCTGGCCATTGCCCTGATGCTGACGGCGGGCGCCGCTGGCCCGCGCATCTATTCCGAGAGCCTCAGCGTGGCCGCGTCCTCGCAAACCGGAGGCATCTACGCGGTTGAGATGGCGATCGATGGCATGCCGGCAACCCGGTGGGCCAGCGCGGACAAGGCCCCCATGCCGCAATGGATCGAGCTGCGCTTCGCTGAACCCGTCGAGCTGGACACCGTGCTTCTGCACATCGCGGTGGACTCCCTGTACGCGGCATGGAAGGACATCGAGGTCTCCTTTTCCGACGGGGCGCCGGTCATGCTGGCCCTGGAGGCCAACGTCCTGAACCCCGTCGTCCGGTTCGAACCCCGGACCACGCGAACCGTGCGGGTAACGGTCCATTCCGTGCATGAGGCGCGCAACTACGTCGGGCTCTTCGAGATCCAGGCAGCCCGGGATCCCGGCCGCGTGCTCGAGGGTCTGGGCGGCACGTCGCAACCGAAGCAGAAGGCAAACATCGCCGTGCGCGGCCGGGCGGGGCACCCCTGCGTGAATCTCACCCCGGCGGACGTGGAGGCCGCACGGAGACGCTGCGAGGAATTCGAGTGGGCCCGGGCCAGACGTGACGCCATTATCCAGGCCGCGGACGAGTGGTTGCGCGAGTCGGACGACTACTGGCTGCAGTTTCTTCCCGAGCCGGGCGCGGCCTATGCTTACGGGTTCACGGGGGATCCGTCGACGGGCGACCGGTTCGGCGGCGCCTGGTCCGGCGCGCGCTGCAGCTGGGACCACCCCGGCCAGGTTCGAAACAGCGCAGGCCGCTGGTTTCCCAACGAAGAGTACCCGGATCCGGGCACGGGGTACCGGGCCGGGGACGGGCGCATCCACTATTTTGTGGGCATCTATAACGCCTGGGTAACCGAACAATGGACCCTCAACGCACTGCCTGCGCTTTCGGAAGCGTATCTACTGACGGCGGACGAACGCTATGCCGAGCGCGGCACGCTGCTGCTGGACGCCCTGGCGTCGATCTATGCGGAGTCCACCGCCGGGTCGTGGGATTATCCGAGCGACCCGCCGAGCGGGCGCCTGGCCCGGCCGTGGTACCAGGTGGCCCGGACCCTCGTGAAGTATGTCGACCAGTTCGATTTCATGTACAGCAGCCCCGCGATGGACAAACCGTCGCTCCGGGAAGGCCTGACGCGCCGCGAGAACATCGTGAACTACATGCTCCTGGACGGCGCCTACTACTGCTACGAGCACAGCTATCACGGCGCCTTGCACAACGGACACGCGGACTACGTGCGGGGCGCGCTGGCGGTGGGCTGCCTGCTCGACATTCCCACGTATATCGACAACGCCGTCAGCAGCGCGTTTTCGATCTACACCATGCTGGAAAACAACATTGACCGCGACGGGCGGTACTACGAGAGCGCGCTCGGGTACGCCATCCACGCGCGGGGTCTGTACCTGACCTTCGCCGACCCGCTCTACAACCTCCGGAACGCGGAGTATCCCGAGGGCATCAACCTGTACGACGACCCGAAAATGCAGTCGTCGCTGTTTCTTCCCGAGTTGACGGTCATGATGGCGGGCCGCATGCCCAATTTCGGCGACGCCGCTCCCGACTTCGTCCACAAACCCCTGCCCGCGCGGCCGATGTCGTCCACCGACTACGGCTACCTGGAACGGCTGTACGCGCGGGCGACGGGGGCCGAACAGCGCGCGGCGTATGGTGCGACCTTGCTCTGGCTCGCCGAGGGCGACGTGAACCGCCTGCGGAGCGAGCAGCGCGACCCGTGGCTGCTCTGGCACGCCGCCCCCGCCCCGGATGGCAGCGCCGAGTTGCCCTCCGAAGCCGCGGACCGCGTGACGGGCTCCTGGGTGGCCGGCATGAAGGGCATGGCCATGCTCCGCTCGGACGACCAGGCGGTCTTCCTTCGGTTTGGACCCAGCCTGAACCATGGCGATCCCGACGACCTGGGCCTCTTGTACTATGCCAACGGTTACGAACTCAGTTACGACATCGGGTACGGCCTCGGCAGCACGCACACCCACTGTGGCTGGGCATCGAGCACCGTCAGCCACGCCCTCGTGACCGTCGACGAATCCAACCAGCTTGACCAGCCCGGTTCGGGCGGCAGCCTTCTGCTCTTCGCCGATTTGCCGGGCGTGAAGCTGGTCCAGGCCGCCAGCGAACTCAGTTACGCCGCCTCCGGCGTGACCGAGTACCGCCGCACTCTGGCGCTCATGGCCCGGGGGGGCTATCTCGTAGACCTGTTCCGCGTGGCGGGCGGAAAAACGCACGACTATGCTTTCGGCAGCATCGGCACAAAGCTCGAGCCGTTTGGCCTGGATGCACTCGAAGCCCGGGAAGGCAGCCTCGCCGAGGGCTACGACTGGGGCCGCAGCATCGGTATGGACGGCGATATCCACGGGTATCCCGACAAACCGTACTGGAATCCGCCGCCGGGAAATGGCTATGGCTTCTTCTTCGACGTGCGCGCGGGGACGCCCGCGGCGCTCTGGGGCGGCGCCTGGACCATCGACGGCGGGGTTCCGACCACCCTCCGCATGCACGTGGCCGGAGATCCGGCGCAGGCCATCTTCGCCTCCGCGCCGGGCCTCTACCCCCACACGCCGCTATCGAGCTACGTGATTGCCCGGCGCCGGTCCGAAGATGGAACGCCCCTCGAGAGCACGTTTGTGACGGTGTACGAGCCCGGCGACCCGGGCTCTCCGGCGCCGCGACTGCGCTCCGTGAAGCGCCTGGGTGAGAACGCCGTCGAGGTCGCCCGCGCCGACGGTCTCGTTGATGTGGTGGCCCTGGGCGACAGCAGCTTCGAGACCTTCTGTGGAAACGTGACATTCCGGGGCGACATGCTTCACCTCGAGGGCCACGGCCGGGAACTGACGCTCGTGGAAACGCTCGGGGGCAGCCATCTGGAAGCCGGCGGAAGGCTCCTCCATGACGGCCCCGGCGCGTTCGAGGCGACGGTGACGGCCGTGGATCTGGCGGACCGGTCGGTCGTGCTCGATTCGGACGTGCCGGAGGAGTTGCGGGGGTGTGTGGCCGTCTTCTCGAACCCCGCGTGGACCCGCACCACGGCCTACCACGTTGCGGGGGCGGAGGGCGCGAAACTTTTCCTGCGTGCCAGCACGCTCGCCCTCGGCGCCGGGCGCGTAAGCGCGATACCCGGCGAGAAGACCATCCACAGCGAGATCACCCACGAGTACACCCGCACCGTGAAGAAGGGGCATTCCACGCGCTTTTTCGACGGGAAACGCATCGTGGGCGCCAACGGCGGCGAAACGCGTGTGACGGCCACCGTGCCCGGCACGCCGCTGCGTATCGACGTCGAGGACAGCGCCGTCCTGACGGTCGGCGAATCCTTCGCCTACCTCGACCTCGGGCCCGGCGACGGGGTACAAATTGCCCGGCCGCGGGTGCACCTCGGCGGGGTGCAGTAAGCGGGCTCCGGATTCCTACATTTTCGTCGGATCCAGGTTTGGCGTCAGACACTCCCGTCGCTTTTTTTGTACGGGAGAACGGCCTTCGGCCGGACAGAAGCCCGAACGAACCCGCAAAAACAGCCCGAAATCTGCCCGAAACGGCAGGGGCTCAGGAAGTGGCACATCGCTTGCTGAAGAGCGCAGTCGTATCGCGGTCGCGAGTGCCGCTTCCTTTTCGGGTCTGGGTACGCTACCCTATCTCCGTATAGGTCACATGGGGTGAGCGGAACCAGCTCCCCAGGCACCATGGAAAGGAGATGCTCGTGAAGAAAGTTGAAGCCATTATCAAGCCTTTCAAACTCGAGGAGGTAAAAGAGGCCCTCTCGGGCGTTGGCATTCAGGGCTTGACGGTCTCGGAGGTCAAAGGGTTTGGCCGGCAGAAAGGGCACAAGGAGCTGTACCGCGGCGCGGAATATGTCGTGGAGTTCCTGCCCAAGGTCAAACTCGAGATTGTCATCAGCGACGACAAGCTGGAAGCCGTGGTCGACGCGATCGTGAAGGCGGCGTCGACCGGCCGGATAGGCGACGGCAAGATTTTTGTGTCGCACATCGAAGAAGCTATCCGGATTCGCACGGGCGAAACCGGTGAAATAGCGATTGGATAGTTTGGTTGCAGACGCGGACGTCCTCAGCGAGCCCGGGACGTAGCCCATCAACCGTTTGCAGCCAATGGGTTGAGGGCGTCTCGCTGGAGTACGCACGGAGAACACGATGATTAAAGATTACAGTCCCAAGGATGTTATCGAGCTGGTAAAGAAGGAGAATGTGCAGTTCATTGACATGCGGTTCATGGATTTCCCGGGCCTGATGCAGCACTTCCACATTCCCGCGTCCGAGTTGAGCGAGGAGACGTTCGAGGAAGGCTTGGGCTTCGACGGTTCGAGCATCCGCGGGTGGCAATCGATCAACGAGAGCGACATGCTGGTGATGCCGGATCCGACCACGGCCAACCTGGATCCCTTCGCGGACATCCCGTCGCTCATCCTGTACTGCAACATTCTGGACCCGATCACGAAAGAGCGGTATTCACGGTGCCCGCGCTGCATTGCACAGAAGGCCGAGGCCTACATGATCTCGACGGGCATCGCGGATACAGCCTTCATCGGCCCCGAGGCCGAGTTCTTCAT
>DDYW01000090.1 GCA_002348185.1 Candidatus Hydrogenedentes bacterium UBA2224 | reverse complement strand
GGGGCCGCATCTTCAGCCGGCGCGGAGGCCGCATCTTCAGCCGGCGCGGGGGCCGCATCTTCGGTTGACGCGGGCGGGGCCTCTTCCGGCGCCGCCGCGGCCTCTTCGACGGGCGGCGCCTCCTCCGCAGCGTCCTGTTGCGCGCCCGCCGGCAGAGCCGACACCATCAGTGCAACCCCAAGGCACAGCAATGCCCGCGTGGTGATCCAGCCGTAGTTCACGGTTTTTCCTTCCCCTTGTTCTGTGGCCCTGAAACGCATGCGTCGCGCAGGCGCCCCGCTGTTGGACGAGGCCCACGCACCCTCTATTCCAGCTTGATGGTGCGCGTGACGGTCTGGCCGTTCCGCAGCACCTTCAGATGGAACACGTTGAGGTTTTTAAACTTTTCCGCGATCTTCCCGATGCTCTCGACACTGTCTATCGACATGCCGTTGATGGCGGTAATCACATCATTGTCGGCCAGGCCAACCTTCTTCGCCAGCGGCACCTTGCCCAGATCCGGCGACGTGATGCCGACCATCTTTCCGCTGGCGTCCTTGTACGGTTGTGGCTTGAGCTCCGTCATCAGGCGGCCCATGTCGCTCGCGATTTCCATGAGCTCCTGCTTTTTTACCGAAACCGGCCCCGGTTCCTCGCCTTCCGCGGGCTGCGGCGCCGCCGAAGCCCCGGGAGCCGCCGCCAGGTGCGCGGGAACCGTTTCCTTTTCGTCCATGGACAGAATCTCGCGCTTGTTCTCTTTCTTGTTGAACAGCACGACCTCCCGTTTGTGGACCTCTTCGAGCACCACGTCCGAGAGCACCGGTTCACCCAGATAGTAGGTGTCCTCGATGTTCGTCTGCGTGTTCTTGATGCCCGCGCTGGCCAGGGGATCCGTGGGCGCGGTGGCGGCCGTCCCCAGGAGTTTCAAGGGAAGCCGGGTCACGGTGACCGTGGGTGCGGCCGTCGCGGCCGCGGCGCTGGCCGCATCCGGAGCGCTGGTTTTTGCCGCGGGACCAAACAGGCCGTTCTCCTTGATCACGCTGTAATTTGCGGGTGGCCCCACCACGGCCAGCCGCAGATCGTCCACCGCCTCCGGGGGGGGCGGCGTTTCCACGGCCCGCACAGGTTCAAGGACGGTCGAAAACACCAGATACGCCACAACCAGCAGGAGCACGATAAGCGCCAAATCCAACAACAGAAAGGTTTTACGTATCAGCAATCCTCGGAGCATCGTTACCTTTCCTGAGTCCGGAAGAGCGGGGCGCGCCGACAGAACCCTCCGTCCCGGGAGAAGCTCGTCCACAAGGCACGACCCCCCCCTGCCCACATGGTTCTTCTATACAACGGACCCCGCCAGCGTGGGGTTGACGCGACGCGTGTTGTAGCGGCCTGCACGGCCCCGCCGTCTCCCGCGTCCGGCAGCCAATCATATACCAAGCCCGGCACCGGGTCAAAGACACTCCCCAGACGCCCGTCGCACCAAAACTTCGCATAAACCCTGCGTTTTCAGGCATCGAGTGCACTTCTGCCCCCCGTCCGGATGCAGGCGAGACGCCGACGCTGCCCATCGCCAGGGCATAAAAAACCCCCCGGAAACGCCGGTCTCCGGGGGGGATTGTATGCTTCGTCAGCCGAGCGCTCACTCGGCTTTTTTCGCGGCCTCCTCGTCGGCCTTGAGTTTCTGGTCGATCCCGCGCAGATACGCCTTGAAATCCTCCAGTTCCACGCGCTTGGCCGTGGCCGCCTTCCCGGCGGCTTCCGTCTTCTCCGTGGCCACCTCGCCCAGACCCAGGGCCGTTTCTCCGAAGACCACGTATTTTTCGCCGTTCAAGGCGTCCGTGCGGACCTGAAGCTTGCCCCGCTCGCCGCAGACCACCGCCGGACCGCGGCTCTTCTCGGCCTGCATGAACAGGACCACTTCCTCGCCCTCGCTGAACTGCGGCAGATCCGTCACGTACCGCACGATCGCCCCGACGCGCCCGCCCGGCTGGCGCAACACAATCTGGCCGCCCTTGTTCAGATGGCCCTTCACGTTGTCTTCGGTGCGGATTGTCACATCCGTGACAATCACGTTTTCCTTGAGGTAGAAGCTTTCCACGGATTCCACGGTGCCCACGAATACGTAATCCGAGGCCTTCACCATCTGTTCGGGAGACATCCTGGCCAGCAGGGCGTGGGCCGAACCGCCTGCAAGCAGCAGGCCCGCCACCACGAGCAGGCCGGCGGCCGCCCGCACGGCGCGCCACCGCCGCAACTCCAGCATCACGCCCAGTCCAAACACTCCTGCCGTCGCCATAAACAGCATCTCCGCGTGTCTGTACACCCATTCCACGCCGCCGAACGCGCCGCGCGCGTAACCCAGGGCCACCGGGTGCATCGAAAGATACCGGGCAAGCGGCGGCGCCGTACGGTAGTACGCATCCACCAGCGCCGTGCCCAACGGCGACCCCAGCAGGAACCCGTCGCGCATCGTGCGCAGGAACCGCGGGGTTTCAGCGGCCGGGGCCACGCCGGCCACCACCACATTCAGCCAGCAGACGTCGTTCTGTGCGCCAAACATCGGTTTGCTGCCCGGCAGCATCGTATTTAAGGTTTTCCCGCTTGTGGCGCTCTCGACCTGGCCCGTCAACGGATTGTACGTCAGCGGCGTACCCTGTTCCCGCTGCTCGATGCCGAACAGGTTGCCCATCTCATTGAACACTTCCGACGGGAACGCGGTCGGGAAACTGAAGTCGCTCTGGTTGAACAGCACCCGCGTCGAGTCGAAATCGCCCGGCGTATAGCCTTCCGGCTTCGTGACGCCGTTGATGGGACTGCTCGTAAGCACGTACGTCGCATCGAACGTCACGCCATCGCTCGTCTCATGCTGTTTCAGAAGATTGATCAGCTCAAACCACCCCGAGAATTCCTCCTGATGTTCGTACAGCGCGGACATCGTGCTGAACATCGGCACCCGGCGCGTGCCCACGTTCTGGTCCGCGTCGCTCCAGGCAATCACGTGCGCGCCCGGCAGCGGCGCCGAGGGGAAATCCACCCGCGTCTGCGAGCGCACCTCGTGCTTCACCGCGAAATACTTCGCCTGCGAACCCCGCGGATACAGAAACGACACGCCCGCCATATCGTCCGGCGCCAGGTCGGAACAGCCCGCCGTGAACTTGCCGTCGCCGAGATCCGTCGCGAAATAGATCGGATACATGGTCGGCGTCACGCCCACCTGCACCAGCACGCCCGCGGCATCCCGCTGCGCATACACGCGCTGTTCAAGGTCTGCCAGGAGCCCCGTGTTGGCCGAATCGTCCAGGAAATCCGAAAAGTTGTTCAGCGGGGTGTGGGCCATCCCGACAGAATGCCCGATCTCATGGACGTGCGTCGCCAGCAGCTCGTAGGTGGCCGGCAGCGTCTGGGTCGTCGTATTGCCGCCGCCCGTGTCAATCTCGACGGTACGCTCCCGGAACGCCGCGCCGTTGTAGACGATGTCGCACTCGACAATCTGGCCGCCGCTTACCTGGATCGCCTGCGTCCCGCCGGGCGGGGTAAAAAACGTGTCCTCAAGCACCAGCGTCAGCAGCGTCACGCCCAGCACGCCCTCGGGCAGGGTTTCTTCTCCCGGGTCCTCCACCGCCACGTAGTTGATGAAATCCATCCCGGTGAGCGAGTCGCCGATCACGTAGTCCATGTCGTCGATCGGCCGGATGACCAGCGGCTCCGAGACCGGCGAGGTCAGGTAGAACCCGATGTAGCTCGTGGGCACGTTTTCCCAAACCTGAAACCCCTGCGCGAGGATCGCCTGTTCGGTGTCCGTCCAGCCCGTCGTCGTGTACACAGTGATGAGGTTCCCCTCATCGTCCAGCTCCTGGCGCGCAATGGTGGTCTCTCGCTCCAGCGTCCAGCGGACGCCTTCATCCGAGCCCACGTCGCCGTCACCGTTTGTGTCAAGGTACTCGAGCGGCCACGTCATGTACCGAAGCGTCTTGTTGACCTCGGTGAAGCCGCCGAACGGAAAGAATGCGTAGGCAGGCCCAGCCATAAGCACACAGACGGCCACCCCTGCAAGCATTGCCATACGGACTCTCACGCTCACCTTGGATTCTCCTTTCACACGGTTCGGCGGGCCCCCCCAGGGCCCGCCGTTTCGCGTCGATTCCTCAGTTATGTCCGCGCGGTGATGTCGTTCCCGCGCGGCGGCGGGTCACACAAACGCCCAGAGCAAGCAGCACGACCGCTCCCATCGCCTTGCCGGGCGACGTTACCGCATAGGATACCGGGGTCAAGGCGCCCCGGACAAGCGCCGCGAGCGCCGGCCGCGGCGCCACCGTGGCCGCAATCCGCGGGCTCACCCGGTAATACATGTCCACGAACGCCGTACCCAGCGTGGTCTGCAGCAACACGTCGTCGCGGAACCGCCGCAACACCCACAATTCGTGCGCGGAATCCGTGCCGTACGCCGCCGTGGCGATAAAGCACGCGCGCGGCGCCACCGGCAGATTCCGGTAGATGAACGCGTCCAGCTTCGTCGTCGAGAGCTGCGTCGTCTGGTTGCGCACCGTCACGTCCAGGGTGCCGGTCTGGCCCAGCCCCGCGGCCGGGAAGGACACGTCGATGCGCGTCGACGTCCACGACGCCACCGGCATCAGGGTCTGCCCGAAATACACCAGGGGATCGTCGAAGTTCTCCCCGTATATCGCGATCGGGAAGTCTTCGCTCGCGCCGGCATCCGGCGACAGCGACGTGATCACCGGCGCGTTGGCATCCGGCGGCACCGAGATGAGCGTAAACAGGTCGCCCCGGCTGGTCTGCTTGCCCGTCGTCGGGTTCAACACGGTGAGCACGATCGGATCCTGGTCGATGACCGACCCGCCGGGAATCGTCACGGCAATCTCCGTATCCGACGCCTGCGTCACCACAAGCGGAATGCCCGCCAGCGTCACGGTCGGCGACGTGCCGAAGCCGCTCCCGAAGATCACGAACGACAACCCGTTGGTGGGCACCACCTGCGGCAGCCGGTCGGTCGAAACCGCCTGGATCACCACATCCGTCGGCCCGACCACCCGTACGCTGGCCGTCGTGACCGCCGTGCGCACCGCCTTGTTGGCCTGGAAGCGGACGAAATTGAACCCGCTGTTGTCCGGAACGCCCAGGGTCGGCATGTCCGAATTCGGGTAATCCGCCTCGTTGTAGATCGTCACGAAGCCCAGCGCCCGCGCACCCCACGGGAACTCGCTGAAAATGTCGAATTCACCGCGGTCGGCCGCCGGCGGCGGCGGGAACGTGTCGGGATCGGGCTCGGTCGGCGTGTTCGGGCCCCACCCCACGATCGCGACCCGGAAATCGTCTCCGAGTTCCATGCGGTCGGTCGCCCGTACCACAATGAAGAAGTCGGCGCCGGTATCCGGATGCGTCGCGGTCGTCCCGATCGAATCCTGAATCCACTGTCGGTTGTTCGCCTGCTGCGACATCGGTTTCGGCAGATTGTCCGTCCCCGGCGTCGAGAACACGAACAACACCTGCGTTGACGGTTCGCCCACCGCGCCAATCAGGTATGGCGGATAATCCAGCGTCAACGGGATGTCGATGTCCTTATCGAACTGGCCGTTGGTGTTCGCCGGATTGGCGTCGTTGTCACGGTAGATGGCCACGCCGCTGACCGTCTGGTCAAGGCTCAGGGGCAGCAGATCGTTTTGAAGCGTGAATTTCCCGTCTCCGCCCTCGTCGTACAACTCAACAATAACCTGTTCGAGGAAGGTGGGATTGCTCACAATCCGCCACTGGCCGTCCGCCGGTTCGCCCGACATCAGCGTCAGGCGGTTGTCCGAGTTGCCGGTAATCCGGAAACTCTTGTACTGCGAATCGATCAGGTAATGGTTTACGAACGCCCCGCTGGCCCAGACCGCTCCCGGCGCCACAAACGACTGCGGACCGCCCAGCCCGTCCGTGCCCTGCGCCTTGGTCAAATCGGGCCGGTTCGTCGAGGCGTCAATGCCCAGCGCCGGCACGGGCGTGCCGTCCAGGAAGATCGACTGCCCCGAGCCCGTGAAATCAAGCACCTCACACGAAATCGAGGACTCCATCATCTCGTGATAGTACCACCCCTCGATCGGGTCCTCTTCCGGATGGAGCTTCGTCAGCGCCTGCGGCGACACGATGTTGCTCGGCGTGAACTGAATGCCCGCCTGCTGGTCCTGCACCGGCCGGCTCGGCAGCGTCATCGGGATGAACACCTTGAAGGGCTCCAGGCGGCCGATGGTCTTCGACGACCGCACCACAACAAACAAGTCGTCACCCGAACTGCCGGCCTGCGGCACCGCCTTGGTCTGCGCGACCGCGGCATCCGCCGCCGCCTTCACCTCGTCTTTATAAATACGCACGGGCCGCTTCGCCCAATACGCCTCGCCATCCACTTCTTCCACCAGCGCGGGGGCGGCCTTAGCCGCAGCTTCCTCACGCCGCACTGCGGCGCGCGGGGACTCGGCGGCGCCCTTATCGACCGGCAGCGCTTTCGCCAGGACCGGCTCGTCGCTCTTCAGCATGGTGTCGCGAATCGGGGTCGTGTACCGCGGGCCGCCCGCGTCGGTGTCCGGCACGCTCCACGCCAGCTTCGGACGCAGCCGGAGCACCCAGGCCCGGTCCTTGCTGTCCACGTCGCCGTCGCCGTCGATATCGTCGGCATTGCCGTCGCCGTCCAAATCCACGGGCTCCGGTTCCGGACGCCACACGAGATTCCGCAGCGGCACCGGGGCGTCGCTGCCGAATTCACTGTTGAACACCGAATCGCTGTCGGCATCTTCATACAACAGCACGCCGGATTCCGGATTCACCCCGTCGACATCCAGCGATTGCAGGTCGCTCGGCGTAAAGTCCGGACCCCAGAACGCAATCGTCAGTTGCTGCATCTGCAGCCGGTTGAACCGGTTGACCACGGGGTCGTTGGAGCCCGCGACATTGATCCCCAGCATCGCGGTCGACTTGCTGCTCGAGTCAATGTGCTGCTTCAGGATGCGCGCCCGGCGGTTGGCGGCCGGCCAATCGGTCATTTTCGGGTATTCGTCGGGCAAGAGCGCCGCGGGCCAAGTCGCATACTGCGGCCGCTCGGGCTGCGCCGGCGGACTCGGGAACATCATCGAACGCGGGCCGATCGGCGCCGAATCAAAGTTCGGCTGGAAGAACGGCACGCTCTCAAACGCGTGTTGGAACGGTTGAATATCCTCGTCGGCCGGACCTTCCGTCACGATGGCATCCGGATTCACGTACACGTTCGCGCCCCAGTAGAACCGCGCATCGTTCAGTCCGAAGGGATCGAGCCACAAGGGCCACGCCAGATACCGCGAGTAAATCATGTCGGTTTGCGTGGCGTACTTGCTGTTGGTCTCGTAGGTGAGGGTCAGATCGTGCACGTCAAAGCCGACGCGCGTCGGCTTGGCCGTGGTGCGGTCCGCGGTCCGCTCATGCCACCACGGTTCGTACTCGAGCCACAGCGGGTCGTTCTGCCAGATATTCTGTGCATAATCCACGGTCGGCGAATCGTTACGGACACCCATCGGCATCTGCATCGCGTCGAAGTACATGCCGCCGTCCCAGCTGCCGCTGGGGCTGCCGTACGTGCCCCCGTCGATCACCAACGGGTTAAACCGGCGCGGCTCGATGAACACACGGTAATCCGTGCCCAGCGTCATGCCCACGCCATCGCCCGGCATGCCCGACAGGTCGAAGTACCCGGTATCGGGTTTGACCACCACAAAATAATCGTACTGGGTCTCGTGCGTGCCCGGATCCGGAAAATCGGGTATCGCCTCCACAAACCCCAAGTCAACGCCTTCGCGCGAGCCGCCGCCCATGACCAGGCGGAGCTTCCACCACGGCGCGCCGCCGCCCGGCGGGAACGGAATGTACTCCCATTCCGGCGGGTAGTAGTTGACGTCGGCCTTCTCGCCGCCCAGGGGACCCGTGACATACGGGCTGGTCGACTTCCCGTTGGATTTCGTTTCGCCGCCGCCCGATTCCGTATCCGCAACAATGACGTAATTGTTAGACAGCATCGGGTAGTCGACAAACGTCACGCCCTGGCCGTCCGCTTCCGGTACCGGCGGGTCAAAAAAGCCGTTGTTGTTGCTGTCGGCGAAAACCCACAGACCGTTGAACGCGAAATCGTTGCCCACCGCCAGGTTCGTGACGATGTCCCCGCCTTCAATCAGCACGTCGTAGGTAAGCGAGTCAAATTCCTCGACGGGGTTCAGCGAATTCACGCCTTTGGGATCATACGGATCGCCCCGGACGTCGCTGATGATCAGGTTGATCTCCTTGAAGGCCACCAGTTCGCCGCTGTCTGACCAGCCGCCGTGCGAGGCGCGCGCGCCCTGGGTGTTCGGCGGATTCGACGCGTGCACGTCGATCCCCACCATCTGAATCCATCCCTCCAGCGGATGGAGTTTGCGCAGGTCAAGCCACTCGCCCGTCACAAAATCGAACGCATTCGCAAACGAGCCGCCCGGCACGTCCCACCGCGGCCGCACATACTCCTGGATCGGCGTGTACATCCGGTGCGGCCAGTACCACGCGTTCCCGTCGCCCGAACCCCGGAAATCGTCAAACAGGCCGCTCGTCGCATCCTCTACCCGGAACTGGGAAAGATACGTCGTTTCGGGGTCAAACGGGAGCGCATCAAAATCCGGGTCGTACGTGTCGAGCAGTTCACCGTTCTCATTGACCGGGATCTGCCCGAACCCGTCCACCATCATGTAGTAGTCAACGTAGTAGCTGAGTTCCTGCATGGTGACCCACGTGGCGCTCGTCCGTGCCGCAAGAAGATACGACGCGCCCGAATCATCGATCGCGTACCATTCACTGTGAATCTCGGGATAGACGTCGATGAGCCCGCCGCCCAGCGGGGGGCGACTCCTCTGGCTCCAGATCTGGTATTTCAGGCCCAGCCGGTCCCGGCCGACATAGCGCACGCCCGCGCCCGGACTCGCGGCCGGAAAGGTCGGTCCCTCTCGCATGTCGTACGGCACGCCCGTGGCCGTATCGACCACCGTGCCGTCCGGCAGGAATCGCAGCACGAGCGGTTCGTCTTCCTCGAGCACGCCGTGCGTGCCGCCATCCCACGTGGGCTTCTCCCGGAAGATCCCGAACTCGACAAAGTCGGACTGGTCCAGCGACGGACCATCGTTCGTGTCTTCATCCGGTGAAATCGTGAACGTCAGCGGAGTATCCGAGCTGAACACGCGGTCATTGAGCGGATCGGGAAGAAACGCCTTTTCCATGGCGCCTTCTTTGCTCGCACTCTTGGTGGCGTCCGGCGGCGAGGCGCTGATCATCTCGAAACTGAACAGCGGCATCCAGTCCTGCAAGGGCAGGATCCCCTGCCGGTCCCGCTCCGCTATGGCGTCGAGAATGGTCAGGGACCCGCCGTTCCGCTGGTCCTCCGTGCCTGGCTGCGTCAGGATGAGACGGCGTGAGAAGGACATCGTGGAGCTGTCGGACCACGTCACGGTCAGCCGGACGTCGAAAATCCCGGTCTGCCCCTCAAACTGGAACACGTGGGCCACGATATTGCCGCTCTGGACCGGCGTGCCGTCGCCAAAGTTCCAGCTCCACGACACCGCCGGATCCTTGCCCGGCCCGCCCACGCTGGTGTCGACAAAGACAAATGATCCATCCGGTACAACCGGAGGCAGCGGAATGCCCAGAACATCCCCGATCGTCTCCGGCAGCGAATAGATGAAATCCACGAACGGCGCGTTCAGGACTTCGATATACCCCACCTTGAGTTCGAAGAAGTACCCGGCGCCCCCGCCTATCGTCAGCGTGACGTCATAGACCCCCGGATTCGAATAGGAATGGGTGACCGGATCCGCCGTCAGATTGGTGACGATGGTATTGTCGCCAAAGTCCCATTCCCACGTCGCCGCATCCGTGACATCGGAGAGGTCGTAGAATGTCACCCCCTGCCCCGGCAGCGCGCGCTGCCGGTCTGCAATGAATTCCACGTCCTGCGCTCCGGCCAGAGGCGCCATCACGCTCACCAGTAACATCACGGCTGTCAGCCTGACTCTCGTAAGTGGCAGTGTCGTTCTCACCTTAAAGTTCCTCCGCCGGACATTAAAAAAGCCCCCGAGTCGCACCGACCCCAGGAGCATACACACTTCGTTTCTGAAAAGCGAACACACGGCGCGCAGACGCGCTTCGGGACCGCCACCGGGCCGATTGCCGGGTTCCCCTCTGTGGGCACTAGTTTATGCACAGCTCCTTATCTAACTCCTGCGCCGCGGCCCACCGCACCTGCAGGTAACTCTAAGGCAAGCTTCTGATGCGCGACAGCGTCTTCTGCCCCGCCTCCTCTCCCGCGCGTCTCACGATCTCCCAATCGGCACGGGGAGCTTCTTCAAAACCTGCCCAACACGTCTCTCAACTTATAGCACACTCTTAGGTGCTTGTCAATAAAGAAGTTGACGCAATTACAACAGGTTCATGAGGTTAAACAGAACTTACTTTTTTCGCAGACCTGCAGGATTCTTCATTTCTGTCAAAAGATATGCCGACCCGTGCCTGCGCCGGCGGCTCATCTTCTCAACGCTTCCGCATTATTCGGCCCAGGCTTTCGCGGATAAAGAGAATAATACGCCCCGTAGTTGCCCAGTACTCTTTTTACAAAATGCCGGGTTTCCGTGAACGGGATCGCCTCAAGGAAAACCTCCGGCGGGGCCCCGCCATGCTGCTTCCGCCATTTCGAGACGTTCCCCGGCCCGGCATTGTACGATGCCAGCGCGTAGATCAGGTTGCCGTCCGAGCGGGCAATCATTCGCATCAGGTAGTACGCCCCCAGACGCAGCGAGTTGGCAGGATGAGTCAGGTGTTCCACGTGCTCGCGCCCGACCGACGGCTCCACCGACTCCAGCCATTGCGCCGTTCCCGGCATGAGCTGCATCACGCCCGTCGCCCCCGCCGGAGACACCACCCCGGCCCGGAAAAAGCTCTCCTGGCGGCCCACCGACAGAATGAGGTAGGGATCCAGGCCGGTCTCCGCCGCGATAGACTGCACGTCGTCCCAATACGCCCGGGGGAACTGCACCCGCCACCAGCGCGGATGATAGACATCCCGCTCCGTCTCGGGCGCGCACACCCCGATGAGCCACAGGGCCAGCGTGGGCAGGCCCGCCGCCGCCACCGTTTCGCAGACCGCCACCGGCAAGGCCGGCCCGAGGCCCGCGAGACCTACCGCCTCCCATTCCCCCTCTTCGAATCCATGCGAGCCGAAAAAGTGCAGCCGCGCCAGTTCGTCGCCCTCTGCCATCGGTTCCGGCGCCGACGGCCCGTCCCACGCAAACGGGCGCACAAACGAGTCCTTGCCGCAGACCGGCAGGGCCGGGCCGGGTTTCACGGGGTTGCTGTGCCCCATTTCGTGGAGACGCTGTAACGCCCTGTGAACGTAGTAATTACCAAGATCGCCCTGCGTCGCCAGCTCGAAATCCGCCGCTGCGCCTTCTTTGTCGCGGGCCCGCGCGCGCAGGTCCCCGCGCTGGTAGGCCGCGTCCGCCAGGAAACGGCTCCCGGGATGGGCTTCAATCACGCGGCTCAACGCCGCAATCGCCTCGGTATTCCGTCCCGTATCGCTGTAGAGGCGGCCCGCGAGCAGCAGGGCGTCATCGGCCCGGGCATCGCTCGAGAACATGCCGGCAAACCGCAGGTAATACTGCGCCGCTGTCTCGTCCCGCCCGCGGCTCAACTCCGCGAACCGCCACAAGGCCTCGGCGGCCTCCTCGGAGTCGGGATAGCCGGTCAACAGGGTTTCCAGCAGGATTCCGGCCTGTTCGTGCTGGCCGCCCGCAAGGAGAGACCGCGCGTGATGGATGAGCGACAGACGCGCCCATTCGGTCTGAGGATGCGCCGCCGTGATGCGTTCCAGCAGCGCCCGGCCCTTTTCCACCTCGCGAAGCCCGATCAAGACGCGCGCCCGGAGATAGGCCCATCCGGGTTCATCCGCGCCCGCCTCGCCCTCGTTCGGCAGAAGCCCCGACGCGTCGGCATACGCGCCCGATTTCACCATCGCATACGCCGCCGCGAAACGGTCCATCTGGTCCGCCGATGTCGCCAGCACTTTCGCGGCGTCCAGGCGTATCCGGGATGAGCCGGCCTCCGCGCACAAGGTTCTGCACAGCGGAAACGCCTTGGCCAGGGCCGCCGCGGGCGCCTCCGCCAGGCACTGCGCCGCCAGCCATTGGTACCGGTCGCGCCAGGACGACGGTACCGGCCGGGCCAGAATCCGGAGGTAGGCCCCGGAGGCTTCCGGAAACCGCTTCTCGAGACGCAGCGCCTCCGCCAGGCCGGCCAGCGCCATCCCTACCCATGGCCCGTCGGGATGGGTCTCGAGCACGCGTTGATACCCGGCGAGTGCTTCGGCGCGGCGGCCTCCCTGCGCCCGGCACCGCGCCGCGCCGAGCAACGCATACGGGGTCAAGGGCCCGCCGGCGCCCGCGCAAACGTCGAACGCGGCCTGCGCGTCGCCGTAGCGGGCCCCGCGCTCGAGGTCGCGGGCCTTCAGGTAGGCTTCCTCGCCCGGCAATGCCCCCGCAACCAGACTTAACAGCAGCGCACACCCGTAACCCGTCGAGAAAAGCGATACCAATGCGATGCGGGGCTCCCGGTTAGTTCGTGTACTTCGCTTCCAGATAGGCGACGATGGTCTTCTGGTCTTCGGGGGTGATCTTGGCCCCCTTCTCCTCAACCATCTCCTTCACGACGGCATCCCACGGCTCCTCCGCAAGCCCTGCCTTCGCGTGCGCCTCCACCTTGTCCGCTTTGTGGCAGACCGTGCAGTTCTTCGTGAACACCGCCTCCGCGGCCGCCATGTCTAACGCCTCCGCCACGGCGGCCTTGGCCTCTTCCGCGGCCGCCGTCACACTCTCCGCCGCCGTCGACAGGGTGTCCGCCGCCGCTTCCTTGGCCTGTTCCGCAACCGCCGCCACGTTCTCCGCCGCCGCCGAAACCGTCTCGGCCGCCGCGGCCGCCGTTTCCTTCGCGGCCTCTACCGTTTCCGCCGCCGCCGCCGAGACATCGCTCCCGGGCGCCGCGGCCTCGGGCTCGACTTCGACCTCCGGAGCGGACTCTTCCGGCGCGGGCGTGTCTGCGGGTTGCGTCTGTGCCGGCTTCGTATCGCACCCCAACACCAGCGCCAGCAACATCACACACAGAACGACCAGCATTGATTGAACGCGCATGATACTTCCTCCCTTGCCTGAGTACTCCGCGACTGCACGCAAGCCACACTGACTCCGTTTAGACGTACCTTCTACAATACTCGAAGAATTGTGCACTTTCCAGCGCGGCGCTCCCGTCCTGGCCGCAGAATGACCGGCAAGGGCGCCGGTTCCACACCAGAAAACCCTGTCTTTACCTTGCCCCTGACGCATCTTGCCCGTACAATGGTCCTCAAACCGGAAACCACCAAGAGGAACCGCCATGAACCGCCAGCTCGTCCTCCTGCTCGCCTTGTTGTCTGCCCTTCTTGCACCGCCTGCCCGGGGCGTGGAAGCCCCGCCCCGTGACCAGCTCGGCCGCGGGGTCAAACTGCGCATCGTCGTCGATAAGGTGATGCAGCCCGAGGCCGCTTGGAAGACCGAGGAATGGATGATCGAGGAGAGCGCCCGGGCCGGGTTCAATGTCTATTCCCCCCGCACCGGCTTCGACGACCTGAGCGCGGTCCGCCAGGTCACCGCCTGGTGCGAGCAATACGGCATCTACCACATGCCCTGGATGCGCG
>DDYW01000073.1:9713-10172 GCA_002348185.1 Candidatus Hydrogenedentes bacterium UBA2224 | reverse complement strand
CCTTCCACCCGAGCACGGATTCCTCGACCAGGATTTCGTGGATGGGGCTGAGTTCGAGGCCCCACTTGACCACGCGGTCGAATTCCTCGCGGTTGAACGAGACGCCCGCCCCCGAACCGCCCAGCGTGAACGCCGGCCGGATGATGGCTTCGTAATTGAGCGCGGCCCCGAATTCCCGGGCCTCTTCGAGCGAATGCACCACGAGGCTTTCGGGCACTTCGCAGCCGCACCGGAGCATGGCCTCCTTGAACAGGCCGCGGTCTTCTGCCTTCTTGATGGCGGGCAGCCGGGCCCCGATGAGTTCGCAGCCGTACTGGTCGAGAATGCCCGCTTCGGCCAGGTCGACCGCGAGATTGAGGCCGGTCTGCCCGCCCACGGTGGGCAGAAGGGCGTCAGGCCGTTCGCGCGCGATGATCCGCTCGAGCACCTCGACCGTGAGCGGCTCGATGTAGGTGCGAT
>DDYW01000073.1:0-9679 GCA_002348185.1 Candidatus Hydrogenedentes bacterium UBA2224 | reverse complement strand
AGGCCTGTCCGATGACGATCGGGCCGGACCCGATGATGAAGATCTTGTGGATGTCGGTTCGCTTTGGCATCGATTCGCTGCAATCCCGATGGTTACGACCCCTGGCGCGCGCACCGGCCGCGCCGGTTCCGCGCGCGCCGTCCAGGCACCCTGATACACAAAACGGGCGTGCACCGCTGCACCCCCGGAACCCGCCCGCCGCGCACCGCTGCCGATGCGCCGGGTCATCGGGTTATCTCGAGGATCTCCATCTCGAACGCGCCCGCGGGCACGTTGGCCACGGCGCGTTCACCGACGCTCTTGCCGAGCAGCGCTTCGCCCACCGGCGACCGCACGGAGATCTTCCCCGCGCTGACGTCGGCCTCGACGGGGCTGACCAGCATGTAGGTGTTCTCGCGCCGGGTCTTGGTGTTCACGACGCGCACGGTCGCGCCAATATAGGCTTTGGTGGCGTCGATGGCGGCGTCATCGACGATGGCGGCCCGGGTCACCTTGTCCTCGATATCCTTGATCCGCGCCGCCAGCATGGACTGTTCTTCCTTGGCGGCGTGGTAGTCGGCGTTCTCGCGCAGATCGCCGAGTTCCCGGGCCCGCTCGATGGCGTCGGCCACGATGCGGGTGCGCGCGCGGCATTCCTGCAGCTCCGCCTTGAGCTTTTCGAGGCCTTCGGCGGACATGTAGAGTTTTTCCATCAACGCGATTCTCCACCTCTTGCTGATTGCCGGCTGACCGGCCGGCAGGTGATTATAGCAAACGCCGGACGCGTTTTGCACGATTGGGGAGCCTGTGCTACACTGCCGAGGGAAGGGGAGCGCGTACCTATGGAAGCGGTAACACAGCACTTTTCCGAGAACTGGAAAGCGTATGTGGTGATTCTGGCCTGTGCCACGCCGATTCTCCTGGTTTTCCGGAAGTACACGTTTCCGGTGATCTTCTGGGCGGCGGAGTGGGTGATCTACTGCGGACTGTTTCACGTGGCGGTAAACCTGTTCGTGCGCCTCGTCCGGTGGTTTCAGTTTAACACCCAGATGGAAATGCGCGAGGAAGAGCGCGTCTACAAGGACTGGGCCACACCGCTGGTGGAATTCTGGAATCGCGACGGCTACCATCCGGGCTGGATCTTCTGGCTGGAACTGGTCGTGGTGGTCGCGGTTCTGCTGGCCATGGTCCGGTATCGCCCCATGATCGCGCAGAAGGTCAAAGCGCGCAAACCGGCACTCACCAAGGGCGTCGGTCCGGCCCAGAATCTGGTCGAGAAATACCGCAACAAACGTTAGAAAACGAGGATACCCATGATTCCAATCTATGCACGGGGATGCATTGCCCCGACATTCTCCATTTTCCGTTCCGATCTGAGTTTCGACCCCGATGGTCAGCGGCGTTTTCTGGATTTTCTGCTTGACCGCGGCGGCATCAGCGCGTTCTTTGTCCGCTCGGGCATGGGCCAGATGTTTACGTTCAGCTACGAGGACGTGCAGGCCATGGCGCGCACCGCATGCAGCCATCTGAAGGGCCGCGCCCCCGTCCTGGTGGGCACGACCGGCATCTGGGACCGCGACCGCACCCACTATCCCGATCCGGCCGTGTTCGTGAGCGAAGCGGTGGAGCTGAGCCGGTACGCCGAAGAGCAGGGCGCGGACGGCGTCGTCCACACCATCCCGGAGGCCATCCTGCCCCGCGATGGGCAGACCGAGGCGGACGTCATTCTGGAGTACTTCGAGACGGTCAGCGCGGCCGTGTCGATTCCGACCTTCATCTACCAGTCGCCGGGCACCGCGGCGGCCTACAACGTGACCCACGAACTCCTGGCGAAGCTGGCCGACATGCCGAACGTGGCCGGGATCAAGGTGTCGACGGCGGACGCAGGCTACATCGCGACGCTGTGCGCGGCGGTGTACGGCCGGGATTTCGCCTACATTACGGGCAACGAGAATGCCTTCTATGCGGGTCTGTACTGCGGATCCACGGCGGTCATCGGCCAGGGCGCGGCCATGTATCCGCAAATGCTGAATTTCCTGCAGGAACGCTTCGAGGCGGGCGACGCGGTGAGCGCGATGATGGCCCAGCACGCGGTGTACAAGCTGGTGGCGTTCAACATCAACAGCGTCGAGTTCTTCAAGCGCTATGCCACGGAACAGGGGTGTCCGGTCGACGGCTATGCCCGGCCGATGAAAGGCGTGGACTACGCCAAGGCCATCGGCAACGTAAGCGAGGAACAATACGCCGCTTACAAGTGTTTACTCGAAGAGGAGCTTGCGCCCTATCTCTGAGCCGCAACATCTCCGGACAGTTTTGGGCAACCCGCGGGCTTTCCGGCAGAGGGGCCGGGAGGAGGGAGGGGAATGCTTCAGATCGACCGGTTCGGCAAGATTGCCATCGCCACCGTGACCGAAGCGCCGCGTCTGGATGCCACCAACGCCGAGCCGCTCGGCAGCCAGCTGTCGGAATACTGCATGCAGTATCCCGGCTCGCATCTGCTGCTCGATCTGCATCAGATCGAGTACCTGAGTAGCGCGGCCATCACGCAGATCATCAAAGCCTACCGCGAACTCGAAAAACAGGGCGGCGGGTTGCGGGTCTGCGGCGTGAATCCCTACGTGGCCGACGTGTTTCACGTCACCAACCTCGACACCATCTTTCATTCCATGGAAGACGTGTCGGAAGCGGCCTGCCAATACAACGAAGACCTCCAGACGGCCGGGTAGCCGCGCGCGGGACGCTTCTGATAAGTCATTCCATTACAGGTCTTTAAGGATAGACCGCCGTCCTCCCAGAAGGGTTCGGATCGTAGGTCTTGGGCCGGCTGCGGCCGTCCCGTTTGTAGCGGTCAAGCAGGGCCGACAGCCGCACCACCACGTCGGGGTGTTCCGCCCAGAGGTTGTCGGATTCGCCGGGATCGGCATCGAGATCGTATAACTGGCCTCGGGGCCCACCTTCTATGGGATCGATGGCGCGCGGGGCGCTGAATCCGCCGGAGCCCAGGCCCTGGATGAGCTTCCATCGGCCTTGCCGGATCGCAAACGAACCATCGTAGGCATGATGAACGGTTGCCTCGCGGATGGGGGCCCCGCGCGGCTGGCCCCGCAGGGCCGGCAGGAGGTTGAAGCTGTCCTCGCCGGCGTCTTCCGGCAGCCCGGCGCCCACGATGGCGGCGCAGGTGGCGAGCAGGTCGGTGAGGCAGACGATTTCGGAGCAGGCCGTGGCCGGAGGCGTGACGCCGGGCCAGCGGGCGAGGAAGGGGACCCGGTGGCCGCCGTCCCAGATGTCGGCTTTCTGGCCGCGCCATGCGCCGTTGGCGCGATGGCCCCATTCTTCGATCAAGCCGGGCGTCCAGTGCGAGCCGTTGTCGCTGGTGAAGATGACGAGGGTCTGGTCCGCGCACCCGGTGCGATCCAGGGCGTCGAGGACCTGGCCGAGCGAGTCATCGACCTGCGCGACGAAGTCGCCGTAGTCCCCGGCCTGGCTGCGTCCGTGGACGGTGTCGACGGGCACCCAGGGCGTGTGCGGGGCGGTCAGGGGGAAGTAGAGGAAAAACGGCGCCGGTTCCTGGGACCGCCGTTCGATGAATGCCACCGCTTTGCCGGTCAGGACGGGCAGGACGGCTTCGTGGGTGAATCCGGGCGCGATGGCGCCCTCGCGCCAGAAGGCCGGGCGCTCGGACTTCGCGATGTGCTCCGTGGGGGCGATGCCTGGGCGGTCGTTCTCGATAAAGCAGTAGGGCGGCATATCGAGCGAGGCGGCGATGCCGTAGAATTCGTCGAACCCTGCTTCGAGGGGGCCGGGACGCAGCGGTTGGGTGTAGTCGGTGGGGTCTTCCGCGCCCAGCCCGAGGTGCCACTTGCCGATGCATGCCGTGTAATAGCCGTGTTCGCGCAGGAGCGCGGCAACGGTCATGCGGCCGGGTTCGATGAGCGCGCGGTCGTACCCTTCCAGCACGCCGTGGGTGAGCCGCGACCGCCAGCAGTAGCGTCCGGTCAGCACGCCGTAGCGCGTGGGGGTGCACACGGCGGACGGCGCGTGGGCGTCGGTGAACCGCACGCCTTCCCGGGCGAGGCGGTCCATGCTGGGGGTGGGGATTCTGGAGGCGGGATTCATGCAGCGGGGGTCGCCATAGCCGAGGTCGTCGGCCATCACGAACACGATGTTCGGGCAGGGACGGACCCCGGCGCCGGCCGCGGCGCCACAGCGTGCCCCCGCCAGGGCCAGGCCCGCGAGGCTGGCCGCCCGCAGGAAGTCACGCCGGGAGCGCTGCGAGCCCTCCATGCCGGAACCGCTAGGCCTCAATGGTCTTGTCGTCGGAGAGGTTGTACCACTCGATACCGAGTTTGCGCAGGGCGTAGCCCGTCTCTTTGAGATGGTCGCCATACGACAGCATCCAGTGGAAACCGCGCATATCGCGCGCGAGCCGGTCGCAATCGCCCTCGATGGCCACGTCGACCTGGGAGCGGCAGATGTCGAGGAAGGGGTTGTCCTGGATGGCGCCGCGGAACCCGAGCCATTTCTTGTCGTGGAAATCGGGGTCAATGACGGTGACGGTTTCGCCGATGCGCATGTTGACCTTGGGCGCCGCGCCGTAATCCGACTCGAAATGGGTGAGAATGTGGGCCTCCTCGAGGTGTTTGCCGTCCATTTTGCGCGGGGCGGTGCAGTGGGCGAGGGTGATCACGCCGTGGTGCGGGTAGGTGGGGTCCTGCAGGAACACGGGCATCGAGGCGATGTGGTGGAGCAGGACGCCCGACGGGATCACCGCGAAATCGGATTCGCAGAACCCCAGTGCGCCCGCGTCGTTGATGAGGCTCAGGGGGAGGCAGGCGGTGGTTTCGGACAGCGGCATGATCGTGCCCATGCAATGGTTCACGGTGATGGCCTGGGCGTTCGCGTCGGCCATGATCTCCTCGAACACTTCGGTCAGCAGGAAGGCGCGGCTGACGAATCCCGCGTCGGTCTTCAAGTGGGTGCCGGGAGTTTTGAGGTAGGCGGCTGCCTCGGCCCCGGCGCGTTCCACGCGTTCGGGATTGGCACGGGCCGCTTTGATGCGCGCGCCCAGGTCGTCGTAGGTGACGGTGACGAGGTCCATCTTCCAGAGCTTGGCGGCAATTTCGGGGGNNCCCGCCGATGCAGACGATGCGCGAGCCGACGGTGTTGTTGAGCGCGTAGAGGGACCGCAAGCGCCAGAGCAGGTCGGCGTATTCGTCGACCACGACGTCGGAGGGTTCGAGGCCGGGCTGGCCGTATTCGTCGACGGTCTTGCGCAACAGGCGGGGATGGACGATCTCGTACCAGAGGTACACGGGCCCGGACTTGTGCCGCACGAACACGAGGTTATGGCGGTCGGGCGTGATGAGTTTCTCGATGGTTTCCCCGCCGGAATTAGCGCCGTAGATAAGCATGACGTCAGCGGGCTGGGCGCAGAGAGCGGCGGCCTGGTTCTCGTTGCTCACGCGGGCCACCGGTTTGACGAGGACGGGAAACTCGGCCTGTTTCGAGAGGGCCTCGAGCTCCTGTTCGATGCGCTTGACCTCGGCGTCGATGTCGCCCTCGGTGTGCAACCCGCCCCAGGGCCGCCAACTGGTCTGTTCGTGGGGCGAGTAGAGGTGGTAGGCAAGCGCCGGCTGGACGGTCAGGGGCTTTTTCTCGAGGCTGGGCCGGGGACGCGGCCCGGCGGCCCCGCGCGGTCCGACGGCGGTGGTCGCGCACCCGGCTGCGGCCGCAAGGCCGGCCGTGGCGCCCAGGGCGGTGAGGAACGACCGTCGCTCGATCGGACCCAGAGAACAACCGCAGCATCCCGAATGGTGTTTGTGCTCGTGCATGGTCCCAACCTCCCGTGCGCCGACGGCGCGTCACCCGCCGAGTCTTTCCGTTGCCGACAGGGGCAGTGTACCATACGGCCCGCCCCGGCGCGCAGCCCCCCCGCGGGTACGCCGGCCGATTTCACGATTGCAGCAAAACGCGGGAGAGTGCTATACTGACGCGTTAGCGGCACATCATAATCACACCAGGGCACGGGAGATACCGTAAGATGTCCGGTCATTCCAAATGGAGCACCATTAAGCGGAAAAAGGGCGCTCTGGACGCGAAACGCGGCAAGATTTTTTCGCGTCTGGCCAAGGAAATCAGCGTGGCGGCGAAGACGGGCGGGGGCGACGCCGACATGAATCCGCGATTGCGGACGGTCCTGCTGGCGGCCCGGGCCGAGAACATGCCCAAAGACAACATCGACCGCGCTATCAAAAAAGGCACGGGTGAGTTGCCGGGGGTGACGTACGAAGAGGCCCGCTATGAGGGGTATGGTCCCAGCGGCGTGGCGCTCATCGTAGACGTGCTGACCGACAACAAGAACCGCACCGTGTCGGAGATCCGGCACCTGCTCACCCGGTACGGGGGATCCATGGCCGAAACCGGGGCCGTCGTGTGGAATTTTGAACAGAAGGGCAGCATTTCCATCGAGCGCGGCTCCATAACCGAAGAGCAGATCTTCGAGAAGGCGATCGAGGCGGGGGCGGAAGATGTCGACACCGACAGCGACGACGTGTTTGTCATCTCCACCGAGCCGCACGATCTGCACGCCGTGGCCGCGTCGCTCGAAGAAATGGGCATGCCCGCGAAGAGCGCCGAGCTTACGATGATTCCCAAGACCACGGTTCGGGTGGAAGGCAACGCCGTGTCGACCATCCTGAAACTGATGGAGGCGCTTGAGGAACACGACGACGTGCAGAACGTCTTTGCGAATTTTGATATTCCGGACGAGGCCATGGCGGCGGCGCTCGAGGAGTAATGCGGGTTTTAGGCTTCGACCCCGGCACCGCGACCACCGGCTACGGGGTAGTCGAGGGCCGGGGAACGCGCCTGCGACACCTTGCGCACGGGGTCATCACGACCCCGGCAGGGATGCATTTCGCGGAGCGGCTCCGCATAATTCATGATGAAGCGGCCGCGTTGTTCGAGACCTACGCGCCCGACGCCGTGGCCATCGAGAAACTGTATTTCGCGCGCAATGTGACGACCGCCCTCAAGGTGGCGGAGGCGCGCGGCGTCATCGCCCTCGCGGCAGCCCATTCCCACCGCCCCATCGGGGAGTTTTCACCGCTCGAGGTGAAGAATGCCGTGGTGGGATACGGGAAAGCCACCAAGAAACAGGTGCAGGAAATGGTGAAACTCCTCCTGAACCTGGACGCGCTGCCCCGGCCGGACGACGCCGCGGATGCCCTGGCGCTGGCCATCTGCCAGATCCATGCCGGGAACATGGCCAACGCGTTGCGCGCGCGGGCATAGCTGGTCTTTTCGGGGAGAATGGGGTAGGCTTGATCCAGGCGAATCTCGTGGGGAGACTTGCCGGCGCTTGGCTCTATTCGGGATCGACGATGCCATCACAACAGTCGCCGTTTGTCCACAAAACGATCGCATGCCCGGCGTGTTACGCGAAGACCGCGCATCGCTTTTTTCGCCGGCACGTCTTTGTCGTTGAGGAAACGGAACCCGACCAGCACGCGCTGCGGTACCGATGGGCCGGCGATCCCGTGCAGCGCGTGAACCCGCTGTATTACGCCCTCTTCTTTTGTCCGCACTGCTTTTATGCCGACGTGGCCGAGGACTTCGGCAAACCGCTCGAGACGGAGGCGCGCGCCGCGGCGCTCAAAGCGTTCAAGAAGGCCGGCCCGGATGACACGCTGCTCCAACTGGTCGGCCGGCACATCGATTACGACGACATTGACTTTGAGACGGCGCTGCGCCTGCATTTCATGGCAGTGTTGATCCACTCGCTGGTCGCGAAAGACGTGCAAGACGCGTACAAGCTGGGGCGGCTCTATCTCCGCATCGCGTGGTTGTATCGCGAGCAGGAACACGGTCTGCCGGCAGGGCTTGAGGCCGGTCCTGGCGCCGGTTCCGGGGCGGAGCGCATTCCGCCAACGCACGCCCCGGGAAGCGCGCCGCAGCTGCTGGCCGCCGCCGAAGCCATGCAGAAGGCGCACAGGCAGCTGGATCCGCACTGGCGGGCACTCGAACGCCTGGTCGAGCAACGGGCGGATGAGCTGACCCGCACGGCCCCCGGCGACTGGCACAATCCGTATCCGCTTTGCCTGGAACCCCTGATGTCCGCCTACGAGCAGCTCGGAGAAGGCCTGCATGAGCTGCGCGATCTGGCGTTCCGCGACGCCTCGGGGCTGTTACACGAGCCCGACGAGCGCGGCGCGCCGGACACCGCGCCGGACGACGCGCCGGACCCGGCGGAAGCGCGATCGCGGCGGCGCGCCCGCTTTCTGCCGCATGCGACGTTCATGGAGCACCTGGCTACGCTCTGGGACGGCGTTCCGCGCACCGAGCAGGAGGCGCTGGTGCTGGCGCTCGACGCCTTCCGCCGGGCGCTTGCGAGCGACCTGCGTCTCGAGAACCCCCAGAGCCGGCTCAAGGTCTCATCGCTGGTGGTGGAATTGCAGATCCGCCAGGGGGATTTCCACGGGGCGCTCGAGGTCACCCGCGCCCTCCACCGGCTCGCGATGGCCTCGCGCCAGAAACTCCAGGCGCGGTTGCGCGAGGAGGATGTGACGGACAGCGAGGCGCGGCGCATTCACAACCTGATGCAGAAAGCGACGGCTACCCTCGAAAGCGCGGCGGACCTGCGCGAGGACGTTATCCGGCGCATGGTACAGGCCGAGTTGCCGCGGATTCGAAATACCTTTGTGGCGCTTCCCGCCCGCGCGAAGCTGAAAGACTTCGAAGCGGCCCTGGCCGCGCAGGGTTTCGCAAAGGAAATCATCACGTATCTGAAGAAACGCAACATGCAGTTGCCCGCATAGGACTTCGATTCAACGTGGTTTCGGAAACGTGTCTCATCCCCAGCATTCTTGGTTTTCCCCGGAGCATGCACTCCGGGCACGCGGAGGACGTGTATGCGTGATATCCCCGCCGGTTCCGATCCCAATATTGTGCTTATCGGCATGCCGGGCGTCGGCAAAAGCACGGTCGGCGTGCTTCTTGCCAAAGCCCTCTCGCGCGATTTTACCGACACCGACCTGTACATCCAGTCCCGCGAATGCCGCCGATTGCAGGAGATCCTCGACGGACACGGCAGAGACATCTTCCTGACGCTCGAGGAACGGTATGTGCTGACCTTGGACCTTCAGGGCCATGTGATCGCGACCGGGGGCAGCGTCGTCTACAGCGCGCACGCCATGGAGCACCTGGCGACCGGGGGCGTCATTGTGCATCTCGACCTCCCCTTCGACCCGCTTGAACGGCGCATCAACAACCTGGCGATTCGTGGAGTGGTCATGGCGGCCGGCCAGACCCTGCGTACCCTGTACGACGAGCGCGAACCCCTCTACCGCCGCTACGCCGATCTTACCGTCCCCTGCGCAGGGCTGAACCACGACGAGGCGGTGCTGGCGATCATCGACCGGCTCCGTGGCGCCGGGTTCTCCGTCTGAGGTCGAACGGGGACATGATCCAAGCGGTGTCTCCGGGGCGACAAGGTGTCCCCGTGCAAACCGGAGGGCAGCCACGGGGGCTGCCCCTACAATACGAGGGAGATCGGATGGGCAGCCATGCAGGCGCGACTACGCGCCCCCGTTCAGACCTTGTCGGACTCCGGGGACCCCGGAACGGGGTCCAATGTGAGTAGCCCAGGGCAACGCCCGTGGCCTGGTGTTTGGCCTCTTTCTAGTTCCTGGCCGGTTTTCTG
>DDYW01000022.1 GCA_002348185.1 Candidatus Hydrogenedentes bacterium UBA2224 | reverse complement strand
GGACATTATCACTGTGGTTTGACACTATTGGCGCGCCTTTACGGGGCGCTCCGCCCGCGGGATGAGGCCACGACGCGGCCAGACCGGGACAATTCTTTGCGCGAGCGGAGCCCGGCAGCTATAATGGAAGGGCACTCGTCAAAGAAAAGGTCCTTCCGGGAATACTTCAGGGTGCCGCGGCCTTTCATTAAGGGTTGAACCAGCGTCGGCAAGGAGGGTGTTTAGCGTCCTTGCCTCATCAGCAGTACTATCTCAGGAGGTTTTACGCATGGGCAACGCGCGCGAACTTACCAAAGACGATTTCGACAGTGTGATTGGCAGCGGGGTGACACTGGTGGATTTCTGGGCCGAATGGTGCGGCCCGTGCCGCATGATGACCCCGGCGATCGAGGAACTTGCCGCGCAGTACGCGGGCAAGGCGACGATCGCCAAGGTGAACGTCGACAATGAAAACGATCTGGCTGCCAAGTTCAACGTATCGAGTATTCCCACGCTGCTCGTGTTCAAAGACGGCAAAGTCGCCCATCAGTTTGTTGGGGTGACTCCGAAGGCGGAATTGGCAAAGGCCATCGACGGCGCGTTGGGCTGACCGTCCCGCAACCAGCGGCCGGCCGGAGCCGGCCACCGGGTGATTTTCCAGACGATTTTCGTTACAATGCCGCGCTTTCGCGCGGGTACGCATACCTCCGTGAAGTAAAACACGCGGTTTTCCCGTGTTGTTGCCCCGCCAAAACGCGGAATTACAAGGAGTCGGGTTCACATGTCTCAGAAGGTCGTTGCCGTAGCCGGCGCCACCGGCATGGTCGGCAGGCAGATGCTGCACGTTCTCGAAGAACGCAATTTCCCCGTCAAGTCGCTCAAACCGCTCGCGTCCGAGCGGTCCAAAGGGAAATCGGTCACCTTCCGGGGGGAGGAAATCCCGGTTGAAGTGATGACCGAGAGCTCGTTCAAGGGAGTGGACATTGCCCTGTTCAGCGCGGGCGGCGGCACGAGCAAGCATTTTGCCCCGTACGCGGCGAAGGACGGCTGCGTGGTGGTCGACAATTCGAGCGCGTGGCGCATGGACCCGAACGTGCCGCTGGTTGTCCCGGAAGTGAACGGTGCGGATATCGCGTGGCACGAGGGCATCATTGCCAACCCGAACTGCTCGACCATCCAGATGGTGGTCGTGCTGAAACCGCTCCACGATGCGGCCACCATCACGCGGGTCGTGGTTTCGACCTACCAGGCCGTGTCCGGCGCGGGCAAAGCCGCCGTCGACGAGATGTACGCCCAGACCCGGGCCGTGCTCGCCGGCGAAGAGCCGGTGTGCCACATCTTTCCGCATCCGATCGCGTTCAATTGCATTCCCCAGATCCCGCAGAGCAACGCCTTCGGAGACAACGGCTACACCTCCGAAGAGATGAAAATGGTCAACGAGACCAAAAAGATCATGGGCGACGACAGCATCCGCGTCACCGCGACGACGGTGCGCGTGCCCGTGCACACCGGCCACAGCGAATCCGTCAACGTCGAGACGGTGAACAAGCTTACGGCCGCGCAGGCCCGCGAAGTCCTGTCCCGGGCCCCGGGCGTGATCGTTGAGGATGATCCCGGCGCGCAGGTGTATCCCCTGGCCGTGCATGCGGCGGGGCGGGGCGAAACCTTTGTCGGCCGGATCCGTGAAGACATCTCCCATCCCAGCGCGCTGGACCTGTGGATCGTATCCGACAATCTCCTGAAAGGCGCGGCCTACAACGCGGTCCAGATCGCCGAGCTGCTCTAAGACTCTATACGAACGGGGACACGTTGTCGCGCCNNGGACGGCGCTTGGAACATGTCCCCGTTCTTTGTCCTCTCCTCCGGAGCTTCGCTCGCGGGGTCATTCAGAAATCCCGGGAACGATTCCCGCTTGCCCCTTGGGGCTGCCCTGGAAGGGGCACACCACGCTCCAATCTCACGCGTGTTTTCATCAAATCTTCGACATCGGGGGCCCTGAATCACGATCCCGATTTCGATCCCGCTATGGAAAAGGATCGGAGAACGCGATTGAGCTCTGGCCTGTTTGCTGCCACGTCTGGTCTCGGGGTGCCCTTCAGGGCGACCCCGCGGCGGGACCACGTGTCCTCGTTCGAACAGGATCGGACTCCGGGGACCCCGGAACGGGGTCCAATGTGCGTAGCCCTGGGCGCAGCCCAGGGATCACGCGCATCAACGACTCAACCCCGAATGGGGTTGAACAATCCTGCAAATCTGTTCAACCCCTATTCAGGGGTTGGGATAGGGGGGATTCGCAGGATCCACGGGCTGCGCCCGTGGCTACTCAAATTCGACACCTGCGGTGTCGGTTGGGGGGGCATCCACTTGGTCCACCCCGTCTACCCCGTCCACCAGATCACCGTCGCGAGACGCCTGCGCTACAAGAGGCGAGACGCCGGGTCCCCCTGAGTTGTCCCGAATGTGCTCCTTGGCGTCTTGGCGTGAGGCGATTATCCCTCCCTCTGTATTTCACACCGGCGAGCCGGGTGCAGGCGAGGCACCTGCGCTACAAGATCCCCGTTCTTTTCCGGACCGGGTCGCGGCTGGAGTGGAATTTGCGGGGCGCATGCGTCACCATAAGACGCGTCAGGGCCGCTAGGGAACCGAAACCAGGGGAGTCCCACCGTGTCGTTGCGCGTGAAGTTCGGGCTGCTCATCGTGCTCATCTTCGGACTGGTCACGGTGGCCATGTCGCTGTTGCAGGTGCACTGGGTGCGCACCCTTGTCTTTGAACACACCGAGGCGCGCATGGCCCAGAACATTCACGCGGCGTGGAATGTCCTGGGCACCCGGCAGCGGCTTGTGGAAGCGCACGTGTCGGCCCTGGCGGAACTGGGCGAATTGGAGGAATACCGCGAGATCGGCGCCGGACGGCTGGAGGAAGTCCTCCGGCTGTACCGCGATCGGTGGGGCTTGGACTTTGTGGCGCTTGCCGACGCGGAGGGCCGTGTCGTGATGGATGACGGGTCGCTGCGGGAGGGCGCGGTCGTGCCCGTTTTCGGCGATGTGGCCGGTCCCTCCGGAGAGGCGCGTGTCTGTTCAGGGTATGCGGTGGCATCGCCGGCGATTTTCGCTGCGGCGGGGGTGCGGGAACGGCTTGCGGCGGAGGGCGGCCCGCGGGAGGCGATGGTGCTGCTGGCTCAGCACCGGCTGGACGCCGGGTGGGCGCATGAGGCGGACTGGCTGGTGGCGGGCGTGGTGCTCAACGGCGCCCATCAACTGGTAGACGCCATTCACAACACGATTTTCCCCAGCGAATTCTACAAGGAGAAACCCCTGGGCACGGCCACGATCTTTCTGGGGCCGGTCCGGATCGCCACCACGGTGTCGCTCGACAGCGGTGAACGCGCCATCGGCACGGTGGTCAGCGACGAGGTGGCGGAAAAGGTGCTGAAACGGGGGGAACCGTGGACCGGTCCGGCCCTGGTGGTCGGCAACAGGTACGTGTCGCGCTACGATCCGATCCGCGCTCCGAACGGGGCCGTGGTCGGCATGCTGTACATCGGCGAACTGGAACAGATCTACGACGACATCGTATCCCGCACACTCCTGACCAGTCTTTCGGTGCTTTTCGCCATCATGGTGGGCGCCCTGGCGCTGTCGTTCGTTCTGGTTTCGACGGTATTGCGCCAGATTACCGCGCTGGACCGGGCCACGGAAGGGTTTGCGGGCGGAGACTACAGCGCGCGCGCGAATATCGAGACCCATGACGAACTCGGCGGTCTGGCCCGTTCGTTCAACCGCATGGCGGCGACCATTCAAGACGATCGCGCCAAGATCATGCGGCAAAAGGAGGAGATCGAGAGCGCCAACCGGGCCTACATGGGAATATTGAGCTTTGCCACGCACGAATTCCGCAATTCCATCGGCGCGGCCCTGCTGAATATCCAACTCCTCAAGGAGGGGTCCTTCGGGAAGGTCGAGGGCGAAGTGCGCGAAGGAATCGACATCGTCGAGAACAGCCTGTGTTATATGAGCAACATCAGCGACAATTTTCTTCAGCTCTCGCGGATCGAGCGGGGAGAGCTCAGCGTTACCCCGTCCCGGGTGGACCTGAGCAAGTCCGTCGTCGCGCCCGTGCTTCAGGACAAGAAGGGGATCATCGATTTCCGCAAGATGACGCTGGACATCGACGTTCCGGACGGCTTCAGTCTCACTGCGGACCCGAACCTTATCCGCGTGGCGCTCGAGAATCTCGTCAGCAACGCCATCAAGTACGGCCAGGAAGGGGGGCGCATCGTGATTGCGGGCCGCCCGGTAGACCATTGGGCCGAGGTCAGCGTCTGGAACGACGGGCCCCCGGTCCCTCCCGACCAGGTAAAGTCCCTGTTCGAGAAATTCCAGCGATTCGATTCGGATACGCTGTCCAGCAAGCGCGGGGCCGGCCTCGGCCTGTTCCTGGTCAAACACATCGTAGAACGGCACGGGGGCCAGGTGGCGGTGGAATCCAGCGAAGAGGCGGGTACCCGCTTCACCCTGCGTTTTCCAACCACATGACACCGGCCCACGTTTCGCCCGGTGAGCCGCCCCGCCTTCCGGTGTAGCGCAGGCGTCTCGCCTGCATCCGGATCGTTCCTGCAAAACAGGGACGGAGGCAGGATGCCTCTGCTACGAGAGAAGAATGCAGGCGAGACGCCTGATGTACCAGAAACAGACATGCCGGGCTGGTGCGGTTGTAACCCTATTTTTTGCCGTGGTTTACATGAGTTTTGGCGGAGGGATGGGCATCCGGTGGACCGGTTGGCGGCTGCGGTCTCGCTTGCAAACGGGGCGTGGGTCTGGTATGACAGCCGCGCGTGCATGGGATGGTCTCGCGGAGGCGGCTAAAGTTTTGGCGCGGCCGAGCCGATGATCAGGGTGTGGCATGGCGCTACACTACGGACCATTGAATACTGGAGAGAACCCATGGTTGGAATCAACGGAATCGGCGGTATTCCTGAGCCGCTGCCTGATCGCCCAGCCAACGTCCGCGATCGCAAGCGCGAGGTGGAAAGCGCCTCGGTGCGCGAGGACGGGGTTCAGATCAGCCCGGAGGCGCAGGAAGCGGCGAGCAGCGCGCGCCTGGCCGGTCTGGCCCGGGAAGGCGAGGAGATACGCGCCGATCAGGTGGCTGCCGCGAGAGAACGGATCGAGCGGGGCGATTTCCGGCTGCCGGAAGTGGTGGCGGAAGTCGCGCGCCGGTTGAGCAAGTACCTGACATAGAACCGATATACCAAGGCATACGAAAGCCGTTGCAAAGCACGAGGGTTCTCGTGCTTTTTGTTTTGGCGGCGTCGGCGGGCTGCCGGATGTGGCCGTTTGGCGGGGCGCTGCCCGGGGTGGAGGAAGGCATCGCCTCCTGGTACGGCAACGAATACCACGGCCGGGTGACGGCCTCCGGCGAGGTGTTCGATCAGGAAGCCATGACCGCCGCCCACCGGGACTATCCGTTTGGCACGCGGGTGCAGGTAACCAATCTGAGGAACCACCGGACGGTTATCGTGCGCATCAACGACCGCGGCCCGTTTGTCCGGGGGCGGATCATCGATCTCTCGCGCGGCGCCGCCCGGGAATTGAACATGCTGCGCGACGGCATTGTGCCGGTGCGAGTCGAGGTGCTGGAGTGGGGAATGGGAGAAGTCCCGTGACGGCCGCGCCGTCCCGGGCAGCCGGGCGGGTATGCCGAACCTCAGCGTCGTGATGATCGTCAAGAACGAGGCCGCCTGCCTGGGGCGATGCCTGGCTTCCGTGCGCGATATCGCGGACGAATTCGTGGTCGGAGACACGGGTTCGACCGATGCGACGCGCGCGATTGCGGCGGAGTTCGGGGCGCGGGTGCTCGACGTCCCCTGGCGCGACGACTTTGCCTGGGCGCGCAATCGCGTGCTCGCGGCCGCCTCGGGGGACTGGCTGCTCCACCTGGATGCTGACGAGGAACTTGCCCCGGAGGCGGCCCGGCGCATCCGGGCGGTGGTGAATGCCGATGGCGCGGGGGCGGACGCGATCGAAGTGACGCTGGCCAATTACTGCGACGACCCGCGCTCCTGGCGCTGGGTCGCGGCACCGCCCGGCGACCCGATGGCCCGGGGCCGCGCCGGATACGTCGCCGCGCCGCTTCTGCGGCTGTTTCGAAACGGGCGCGGCTTCGAGTACCGCGAGCCCGTGCACGAAAACATCACGGAAAGCGTGCTCGAAAGAGGCGGTGTGATCCGGCCGGAACCTATTCTGATCCATCATTACGGGTATCAGAGCGTCGGGGCGCGGTCCGAAGCCAAGAACGCCTTCTACCTGGAACTCACCCGCAAGAAGACCCGGGCTCGTCCGGACGATCCGAAGGCCTGGCACGATTACGCCGAGCAGGCGCTTGTGTGCGGCGACACGGCCGCGGCGGGATCCGCCAGCCGCCGCGCGCTGGAACTCGCTCCGCTGCATGTGGGCGCCGCGACCACCCTGGCCAACATCCTGTTGAACCGGGGCGCCCTGGACGACGCGGAAGCCGTGCTGCTTCGTCTCGAAGGCGCCGGGCTGACTCTTCCGCACGTGGTGACGGCGCTGGGGGCGATCGCCTGCCGCCGGGGCCGGCTCGACGAAGCGCATCGCCGGCTCGAGACCGTGGTCGCGGCCGTGCCCGGCGCCGTAATGGCCCGGCTGTATCTCGCGCGAACCTGCGACCGGCTCGGCGAATTCCGCGCCGCGCGCGCCCTGCTCGAAGAGGGCTGCGTGTTCACGCCGGCCATTGACGAACTGCGCCGCAGGCTGGAGGCCCACCGCCTGCGCGAGGCGGGCGAACAGGCGTTTGCCGCGGGCGACGTCGCGGGCGCGGCCCGGGAGCTGGTAGCTGCCGTGAAACTCGACCCCGACGATCCGCTGATTCACAACGGCCTGGGGGTCGTATCGCACGCGCTCGGACAGACCGGGCGCGCGCGGACCAGCTTTGAGCGCGCGCTGAAACTCGCTCCCGGCATGCCCGACGCCCTCGAAAACCTTGGTGCGCTTGACGGCGCCGGATGAGGCGCACGTACGGCCCTTACGATGAAAGCCCCATCAGGCGCTCCGCGATATCGAAGGCGGCGCGGGGGCGTGCGGTTCGCCGCGCGGCCTGCTGCATGTCCGTCAGCCGTTTGGAGTCGTCAAGCAGGGCCTTGACCTTGAAGAGCATCTGGGCCGGTGTGCGCGCCCAGAGGCCCGCTCCGTGTTCGAGCAGATAGATGGCGTTGCGCTCTTCCTGGCCGGGGATGGGGGCGAAGACGAGCATGGGCAATCCCATGGCGAGGCATTCGCTGGTGGTGAGTCCCCCGCTCTTCGAGACGGCGACGTCGCTTGCCGCCATGAGTTCGTGCATGTTTTCGACAAACCCGAACGGTTTCACGCGGCCTTTGTACGCCCGGGCGAGTTTCTTGAGCCGTTTCTCGAGTTCAGCGTTTCTGCCGGCCACGGCCATGAACTGGGCGTCGGGCAGGTGCTCGGCAAGCAGTTTCACCGCGTCATCGGCGCTCATCATGCCGAACCCCCCCGCGGCCACAAGCACCGTGCGCCGGGCGGGGTCCAGGCCCAGGGTCTGGCGCATGCTCTCTCGCGGCGGATACTCCCGGGCGAATTCGGGGAGAATGGGGATGCCCGAGACCTCGACGGACGCCGTGCCGATACCCTTCTCACGCAGTGCGTGGGCCATCTCGTTCGACGCGACAAAGTAGCCGGTGACACCTTCCTGTATCCACATCGAATGGATGTCGTAATCGGTCAGAATGGTGTAGACCGGCGCGCGAAGCTTGTCTTTGGAGCGCTGCTTCCCTAAAACCTCCGCCGGAAGGAAATGCGTGCACGCGATGATGTCCGGCCTGAAGTTCTCGACAAACATGAGCAGGTTCTTGGTGTTCAGGCGCGACCACAGCGTGGCGAGTTTCTTGGCGTTGCTGTCAGCCGGTTTCGTCTCGAGGCTTTCATAGATCCGCTCCCACACGGACGGCAAATTGCGGACGAGCGCCTCGTAGCCCTCCGTGTAGCTCTTGCGAAAGGCGGCGTTGGTGTATTCGAGGGCGTCCGCGCTGACCACCTCGACATTGGGAAACCGTTCGCGGATGGCGTGAGTGACGGCCTGGGCGGCCCGCAAATGCCCCGCCCCTGCCTTGACGGAAAGCACCAGAATGCGATCGACTCCCATTGCAGGCTCCTTTCGGGTTGCATACACGGTCCGGCACCGTGTGAGAGCGCCAGCTTATCACGGATTGTCTTTTTTGCCGAACGGGCGCCCGGCCGTCGGGCGCAACGCCGTGGACGGAATGGACGGAATGGACGGCTCTATTCAACTTGGACTCTGTTCCGAGGCCCGGGGCATGAGGCGAGCCCGAGGTTTTCGAGAAGAGGTTGACCGCCGAGGGCGGCGGCCCCACATTTGAGGAAGATACCCCTTCACAAGTGTTCAGGCCGGCCCGTCCATGAGGTCCATACCGTCCATATCGTCGTGCCACCGCCGATTGCTTTTCTCAAGAATCTGGCCTCCTCGGGCGAACGGGGATGGGGGGCTTTTCTTGACATGGGGGCGGGATCGTGGTACAAGTTCAACTTCTTACTTGAACTACTTGGTTGATCGCAGACAGGCAGGTCCGGTGCGAATCCGTAAAGATGGCGAAGAGACCCGCAAGCGCATTTTATGCGCGGCGTTTCAGGTATTTGGGGAGCGGGGGTACCGGGACGCGACGCACGCGGAGATCTGCCATCGCGCGGGCGTGAACACGGCGGCGATCAATTATCATTTCGGCTCGAAGAACGGCCTGTACCAGGCGACGTGGGACTATGCGACCGCGCGCGCGGATGCGTTGTATCCGCTTGACGGGGGAGTGCGCGCGGACGCGCCGGGGGAGGAGCGGCTGGCGGGGCTGGTGCGCGCGATGCTGCAGCGCCGGGCCGACGAGGAGCAACTGGGCCACCTGCACAGCATTCGGATGATGGAACTGGTGAACCCGACGGGGCTGCTGGATGACGCGATCGCGGCCTGGCACGAAACGTCGCGGCGGCATTTTCTGGCAGCGATACGCGACCTGCTGGGGCCGGACGCGACCCAAACCGATCTGGATTTATGTGAGATGAGCGTAGTGAGCCAATGCATCATGGCATTTAAGAGAAAGCGGGCGTGGGCGTTGAAGGCTGACGCGGTCGACGTGCTGGCTTCGCACATCGTGGGGTTTTGCCTGGCGGGCATGGCCTCGCTGCGTGCGGAGATCCGGCAACGCGGCGACGGGGTGGTCCGGAAGCTGGCCGGTGCATAATCCATGACCGCAACATACACACATCGCTTTCGCCCGGCCCGCCCGGAACGGCGCGGGTTGGCGCGTGCCTGCGCGGTCTGGCTCGCGCTTGGCCTGTGCGGCTTGTCCTGCGCCCGGTTTGCCCCGCCCGAACGGGGGCCGGAGGAACTGCCGGTTCCAGAGGCCTTCACCCTCTACGACGCGTCCGGCGCGGTTCCGGAGCGCTGGTGGGAGGTGTTTCAGTCGGAAGAGCTGAACCGGCTTATCGAGCGGGCGTTGACCGGCAACCTGTCGTTGCAGCAGATGTATGCGCGCCTGATCCAGGCCGAGATGGTGGCGATCCAGGCAGGCGCGGCGCGGGTGCCGTCGCTGGACTACTCGGGCGAGGCTTCGGTGGGCCGCCGCCGGGTGGACACGGGCGCCTCGGTGGATCAACTCGCCTATCTGAACCAGAAGATCGCGGCGTGGAACCGGCTTTCTGGCGCGGGGACCGTTCCCCCGGCGGATCTTCTGGACGCGCTGGAGCAGGCCGGGACGGCGTTGGAGGCGCTCGACACGCTGGCGGCCGAACGGCCTTCGTCGCACAGCACGTTCACCTCGCGGTCGTACCGGTTTGGTCTGGGCAGCAGTTTTGAAGTGGATTTGTGGGGACGGGTGCGGGCGCAGCACGAGGCGGCCCTGAGCGACGTCGAAGCGACGCGCGAGGACGTGTACGGCGCGATGCTCAGCCTGTCGGCCATCGTGGCGCGGGAATGGCTGTTTGCGGTGGCCCAGCACCAGACGATTGCGCTGGTCGAAACGCAGCTGGAACTTAACCAGACCACCCTGGACCTGATCGAGCTGCGGTATCGCAAAGGCATGGCAACCGCGCTTGACGTGTATCAGCAGCGGCAGATAGTCGCGGGGACGGAATCGCTGCTGCCGCCGCTGGAATCGGCCCTGCAGACCACCCTGCATGAGCTGGCGGTGCTTCTGGGGCAGGAACCGCGCGCGGAGCTGGGCGTGGCCATGGCCGCGCTTCCCGCGGTGGGTCCCCTGCCGGAACCGGGCCTGCCGGCCGAACTGCTGGCGCGCCGGCCTGACATCCGCGCGGCGGGTCTTCGGCTCCGTTCGGCGGACTGGCATGTGAGCGCGGCGCGGGCGGACCGCTTGCCCGCCCTGCGCCTGACGGGTTCCGCCAGCTACGGAGCGGACGACTGGGATCTGGTGTTCGACAACTGGGCTGCGACGCTGGCGGCGGGCGTGACCGGACCTATCTTCGACGCGGGCAGGCGGAAAGCCGAAGTCGAGCGCGCGCGCGCCGTGGTGGACGAGCGCCTGGCCGGGTACCGGGAGAGCGTGCTGATTGCGGCGAAAGAAGTTGAAACCGCGCTGATTGAAGAGGTGAAACAGGGCGAGTACATCGAAGCGCTGGAACGGGAACTGGACGCGGCGCGCAATGCGCACGAACAGGCGCTTCTGCGGTATCGCAAAGGTTCAAGCGACTACCTGCCCGTGGTGTCGGCGCTGTCGCAGCTTCAGGTGGTCGAGCGCCGGCTGGTGCAGGCGGAATTGGCGCGACTCGACCTGCGGGTGCAGTTGTGCGTGGCCCTGGGCGGTTCGTGGATGGCGCCCGAGCATGAAACGATACGGACAACGGAGCAGGCGGTGGCTCCGGAAGCTGCCGCGCAGACCCCAAGAGGTTAACAGACCGTCGCCGGCTTTGAGGCGCGGCGAGAGATTGGAGCAGACCGGTCGATGGCAACACTTCCGAAAACGGATGTCGAAGAGGACGCCGCCGAGGCGCAGGAACCGGCGGTATCGCTGGTATGGCGCGGCCTGAGCATGCTGGTGCGCATGTTGCTCGTGCTCGCCGTTCTCGGGGTCAGCGGGTACATCTCGTACCGCTGGCTGATGAATCCCCCCGTTGCACAACGGCGCCCGCCACAGAAGGAGGCGACGCTCGTGGAGGTGATGCCGGTGCAGACGCAGGCCGCCCACGTGACCGTGCGCAACATGGGCACGGTGGTGCCCGCTCGCGCGGTCGACCTTGCGGCGCGGGTACGCGGGCAGATTTCGAAGGTGGCCCCGGCGTTTCTTCCGGGGGGGCATTTCGCGCAGGGCGAGGTCATGGTCGAGATCGACGCGAACGACTACGAGCTGGCCGTGGAACAGCAGCGGGCGAATCTGGTCAAGGCGCAATCCGAGCTCCAGCTCGAAATGGGGCAGCAGTCGGTGGCCCAGCTTGAATACGAGTTGCTGGGCGAGAGTGCTCCCGAGGAAGACGAAGCGCTGATGTTGCGGCAGCCCCAGCTCGAGTCGAAGAAGGCCGCGGTGGCTATTGCTCAGGCGGGATTGAACCAGGCGAAGCTCGACTTGGAGCGGACCGTGATCGTGGCGCCGTTCAACGCGGTGATTCAAGAGCGGAGGGTCGACCTGGGGGCCTATGTGAATCCCGGCACGGCGCTGGCGACGCTGGTGGATTCGGATGAATACTGGGTGGAAGTCACGGTGCCTGTTGCTGAACTGCGCTGGCTGGAAATCCCGGGGTTCAACAGCGAGTCGGGATCGCAAGCGCGGATCTACCATGAAGACGCCTGGGGCGCGGGCGCGTACCGCGAGGGCGAAGTGCAGCGCATTCTATCGGACATTGAAACGGGGAGCACGCTGCCGCGGATTCTGATCACGGTCAAGGATCCGCTCCAGCTCGCGGATGGCGAAGCGCCGTCGCACCCGCTTCTGCTGGGGGCGAAGGTGCGGGTCGAGCTCATCGGACGGGAGATCCCGGACGTGCGTCCGGTGCCGGCTTCGGCCGTGCGCGAAGGCGACTACGTGTGGGTGATGACTCCCGGCAAGACCCTCGAGATTCGGCCGATCGAGGCCGCCTGGCGGGGCGCGGAGTCCGTGTATGTGTCGAAGGGCGTGGGGCACGGCGAACTGATCGTGGTGAGCGACCTGGCGACGCCCGTCAACGGCATGACGTTGCGGACCAGCGCGGACGGCCCCGGGCCGGGCGGACCAGGCGGCGGGAACCCGCCGGGCAGCGGGACGAAGGGCGGGCAACCGTGAGCGCGGACACACAGCATCCCGGGTACCGCGGGTCGATTGCGTGGATGGCCAACCATTCGGTGGCGGCCAGTCTCATTCTGTGGATCTGTCTGGCGGGCGGTTTTATTGCGCTGCTGAACATCAAGCAGGAGGTTTTTCCCGACATCGCTCCGGACACGGTTTCGATTTCGGTGGCGTATCCGGGCGCCAGCCCGGAGGAGGTGGAGAACGGGATCATCCTCGCCATCGAAGAGGCCGTCCGGTCGCTTGAAGGCGTAGAAGAAGTGACCTCCACCGCGCGCGAGGGCAACGGCAGCGTGATGGTGGAACTGCTTCTGGGGGAGGACGTGAACCGGCTCGGCCAGGAGATCAAGAGCGAGGTCGACCGGATCGTCACGTTCCCGGAAGAGGCCGAGGAATCGGAGGTGCGGATTGATGCGCACCGGCGCGATGTGATCGAGGTGGTGGTGTATGGCGATGCGCCCGACACCACGCTGCACCAGGTGGCCGAACAGTTGCGGGACTGGCTGCTTCAGTCGCCGGACATCACGCAGGTGGATCTGGAGGGCACGCCGCCCCTGGAGATCGGCATTGAGATTTCGCAGGAGAATCTCCGCCGGTATCAGACGACGCCGGAAGAGATCGCGCGAACCCTGGCCAACGCTTCAATCGATCTCCCCGGCGGCGGTTTGAAGACGGATGCGGGGGAGATTCTGTTGCGCCTGAAAGAACGGCGGGATTACGGGCGCCAGTTCGCGGAGATGCCGGTGGTCAGCACCGAACTGGGCAGCCAGGTGCTCTTGAAGGACATTGCGCACATTGACGACAGTTTCGCGGACACGGATCGGTATTCTAAATTCAATGGCAAGCGCTCCGTGCATCTCGAAGTGTACCGGGTCGGGGAGGAGACGCCCATGCGGGTGGCCGACGCGGTGCATCGGCTGCTGGAGGAATACCAGCCGTATCTTCCGCCGGGAATCGAAGCCTCGACCCACCATGATCGCTCGGACACCTACCGCCAGCGCGTCGAACTGCTGGTCAAGAACGGGCTCATAGGGCTGGTGCTGGTGCTGGTGCTGTTGGGGGTGTTTCTGGAAGCGCGCCTGGCGTTCTGGGTGATGATGGGCGTGCCGGTCTCGTTCATGGGCTCGTTCCTGTTTCTTCCGGCAGGCGACGTGACGGTCAACATGATGTCGCTGTTCGGGTTCATCATTGCGCTGGGGATCGTGGTGGACACCAACATCGTGGTGGGCGAGAACGTCTACTATTACCATCAGAAAGGCCTGCCGTTTATCGAGGCGGCGGTTCGCGGGGCGCAGGAAGTCGCGTCACCGGTCATCTTCAGCGTGCTGACGAATATTGTGGGATTCGTGCCCATTTATTTCATTCCGGGCTACGTGGGCAAGACGTTTCAGATGATCCCCGTGGTGGTGTGCGTGGTTTTTGTGCTCTCGCTTATCGAGAGCCTGTACGTTCTGCCCTCGCAGCTGGGGCATCATCAGGACCGGGCGCGGAAGGGCCTCAAACGCTGGCTCCACGAGAAACAGCAGGCGTTCAGCCGCCGCTTTTTACACTGGGTGCGCGACTACTACGGTCCGGCGCTGGAGTATGCGTTGCGTCACCGGTACATCACGATCGCGCTGGGCCTGGGCGCGCTTGCGCTGAGCCTGTCGTATGCCTTGAGCGGGCGAATGGGCTTCCAGCAGTTTCCCATTATCGAATCGGACTATGCCGACGCGCAGGTGGTCTTGCCGTACGGTGCGCCGGTCGCGAAGACCGAAGCCATCCTGGACCGTCTCCAGGCGGGTGCGGAGCAGGTTATTGCGGAGACGGGTCATCCGGAACTGGTGGTTTCGGTCACGGCCGACATTGGCATGACGGGGAGCCACACGGGACGGATGCGCGTAGAACTCGCCGAACCCGACATCCGCGAAGCGATCATGAGCACGTCGGAGTTCACGCAACGGTGGCGCGCAGTCGTGGGCGAAGTTCCGGGCGTGGAATACCTGCGGTTCGCGTCGGATTCCGGCGGGCCGGGAAGCTGGGGCCGGCCTCTGGCGATTGAGCTCAGCCACCGCAACATTAGCATGCTCGAACAGGCGAGCGGCGAGCTGGCCGAAATCCTCGCGACGTACCCCGGCGTGGACGACGTCGACGATGGTTTCCAGCCGGGCAAGGAGCAACTCGACTTCACGTTGAAACCGGAAGGCAAGAGCCTGGGGCTGACGCCGCGCGATGTGGCCCGCCAGGTGCGGTATGCGTTCTATGGGGCCGAGGTGCTTCGGCAGCAGCGGGGCCGGAACGAGATCAAGGTGATGGTGCGTCTGCCCGAGGAGGAACGGTCGTCGGAGCATACGATCCAGTCGCTGATGATCCGGACGCCCGGGGGCGCCTATGTGCCGTTCCGCGAGATCGCGGAGATCAATCGCGGGCGCGCCTACACGACCATCGATCGCCGCAACGGCCGCCGGGTGGTTGAAGTCTCGGCGGACATCATGCCGCGCAGCCGCGCCGGGGAAGTGCTCAAGGATCTTCAGGAGAACGTGCTGCCCGAATTCCTGCGCGAGCGTCCGGGGCTCTCGTATTCGTTTGAAGGGCACCAGGCGGAGATTCGCGAGAGCATGGGGAGCCTGAAAGTCACGTTCATCCTGGCCCTGATGGCGATCTATGCGCTGCTGGCCATTCCGTTCCGGAGCTACACGCAGCCGCTGGTGGTCATGCTGAGCATTCCCTTCGGCATCGTGGGGGCGTTTCTGGGCCACCTGATCATGGGGTACGATCTGTCGATTCCGAGCATGTTCGGCATCGTGGCGCTGGCGGGGGTGGTGGTGAACGACGCGCTGGTGATGATCGACTTCGCCAACTTCCGCGAACGCGAGGAGGGCCTGTCGCACCACGACGCGATTCATTCGGCGGCAGTGCAGCGTTTTCGTCCGATCATGCTGACCACGCTGACGACGTTTGGCGGTCTGGCGCCGATGATTTTCGAGACGTCGCGGCAGGCGAAATTCCTGATTCCGATGGCGTTATCCCTGGGGTTTGGCATTCTGTTCGGGACCGCGGTGACCCTGGTGATCGTGCCGGCGATGTATCTGGGCATTGACGATGTGCGGCGTTACCTGACCCGCGCCGGCCGGGCGGTCGTGCCGGGCCTTAAGGCGGCGGCGGGCACGCAGGAACTCGGTTCCGCGAAGTGAACCGCTGTGCGCCGCGGTCGTGAAATACAGGGCGCCTTCCGCCTGTTCTACGCCGTATACGGTGTGGCTGGAAAAGAGCACACAAAATTCAACCCGATTCTGGAGTATTCATGCACGCGACAGGCACCAGCGAATGCCCGTTACGGGTGGCGATTGTCGGCAGCGGACCGAGCGGTTTTTACGCGGCGGAGTCTTTGTACAAGGCCGCCGTCCCCGTGCGGATTGATCTGTTCGACCGGCTGCCCGTCCCCTTCGGTCTTGTGCGGGGCGGGGTCGCGCCGGATCATCCCAAGATCAAGACGGTGACGCGGATCTTCGACCGGATTGCCGCGCACGAGGGGTTTCAGTTTTTCGGCAACGTGCAGGTCGGGCGCGATATCGCGGTGGACGAGCTGCGGCGGTATTACGATGCCGTGCTCTTTGCGTGTGGGGCCGAGGCCGATCGGCGGCTGGAGGTGCCCGGCGAATCGCTGCCGGGCAGCCACACCGCGACCGAGTTCGTGGGATGGTACAACGGCCATCCGGACTATCGCGACCGCGAGTTTGATCTCTCGTCGGAGGTGGCCGTGATCGTGGGCCAGGGCAATGTCGCGGTCGACGTGTGCCGCATCCTGTCGAAAACCGTCAACGAGCTGAAGGACACCGACATCGCGCAGCACGCGCTCGAGGCGCTGGCCGCGAGCCGGATCCGACGCATTCACCTGGTGGGTCGCCGGGGCCCGGTGCAGGCCAGGTTCACGTCGCAGGAGTTGCGCGAGCTGGGGGCGCTGGAGGCGTGCGCGCCGGTGGTCGACCCGGCGGACCTCGAGCTGGATGCCGCCAGCCAGGCCGAACTCGAGCACCCCGATAACAAACACAGCCAGAAAAACCTGTCTATTCTGCGGGAATTCGCCGAGCGTCCGCCGTCCGATGCGCCGAAACAATGCCGGATCCGGTTTCTGCGCGGTCCCGTGGAGATCCGCGGCACGGCGCGGGTGGAATCGGTGGTATTTGAACGAAACGCGCTCGAGGGGGAACCGTTCCATCTCTGGGCCCGGGGCACCGGCGAAACGGAAACGCTGGCCTGCGGTCTGGTGTTTCGCAGCGTGGGGTATCGCGGTATGGCCATCCCCGGCGTGCCGTTTGATGAGAAACGCGGCGTGTTCCCGAACGTCCAGGGCCGCATCATTGAAGGGGGCAGCCCGATTCCCGGTCTGTATGCGGCGGGGTGGATCAAGCGCGGCCCGAGCGGCATCATCGGCACGAACAAACCCGACAGCGCGGAGACCGTCAAAGCCCTTCTAGAAGACATGCCGGCGCTCCCGCCGTGTCCGCGGCGCGACAGCCTCGAACTGGCGCGGCTGCTCCACGAGCGCGGGGTCCGTGTCGTGACCTACGCCGATTGGCAGGCCATCGATGCGGAGGAAATTGCGCGGGGCCAGCAGGCGGGCAAACCCCGGGAGAAGTTCACGCGGCTCGAGGACTTTCTGGAGGTATGCCGCCGGTAGGTTTTTCGGGTTGCCGGGCCGCTCAGGCGCGCGGAGGTGCGTGGAACCCGAACCCCAGCACGCGCAGAAAGGCGATGTTCGCCACCCATCCCAGCAGATAGAGCGGCGCGAACTTCCACAGCAGCATCAGGAGCAGGATGGGCGTGACGTAGGAATGCACGGCGTTGTAGATCAGCGCCGGCCAGCGCGACGGTTTCCTGTGGTACAGATAGGCGAGCCAGCCGGTTTCGGGGAGGATGGCGAAGAGGACGAACAGGCCCCACCGGGGCGGCGGGACGGCCAGCTTCCAGAACATCGCCAGCGCCCCCAGGAACAGCACGGCGGATTCAATGCGCAGGAACACCCGCCACGCCGCCTGACTCTCGGGGGACGGCACAAACAGGCCTTTGAACTTCTTCCACATGGGCGTTCCCTTCCGCGGCGATGAACCGTCTTAGTCGGGCAGGACCATGCGCCGGGTGATCTTGACCGCGATGCCGATGATGAACGCGAGCGCGCCGTATTTGATGGCCGCCGCGCCCGCTCCCGTGTACCCCAGCACGAGGGCCGCGCCCCCGCAGATCATGGCCAGCAGGCCGCCACCGCCGCCTATCAGCTCAACCGCCTTCATAATGTTGCGCATGACCCGTTCCCCGGCTACCGCACACGCACTGCAGCATCCACTATAGCAAATCTGTTTCCTGTAGCGCAGGCCTCTCGTCTGCTTTTTTGATCCACGGCAGGACCAAATGGACCAGATGGACGTCTTTGCCTGGATGATTGCGAAGGGGTCGAACGAAGCTGCCAAGTCTGTTCAACCCCCGTTCGGGGGTTGGGACAGGAGGGATGCGCCCGATCCACGGGNNACCTTCGGTGTCGTTCGGAAAAGGGACGATGCCGTCTTTGCGGGCTTCGCCGGCGTCCTCGACTGCAAAGTCGTTAAGGGCCGGGGCGTCCATCCGGTCCATCGCGTCCATTGGGTCCATCCGGTCCACTATGTCCACAGCGTCCACCGCTCCGCGTTCGACCGCCGGGCACGCCACTCGTTCCTCTGGCCCCCCGTCAGCGGCAACCGCATTCATGTCGTGCTTACCCGGCGATTCGGGCCGTTGCCCCCCTTTGATTTTGGCGCGGTTCGCGATATGCTCAACCGAAACCCGGACGCCAAGGAGGTTGCAGAGATGGTGATGGTACTGCTTTCGGTATTGGGCATGGCCGTTGAGACGCCGGAACTCGTCTGGCTGGACGCGTACGAACTCCAGGGCGGAACCGTAACCCTGCCGAGCGCGGCGACGTACACGGTATGGCTGTGGGCCGACGGGGCGCCCGGGGCCCAGGCGACGCTCAGCGGCACGGCGTTCCAGGCGCCGGAGAGCGCGTCCGACCAGGGCGTTTATCGCTGGGTGAAGGCCGGTGAGACCGCGTTGCCGGCGGGACCCGTCGCGGTTGCGCTCGAAGGCGGCATCGCGTCGCTGGCATTGAGCGCCGATGCCGCGTTCCACCCGGAAACAGCCCAGCCGTGCATGCGGGTGTTCGACCAGCCGCAAACGCCGCTCGACGGCCGCTACAACCTCCCCCGCGACACCGATGCCACCTTTTGCATGACTTCGTTTGATTCGCGCGAGGCCTGGGAGGCCTACGCGGCGGACCTGCGACGCACGATCCTCGTGTCGTCGGGACTCTGGCCCATGCCGGAACGCAGGCCGCTCAATGCCCACGTCGAACCCGCCGCGGAACACGATGACTATATCGTCGAGAAGGTGTACTTCGAATCGCGGCCGGGCGTGCTGGTGACCGGCAACCTCTACCGCCCGAAAGGCGCCGGCCCGTTCCCCGGCGTAGCCTGCCCTCACGGCCACTGGGAATTCGGGCGTCTGGAGGACGGCGCCCGCGGCTCGGTTCCGGCGCGCTGCATCACCCTGGCCCGCATGGGCATGGTCGCGTTCAGCTACGACATGGTGGGCTACGTCGACAGCCTCCAGTTCCCCAACCACGGGTGGGAGGATCCCGTCCAGAAGCTGTACGGACTTCATCCCTTTGCGTTCCAGTTGTGGAACTCCCTGCGGGTGGTCGATTTCCTGGCTTCCCTGCCCTATGTTGATCCGGACAACCTCGCCTGCACCGGAGCGTCCGGCGGCGGCACCCAGACGTTTGCGCTGCAGGCAGTCGAACCGCGCATCAAAGTGGGCGCGCCCGTCAATATGATCTCGCATAGCATGCAGGGCGGCTGCATGTGCGAGAACGCCCCCATCCTGCGGATGCGCGCGTCCAACCTGGAAATCGGCGCGCTCATGGCGCCGCGCCCCATGGTTATGGTCTCCACCGCGGGCGACTGGACCCGGCTGACGCCCCGGGTCGAGTTCCCCGCCATCCGCCGGATCTATGCGTTCTACGACGCCGCCGGCCGCCTCGAGAATCATCACTTCGACTACCCGCACAATTACAACGAGGACAGCCGCACCGCCATGTACCGCTTCTTCGGCACGTGGGTGCTCAAGCAGGGCGCCAACTACGCGGATTTCACCGAACCGCCTTACGAAAAGGACCCCGACGAGGTGTTGCGCGTCTTCCCCGGAGGTAAATTACCCGAGGGCTTCGGCCCGATGGAAACGTTCATGCCGGCCGTGCTCGAAACCAATCGCGCGAAATGCGCCGCGATGCTCCCGAAGACCCCGGACGCACGCGAGGCCTTCCGCACCGGATACGGCGCGGCGCTGTTCGACATCCTCGGCCTGACGGTGCCCGAACCGGCGCAGGTCAGCGCGCGCCGCCTCGGCCAAGGCGATGCCGCAGGCTGTACCTTCGAACGGCTCATCGTCTGGCGGCCCGACACCAACCAGGCCATCCCCGCCGTCTTGTACACGCCCCAGGGCGCGCCGACCGGGGCCGTGCTGGCCGTGCACGCGCGCGGCAAGGCGGCGCTCGCCGACCCGCGGGCCGGCGGCCCCGGCCCGCTCGTGCAAAAACTGCTTGCCGAAGGCAACGCCGTCCTCTGCATTGACACCTTTCTCACGGGCGAATACCAGCACCCGCGAACCGGGTCCTCGCGCAAGACCTACAAGTTTCCCGATACGTTCCTGCCGACGGACACCGCGTTTCGGGTCCACGACATCGTGACGGCGGCTGCGTTTCTGCGCAAAGAGGCGGGCGTCCCGGTCACCGTGACGGGGCTGGGCGACGCGGGCGTGTGGGCCTTGTTCGCCGCGGCCCTCGACCCCGCCATCGCAAGCGTCGTGGCGGACACGGCGGGGTTTGACCCGCGCAGTGACGCGCAATGGGTGGAAAAACACTATATGCCCTGCATCCGTTCGGTGGGCGATCTGAACACGGCGGCGGCCCTGATCGCGCCGCGCCCCGTCGAACTCATCCACTGCGCCGAGCCCGGGGCCTGGCGTGATTTCCAGACGGCCTACACCAACGCGGCGGGACCGGACGGCGCACTCGCGATGGCCGGCGAAGCCGGCTCCACCGCGACGGGCTCGTAGCCGGAGCCGCAGGCGCATGAGCACGCCCGACACCCACGCCGTCCGCGACCGCTTCGTTCACATCGCCGATCTGCATTTCTGGTCGGTGGTGTGGAATCCGTTCGCCCTGGCAAGCAAACGGTTCCTGGGGAATCTCAACGTCGTGCTGCGCCGCGGCCGGCATTTCCGCATGGAACGCGCCGAACCCTTTGCGGATTATGTGGCCTCGCTCGGAATTCCCGCCCTGCTGATGACCGGCGACTTCACATCGACGTCCACCGACGCCGAATTCCGCCGGGCGCGGGAATTTGTCGACGGGCTCGTGAGGCGTGGATTCGATGTCGCGCTCATGCCCGGCAATCACGACGTCTACACGTTCCGCGAAGCGCGGGAAGGCCGCTTCGAACAGTATTTCGGGCCGTATCTTCCGCCGGAGGGCTTCCCGGCGCTCCGGAAACTGCCTGGCGGTACCTCGCTGGTGATGGTGCCGACGGTCTGCGCGAACCGGATTTCGTCGGCGGGGCGCATCTCCGCGGAAGAGGCCGCCGCGACGGAGGCCCTGCTGCGCGACGCCTCCGACCCCGTCATCGTCGCCGCGCACTATCCCGTGCTTCACGAGACCGACGCGTACGCCAGCGGGGTCAACCGGCGGCTGCGCAACGCCGACGCGCTGCACCGCGTTGTGGGGGAATGCGGCAAGCGCGTGCTCTACGCCGCGGGCCACGTGCACCGGTTCAGCTACACGCGCGATCCGCAGTTTCCCAACGTGTCGCACCTGTCTTCGGGCGCCTTCTTCTACCACCAGCCCCGGCACAACTGTTTTGGGGAGTTCAGCGAGATCGATGTCGCACCCGGCGGGTTCCGCGTTCACCGCCACATCTACCGGGACGACATGTGGGAGCGCCAGCCTGTGGAGGAGCAGTAAGCGCCCCGCCTATTCCGCCGCCAACCCTTTGACGAACGCCACAAAGGCCGGGTCATCCCAGCGGGCGGCCTCAAACTGCTCGTAGAGCAGCGCGCCGTCTTTCCCGAATACGTAGGCCGAAGGCACCTGGACGTGCTCGAACAGGGGCGGCCGCGTTTCGCCAAACCTGTAGACAGGAAAGGAACATCCCTGCCGCGTCATGAGCGGATCCAGCCGGTCCGAATCCCGCGTGACGACCGCCACAAACGCGACTGCCTCGCCATCGAGCGCGGTGTAAAACCGCTGCAAGGCCGGCAGCTGCGCCTCGCACTTCGGACAGGACGCCGAAAAAAAGACCAGAAACAGCGGCTGGCCCTGGAACCGGGTCATGTCGACCGGCTCGCCGGCGGCGTCGCGCAGTTTCCAGTCGTAGGGCATGGGCGTGCCCGGCGGCGACGGCGCGAGCATCTTCTTTTCGAGATTGCTCATCATGTGGTCGCGGAAAAAGACGGCATAGATGGCGAACGCGGCGATTTCGAGCGCCAGAGCGAGCAGAACGCCCGCGGCGCATCCCGCGATGAACGGCTTCAGGCGCCCCGACGCGGCGGGAGGCACGTGGTACAACACCGTCGCGGTGGCCGCCGGATGGACCCGGGGCCAGGCCAGCGGCAACAGGCACAGCAGCACGATGTTCTTGCCAACGGACACCGCCGGGGGCATCGCGAAAAACGATCCGAAACACCCGCATTCCTGAAGGTCGTTGTAGAACCAGGCATACAGAATCAGGCCCGTGAACGCAAGCAGCAGCAACGCGGTAACGGGCAGCACGACTCTGGGCCACCACCCGATGAGCAGGGCCAGGCCCAGCGCGACCTCGAGCCCGATCACGAGGCCCGCAACCACCTGGAGATGCGTTTCGTCCTGCACGATGCCGTAATACGAAACCTGTTCGGCAAACGCGGCGAAGTCCACGGCCTTCAATGCCGCCGACCCGATGAACAGCAGCCCCAGAAAGAATCGGATCACCACAGGAAGCACGCTCGGGCGCGCTCCCGCAAGATCGGCGCTCATGATGGCTTCTCCCCCCAACCGGCATGTTCGGCCCCTGCCCGCGGGCCACTGTACGCCCTGTCCGTCACCGAATCAAACCACAACCCGGCGGAATTCGCAATACCCGGGAACCCGGACGAGGATTTCGGGCCCCCCCGGCAGGCGGCTCATCGGCGCGGCCGCTGGTGCTGGTTCATAAACTCCCGCGCCTTTTCCTCGCCCCGGCACGCACGCACCGCCTCGAAGACATCGCGCAAAAACCACTCCGGCCAGTCGCCCTGGAATGCGGCCGCCGGCAGCAGCATCAACCCGGCCTCGTACCACCCGGCCGCGAGATAGGCTGCCGCGAACGCGCTCTCGCTTCGCATCAACCGCTGGAAGACCTCGGGCACCGGCCCGGCCCCGAGGGTCCACGCGTCGAGCGTCTCGAAAAATACATGCCGGGGATGCGGCGCCTCGACCGCGGCGCGGGGCAGCGACGGATCCATGAACGTAAGCCGCCGCCAGGTGAGCATGCGCGGCAGCGCGCGCTCCAGTTCGGCATTCCACGACCGCGCCCCGAACCGGTTGAGATTCACCAACGTGAGCGCCTCGGGTTCGCGGTGGGTCTTCAGCGCCTCGGACAAGCGGAGCCAGAACACCTCCTGCCGCGACGCCAGATCGGGGCGCTCGTCGGCGATGCGGTCAAACCCGGCGTCGTCCCAGAATCGGGACGGCGGCAGCTCGAGCAGAAACCGGACGAGAGGTTCCAGTTCGTCTTCCGGCACGTGCAGCTTGTCCGGTTCGAACGCGACGGGCCGGGCCACGCGCCGCCAGAACAGCGCTTTCAGCCACAACGCGCCCGTGGTGTTGTGTTCGAGGGCCTTAGTCCAGATCGCCAGCGCCGCGCTGTACTCGCCGCGCCGGAGAAGGAATTCCGCGAGCGCGTCGCGCAACAGCGGATTCCTCGGCGCCAGGCGCAACGCCTGTTCGAAGGCCTGGCGGGCCTCGTCGAAAGCGCCCAGGGTCTCGAACAGCCTTCCGCGAAACCGGTGGACGTCCGGGCAGTCCGGGTTCTGCCGGAGCGCGGCGTCCGCCATCGCCCGGGCCCTCTCGGGCTCGCCGCGGCCCGTGAGCCACGCGAGCCGGGCCAGCCGATGACGGTCTTCCGGCCCGTCAAACCGGCGTTGCGCCAGCAAGGCTTCCGCCTGCTCCCCTTTCCCGTCGAATACAAGCGCGTCCGCGTCCAGGCCAAGCCAGGCCCCCGGGTGCGATTCGCGGTCGCGCCAGCGCTCGCGCACTTCGCCATAGGCGCTCGTATGGCCTTCGGCCAGCCGGGCCGCGCCCACCAGCAACGAGGCGTCTTCCTTGTCATGAAACGCTTTGTCGGAATCGCCGTAGATCCGTGCGAGTCCGCCAATATCCGACAGACATGTACACACATCGATCTCGACGGCCGTGAACTCCGGCGTCACATCGTTGCCGTATTCGCGGTGAACGTTGGCCAGTGTTTTCAGGGCCCCCTCGGGGTCGTTGGCCTCGAGAAGCGCCCTCGCTCCTTGAGATGCGGCGCGGATCCGCTTCAGGCGGCGGTACGTGCGCCACATCACGTACCCCAGTAGTCCGCCGGCCGCCAGCGCGAGCATGCCAGCCAGGAGCCCCAACTGCTTCGCCCGCCGCCAGGGATCGATACATCCCAGGAGCGCCTGGATGTTGTAACGGCTCATCTCGACCGCCAGGACGCAGTCGCTGAAATCGCGGTCGCCCCCCTCGTACATGTCCTCGAAACTGATCACCATGTACGGCGAATCGTCCACGGCCAGCGCGACCATGTGGGGGATGCCGTCGGGATTGGCTTCCGGCATCGGCGTGTAGACCCGGCCCTCCTCCTGCGACACGAGAAAGAAATTCAGGCGCGTGCCGGCCGGAATCCGGCCGAGGTCCACGAAATCGCCCGGATGCAGCGGAAACTCCTCCGTCCGTTCTCCGAAGGGCGCCATGGACAGCCCGGGCGGGTCGCCCGCCACCTGCGCCGCGGCCTCGTAAAGTTTCAGGCGGCAGGTCTCGTCCGGAATGAGCAGTTTCGGTTCGCCTTCCTGGATCCCCATCCCGGAGAGGTTTACGCCCACGGCGTTCCGGTAGCCGCTGGCTTCGCCGACGAAATACACGCGCACCCGGGTGGTTTCGGTCACCATCAGCCGCTGCGGATCCAGCACCACATCGGCGAAATGCGCCGCAAGGTTCTCTCTGTTGAATGTCTGGCTCGCCGCGACAATCAGTTTCGGAAGCGCGTCGCGCTGAAACCGCGCCGCTTTCCAGTCGGAGCCCGCCTCCTGGATGGTGTCGTACAGGGGCAGGCCATGGGGACGGTTCGCGGACTGCACGGGCGACTCGTCCGGGCCGCCGCAGCCCGATGCCAGGGCCAGGAGCACGGCGAAGGAAAGCGCCCTCGCCGCGCGCCGCATTGCCCGATGGCGGGTTCCCAGCTTTTCGTGCCGTTCCACGGGGCGCATCCTCAACTGGTGGTTGCGTGCGCCGAAAACGGGCGCCGTCAGTCTTCGAACTTCAGGAGATGATAGTTCTTTTTGCCCTTGCGGACCACGGCGATTCGTTCGGAACACAGGCAGGCTTCCGACAGGCGCGCGTCTTCCGCGATGCGTTCGTTGTTGAGGTAGACCCCGCCGCTCTTGATGGTCCGGCGCGCCTCGCCCTTGCTCGGGAAGACGCCGCTCTCGACCAGCACGTCGAGCAGCGGTTTGCCGCTGCTCAACGCCTCCCGCGGAAAACGCGTCGAGGGCATTTCGCTGAAGATGTCCTCGAGCGTCGCATCATCCAGCCCGCTCAACTCGCCGCCGAACATGGCCTGCGACGCCTTGACCGCGTTCGCGAGCTGGTCCGTCCCGTGAATCAGGACCGTGACTTCTTCCGCCAGCCGGCGGTGGGCGATGCGTTTCTCGGGCGCGGCCGCGAGTTCCGCTTCAAGCGCCGCGATCTCTTCCTGCGGCAGGAACGTGAAATAGCGCAGCAGGCGCGGCACGTCGGCATCGGCCTGGTTGATCCAGAACTGGTAAAACTTGTAGGGCGAAGTCCGGGCCGGGTCCAGCCACACGTTGCCCTGTTCGGACTTGCCGAATTTCGCGCCGTCCGCCTTGGTCACGAGCGGGAACGTGAGCCCGAAGGTCTCGCTCTGGCGCAAGCGGCGGGTCAGGTCCATGCCGGCGACGATGTTGCCCCACTGGTCGCTGCCGCCCACCTGCAAGCGGCACCCGAAAGTGTCGTGCAGGTGCAGGAAATCGTAGGCCTGCAGCAGGCTGTAGGTGAACTCGGTGTAGGAGATGCCGTGGTCGCGGTCCTCGAGGCGCGCGCGAACCGATTCCTTCGCCAGCATGACGTTGACCGAGAAATGCTTGCCGGTATCGCGCAGGAAATCGAGCAGCCGCAATTCGCCCAGCCAGTCGGCGTTGTTGACCATGGTCGCGGCGTTGTCGCCCTCGAACGACAGCAACCGTCCCAGTTGCGCGCGGATGCCCGCCAGATGCCGGTCAAGGTTCTCCCGGGTCTGCAGTTTGCGTTCCTCGGTTTTGCCGCTCGGGTCGCCGATCAGCCCCGTGCCGCCGCCCACGAGCACGAGGGGCCGGTGACCGCGCCGCTGAAAGTGCATCATCCCCATGATCGGCACCAGATTGCCGATGTGCAGGCTCTCCGCCGTCGGGTCAAACCCGCAGTAAAACGTGAACCGTTCCTGTTCGAGCCGGTCGCCCAGCTCCGGATGGGTCACCTGGTTGACCAGGCCCCGCCATTCCAGTTCCTCTATGAGTCGCATGGTGTGTCTCCATGTAAATGCTGCCGCACTCGCCGCAACAACTACGTCACTGGCCCCTTGGGTGGTATGAGAGTGAAAGAAGGGATCGATCAGGCACGACGGTACGAGCGGAAGACGCCGGCGGCGCCTTCGTGAAACCCTCCATCGCGCTGGGCTCGTGCCGTAATCATCCCGCGATGATAGCAGAGCCCCCCGAGTCCTTCAACGACACGGCCGAGCGCGTCACGGGGGCGTGAGCGAGAACACGAGGTCGTCCATGGCGCGGCCGCTGCCGTCCGTCACACGGAACACGAAACCCCAGTTCAGCAGGCCGTTGGTGACCTTGATAAGCACGGGCACGGTCCCCGCGGGCAGGGTGAGGTTCACGATGTCCCGGTCGAGTAGCGCCGACCCTTCGTGGGGATAATCGTACACGAGCGTTCCGTTGACCCACATCTTTCCCGCGTCGTTGGTGCCGATGCGGAACTGGGCCTTGCGTTCGCCGGGCGACGTGACATAGCAGCAGGCATAGGCCGTGGCGTGGTCCGCGGCGCCCAGTGCGCCCGCGAGGTTCACGCTGGCGCGGTCGTCCGCCTGGCGGAGTTCCTGCCACCGCAGCGTGCCTCCCGCGCCGTCGTACTCCGCGCTGAAATCGAGGTTTTCTTCGGGCGGGTACACCGCGTGGTGCCCCGTGAAGCCCTCCGCGCCGCGAAACGGGCCGATGACCATCCAGTCGGTGACCGTGCCGAACGCCTGCCGCAGGTGGGGCTCCCCGCCCCGGGGATACTGCAGGGCGAGGGCCCAGCAGCGTTCGAGCTCATCGCGGTCCCAGAGCCCCGCGGGGGCCACCTCGAGACGGGGCACATCGTTGGGTCCCACGAACCCGACAAACGGCATGCGCTCGAGTTCGGGCGCGTAATCGCGAAGGTCCCTCGCCCGCAATGCCGCCGCGAGGGCGGGATACGGAGCGGTGGTAACCATCTCCTTTTTCTGTACCACGTCAAGAAAAGCCTGCAGGGGTTCCTTGCCGGTGTATTTGTCGGCGTTGCGGTTGATGAGCAGATCGCGGCAATTGTGGCTGTAAATCCAGTTGTAGCGCTGCGAAACCATCAGCGACGCCGCATAGCCCTGCCGGTACTGCTCGACGCTGAGGCCCGGTTCGAACACGTTCTCGTAATTGAACCCGAACGGCCACAAGCCGATCGCAATCGAGCAGCGTTCCTGCCAATAGGCCCAGGCGCGCGGCGTCAGCAGCCGGTGGAACAGGTCGTTGATCGCCCAGGTGTACGCGAACACGTCGCGGATGTTGGTGTCGCGGTACGTGTGCTCGGTGCAGTAATGTACGCCGCCGGGGGCGTTGCGGCGGGCGGCTTCCTCGAGCCACGCCGTATGGATGATGGACCCCAGCCCCAGACCCTGTTCCGGAAACGTGAGGAAGACCATGTCTGGAAACTCGTCGTACAGGATCTCGGCGACCCGGGTCATGCGTTCGCGGATCGCGTTCGCGAGGCCGGCCTTCGTATACCCCTCGTACGTGTAGCCGTCCCAATCGAACCGGTACTGTTCGCCCACATACTCGATGTCCAGCGCCAGGCCCGTGCATCCGGTTTCACGGGCGAAGATCGCAAACTGCCGGAAATTGTGGTACGCCTGCTGCCACATCAGGTCGTTAAACCACTCGAAATAGTTGTCGAACGACACCTTGAGAAACGTCTCCGCGCCAAGCGACGCGCACTTGGCGTTGGCGCGTTTTGCCGCCTGAAATGACTCGTCGGATTCGCCGATGGTCCACGGTTTGCCGTCCCGCGCCCAGATGTCGCTCGACCACTCGCGCGCGATGAAATCGAGGAAGAACGCCGTCACGCCGTGCGCCACCCACGCCTCCGCGTCGGCCTCGAGCTCCTCGGGACCCACCGAAAACACGATGGTTCGCGGGGGGACGAAACCCTCCACCGGACCGTACGCGAGGCCCGGTTCGGGCGGGGACGTCTCGGCGCCGGGCGGCGGCATACGGAGAACCACCGCGGCATCCAGCGCCTCGCCGGTTGCGCCCAGCATCGCAGCCAACACCATCGTGCACGTAAGCGTCATCGCGGTCATTTTGCGTCTCTCCCCGTGGCGGATGCCGGCGGGGACGCTGCCCCGCCCGAGGCGTCCTACAGTTGCTTCGTCCGGCTCAGGATCATCCCGTCAAACCCGAAGTAATACCCCTTGGATTCCGCGGCTTTGCCCGCGTTCTTTACCGTGATGGTGTGCGGACCCGCGTCCAGTTCGCGCGTGCCCATGTGATGTTCGTTGACCGCAACCGCCGTGTTGTAGAGGTCCATGGCCCGGCCCAGCGGCTGACCGTCGAGCGAGAACTCGAAGATGCCGTAGTCGTAGGAGTGAGTGAGGACAAACAGAAGGTTGTAGGCGCCGGCCTCCGCCACGTCGAAGGTGAGCGTAAGCGACTTATCCGGCTCGGTGCAGGTCCAGAACACCTGGCCGCCGGCGCTCCACGCGCCGCCTTCCTGGAGCCCCGGCGCAACGCCATCGGTGACCGCCGAGCCCAGCCACTGTTCCGCTTCGGCCATGTTGGCGTAATCGATACTCAACCGGTCGTAGGCGGGCGGCAGCGCCGGGAACGGCTTGTGCGGCTCGGTCTGGTACCAGTACGCCACCGACGAGAAGTTGTCGCTGCGTTCCGTGAATCCCGAGATGACCTGGCCCGCGTCATCAAAGGCCGCGCCCTTGTGCTCGATCTCGACGCGCAACGACTTCTCGAACAGGACCGGATCCGTGATGTGCCACCGGTACGCGCTCGTGCGGTTCATCGCCTCGTATCCCTCAAACAGCGGCGTGCCGTAGAACGGGCCATCCTGGCTGCGGAATCCCCACGCGTCGCAGAAATAGTCTTCGGTGCCCGTGCCGCGCAGGCTCGGTTCGTCTTCGCCGTCGATGAAGAAGAAGTCGTCGCCTTCCCCGAACCAGCCCGCCGAAAGCTGTTCGCTGTTGAGTACGGTGCCCACATAATGGCCGCGCCCGGCGATGTCGGCGATCAGGTAATTCTGCCCCATGACCGTGGGGTATTCCTGCCGGTACATCGCGTGGAAATAGACCGTGTCCCCAGGCAGTTCGGGAACTTGCCGCCAGTCCACGTATGAGTAAAACGCATTGACCCGTTTCCGGCCCTCGTTGGTGACGGTAATGCGCGCGGATTTGCGGAACGGCATCGGCCAGTAACAGTTGCGCGCGCGGCCTTCCGACGAGATCGTGAACGGCAGCGACACGTACGGCCGGTCCAGCCCGTGGCCGATCCCGAAGAAATCGCCGACCGGCGCCTCGACCGACGGTTCCTCTTCGCCGTCCCAGTACATCCGCAGCACCAGGAGACGCGCATAGCCGCGCTCCTCGGCCGCGATGGTGTTCCACAGATGGCCGATCACGCCCGGACCCTCGAGCTCGGCCAGCACCAGCGTCTCGCCCGGCGCAATGGGACGCGCGTCGCCGTTGCCGTTGTGCCAGTCGGGGTCGCTGGTCGACGACCGCATCGTCCGGCCCGGCTGGAGCCGGGTCAGGGTTTCCAGGTTCCCGAACGGCAGGGATTCGGCGGCGATGGCCGCCGCGCTCCCGAGCGCGACCGTCAGAATGAGGCAGACAAGGCGACGTGTCATGGCTGGGTCCTCCGCTGGATGCACGATACGTTCTCCGCAGCAATCGCGGACCCTAGAATACACCGGAACGGCCGTCTTCTTCACGAACCGGCCACGACGACCCGCGTGGTGTTTTTAGATGGGAAGGTGTGGGAAGAATGGGAGGAGACGCCGGCCGTTTTTCCCTGCATCGTCCACAGGGGGGGATCGCCGAGTGCCGGTTCGGTATTGCTCCTTAGCCTGTTTGCTCGGGCTGCCCGTTCAGGGCGCATTCAATGGTGGCGCATTTCCCGGGGCTGCATGCACGGGGACACATTGTCGCGGCGGGGCGGGCGCCTAGAACCGGTCTGCCTTCTACTCACGGCGCAGCCGTTGAAGAACAAACTGAGCGACGCTTCCGGCCAAGGTTTCCTCGCTCAGGAATACCGTGCCCACCTGTTCGCGTTCGAGCAAATTCGCCTCCATCCCGCTTTCGGCACAGATGACGATCTCAATGGCCGGATTCAGTTGTCTGGCCAGTGCCGAGAGCTCGGTGGTCTTCAGGATATCGAGAGAGGCAACAACCAGCATCGCGGCCCGCGCCACATGGGCCTGCGCAAGCGCCATCGCGGTCGCCGCATCGCCCGCCACCGCCGCGTACTTGCCTTCGCGGAGCCGCTGGACGAGTTCGCGGTCCTGGTCGATCACGACCACCGGCACGTTCCGTGCTTCCAGTCTCTCGCAAAGACGCCGGCCCACGCGCCCAAACCCCGCCACCACGACGTGCTTTGACAGGTATTTCGGCTCGGTGGTGTCGGGCAGCATCGCGAGCGGGTCGTCCAGCGGTTCCCGCTGCCGGACCGTGGGCCTCGGGGAAAGAAGCACGTCGCCTGCTTCGCGCAGCACGTCCGGGTCGCCCATCATCAAGAGGGTGTCGTAGGGCTCGATGCGCGTCTGTCCCCGGGGCACGACAAATCCGTCCCCGCGCCCGATCAACAGGATCAAGACGCCGGCCGGGATGTCGAGATCGGCCACGGTTCGCCCCACCGCCGCCATGGAAGGTAGAATCTCGATCTCACGCGTCTCACCCTGCACCTGGCCTTCCCGCTGAATCTGGAGCGTGTACCGGGGCAGCGGCGGCAGCGGTTTGTCCACCTTGAGCCAGCGTGCCACCGGCATCAGCAGCGTGCCCTGGATCAGCACCGAGGTCAGCACGATGAAAAACACGATGTTGAACACCATGTCCGATTGCGAATACCCCGCCATCAGCGGAAACGTTGCCAAGACGATCGGCACCGCGCCGCGAAGGCCGGTCCACGCGGTTAACGCGCGTTCCTGCCACGAGAAACTGCTTCCCGCCAGGCCGAGCGCCACCGCAACCGGCCGCGCCACGGCCATCAGGAACAGCACCACCGGGATGGCGGTCAGGGCGATTCGGGGAAGCTGCGACGGGTAGACCAGCAGCCCCAGCACCAGGAACAGGCCGATCTGCATGAGCCAGGCGAGCCCGTCGTGGAATTTCGTCACATAGAGGTTGTAATTGAAGCGCGATGCATTCAGCATGATGCCGCACAGGTACACGGCAAGATACCCGTTGCACTTGATGAACTGCGTCATTCCGAAGGTCAGCAGCACGATGCTGATGCTCAGCACGGGATACAGCCCTTCGTACCCGAGCCGGATCCGGTTGAACAGCAGGGCCGCCATTTTCCCCGCCAGCAGGCCCATCACGATTCCGCCCAGCATGTTCCACGCAAGCGCAGGGATGAGCGCCACCCATTCAAAATCCGGTTCCATGAGCAGCCGCGTCATGCCTGTCGTAAGAAAGATGGCCATCGGGTCGTTGCTTCCCGACTCGAGTTCGAGCAGGGGTTTCAACTGGCCCTTCAGGCTCACGCCCCGGCGGCGCATGATGGCGAACACCGCTGCCGCGTCCGTCGACGAGACAATCGAACCCACGAGAAGACCGGTCAGGAGGTCAAAGCCGAGCACTCTCCACATGAAGATCCCGACCAGACCCGCCGTAACCACAACGCCGACGGTGGCCAACAGGATGCCGCGCCCCAGCACGGGACGCACCGCGCCCCAGTGGGTGTCCAGGCCGCCGGCAAACAGGATAAACGCCAGCGCTACCGTACCGACCAGGTTGGCCGCCTGGGTGTTGTTGAATGTGATCCCGCCCGGACCGTCCGAGCCCGCCAGCATGCCGATGCAGAGAAATACGATCAGGGTGGGCACCCCTGCCCGATCCGACACCCGGCTCGCCAGGATACTGGCCAGAACCAGGAACCCAATCACAAGAAGAATCAATGCGGGATCTATCATAAACCAGTCATCTTCTGCTGAATCTCGTTGTCCACCTTTCGGTTCGTGACGGCGATTCGCGCGTTTCGCGACAAAACGCTCCGCGCCGCCATCATAACAGACGCAGGACCACAGCGTCACGAGCCCGGCGCAAACGGTCCTGAAAGTTGCCAGACTCGTGGCGGTCCGCCCGCGATTACCGCATCTCCAGGTCCAGGCTGCGGTACTGAATGGCTTCGGCGAGGTGGTGTTCGCGGATGTGTTCCTGGTCATCGAGGTCGGCCAGGGTGCGGGCGACGCGCAGGATCTTGTCGTAGGCGCGGGCGCTCAGGCCCATGCGTTCAAGCGCGGTTTCCAGCAGGGCTTTCCCGCTCGCGCTGATCACACAATGGGCGCGCGTGGCAGTCGCGTCGAGATGGGCATTCCCCCGGTAGCGTCCGTCATGGCGGGCATGCTGGCGTTCGCGCGCCGCGTGCACTTGCGCGCGAACCTGGGCCGTGGTCGCCCCGCTGGGCCGGTCGTCGGACAGCTCTTCGAAGGACAAGGCGGGCACGTCCACGTGGATGTCGATGCGGTCCAGCAGCGGTCCCGACAGCCGGCTCAAGTACCGCTGGACCTCGCCCACGCTGCACCGGCATTCACGGCGGGGATCGGTCCGGCATCCGCACGGGCACGGGTTCATGGCCACGACCAGCATGAACCGGCTCGGGAAGGTCACGGCATAGGATGCGCGGCGGATGTGGACCAGCCCCTCTTCGAGCGGCTGCCGCAACACTTCAAGCGCCGCGCGGTTGAACTCGGGCAGTTCATCCAGAAACAACACGCCGTTGTGGGCGAGGCTGACTTCGCCGGGCATCGGCTGCAGGCCGTGCCCGCCCCCGCTGATGGCTACCGTGGTCGCGGTGTGATGCGGCGCGCGGAACGGCCGGCGGCAGACGAGGTTTCCCCTGTCGCTCAGATGGCCCGCCACGCTGTAGATCCGGGTGGTTTCGAGCGCATCCTCAAACGTCATCTCGGGGAGAATCCCCGGCAGGCGAGATGCAAGCATGGTCTTGCCCGTGCCGGGCGGGCCAATCATCAGTAGGTTATGCGAGCCCGCCGCGGCCACGGTCAGCGCGCGCTTCACGTGCGCCTGACCCTTCACATCGGTCAGGTCGGGACACTGCGCCTGGGCCTGCGAGAAGGCCCCGCGCAGGTCGGTCCGGAACGGCACGATCTCGCTGCGTTCCGTGACAAACTCCGCCGCTTCGCTCAAGGTCGCCACCGGAATCACGTCGATCTCAGGGACCACCCCGGCCTCTTCGGCGTTGGCCCGGGGAACGAGGATGCCGCGCAGGCCCTGGTCCCGCGCGGCCATCGCCATGCACAGCGCGCCCGCCACCGGACGCACCGACCCGTCGAGCGCCAGTTCCCCCACAATCGCATAGTCGGGAAAACGCGACGCGGGGAGCTGCTCCCCCGCCGCGGCCATGCCCAGGGCGATAGGCAGGTCGAGCGCGCTGCCTTCCTTCCGCACGTCCGCCGGCGCCAGATTGACCACGATCACGCCCCGCAGGTACCGGAACCCCGCGCTCCGCAACGCCGATTGCACGCGCTCCTGGCTCTCTTTCACCGCCGCGTCGGGCAGGCCCACCATCGTGAAGCGCCGCTGGCCGGGATGGTTGTCCACCTCCACGTCCAGCGGGTATCCCTCGATACCCAGCACGCCGCACGATCGAACCCGCGCCAACATAAAACGACATAACCCCCGCCGCGTTGATCACAATAACAGAACAGTCTGCTATAATACGACTCCCGGCCCCGCGGATCAAGCACCCGGGATGGGCCCGAATCGCCGGATAAGCACGACACAAATGCGGTTGCCGCTGACGGGGGAACACGAGGAACGAGTGGCGTGCCCGGTGGTCGAACGCGGTGCGGCGGACAGAATGGACAGAATGGACAGA